>JAHEZH010000042.1 GCA_023251155.1 Flammeovirgaceae bacterium | reverse complement strand
TTGTTGGTGAATACACTATTGGTAAGAAAGACACCTGACGCAATAAGCGCGATGATGCTGTACCAGAAATACTGCACCTCATGAAGATTGACATAATCATACTTTTCTTTGAGGTCTTTTACCTGGGCAACCTTGAACTCGTGATACAGAAAGATTAAAAACGCAATGACGATACACGCTCCTCCTGCTATGAGCATGTACCTGTCCCAATTTATAAGAAATGAAAATTCCGGAGTGGATACTTGTTCCATAGGTGTTTTTGGTGGGTTTGGATAGTAGAAATGTACCATATTTTTTGCTGCAAACGGATGAGGTACTCTACATATTTCTAAGCCTATTTGTAATATTGCCACCTGCTATGGTTACTTTCCCTCCTTGTAAAATCAACCTGGGGCTTGATATCATCTCGAAACGGGAAGATGGATATCATAATCTCGATACTGTTTTTTACCCAGTTCCGTGGACGGACATGCTGGAAATTATCCCTGCCCGTCAACTCTCTTTCCAGAGCAGCGGTAACCTCATTCCCGGCAGGGAAGAGGATAACTTATGTTTGAAAGCGTATCATCTTCTGAAAAAAGAGTTTGACATAAGTCCGGTTCAGATTCATCTGCATAAGATCATCCCCACGGGTGCGGGGCTGGGCGGAGGTTCGTCAGATGCCGCACACACTCTTCGTTTGCTCAACGCTGTTTTCGATTTACAGTTGAGTACTGACCGGCTGAAACAGTACGCCGCACAGCTGGGTAGTGATTGTGCTTTCTTTATTGGTGATGAGCCTATGCAAGGCACCGGGCGTGGTGAGCAATTGACTCCCATTGAACTTAGTCTCAAGGATAAATACCTGGTGGTGATCAAGCCCGATGTTCATGTTTCGACAGCCGAAGCCTATGCCGGAGTGAAACCTCAAGCTCCGGCTATTCCATTAAGGGATATCATCCACCTGCCATTGGAAAAATGGAAACATCAGCTAACGAATGATTTTGAAAAGACGATTTTAACGAATTACCCTGTCATTGCTCAGCTGAAAGAACAATTCTATGCACGGAAAGCCGTGTATGCAAGCATGAGCGGTTCGGGGTCTTCGGTGTTTGGGATATTTGATGAACCACCGAAAGCTGATCCTTCGTGGCAAAGTTTGGCCCACTGGTCAGGATGGCTGCGTTGACTTGGTTAATTTTCCTTTCAATAAGGGATAAGAGAGTACAGCACAAAGAATGACTGCGGTACCGATGTAGAAATTGAAAGTCATCTTTTCGGAATCACCGAAAATGGCCACGGCCATGACAATTCCATAAACGGGTTCCAGGTTGAGTGTAAGTGAAATCAGGAAAACGGAGATTTTCTTCATCAGGTTTAATGCCACGGTGTAGGCATATACCGAACATGCCCAGGCCATAGCGGCAATACAAACCCAGTCCATCCACGAAGGGATGAGGTGCAATTGATGATCTGTACTCCAGAAAGCGAGGTAGACCGGAAAGAACAAAGCCGTGGCTACACAGGCACCCGTCATCTCATAAAAAGTAATGGTAAATGGATGCACACGGTTAACAAAGGTAGAATTGAACACGGCAAACAAAGCCATAGTAAGACCTGAAGCGATACCCAGCAGCAGGCCCAGCGGATATTCAAAATCAAAAGAGAAGATGATGTAAAGACCCGTGATCACGACCAAGCCAAGGCCTACTTCGATGGCCTGAATTTTTTTCTTCTTTACCAGTGGTTCGATGAGTGCCGTCCATAATGAACCGGTGGCAAATCCCACCAGGCTAACGGACGCATTGGCGATACGGCCGGAGATGAAAAAAGTGAGCCAGTGCGCGGCCACGATAAAACCCACGAGGAAAATCTTCCAGAAGTCGGAAGTGGAAATCCGGAAACGGGTTTGGGTATAAAGCATGACTGCCCCCATACCTGCAGCGGCCAGCAGCGTACGATAGAAAACCATTTCCACAGCGGGAATAGCAACCAGCTTGCCCAGTATTGCTGTAAAGCCCCAGAGCAAAACGATAAAATGTAATTTGAAATAATCAGTGGTGGATGGAGTCGTCATCTAGCGGGGTACATATTTATACATCACTAAAGACAGAATAGTGAATACAATGTTGGGAAGCCATGCGGCCACAATAGGAGGAGGAAATCCTGCTTCAGCAAAAGTGCGTGTGATCATAAAGAAAATGATAAACACGAAAGAGAGAAGAAATCCCAACGCAATTTGAAATCCGGTACCACCACGGCTCTTGCGCGAAGAAACAATGACACCCATAAATACCAATACAAAAATCGTAAATGGTGTGGCGTAGCGGATGTGCATTTCTGTTTCGAAAGCGGCTACACCGGTAGATCCTCTGAACCTCATTTTGGCAATGTGTTTCCGGAGTTCAGGGATGGTCATTCCATCATAATACATTTGATCATCAGCAAAATCTTTTGGGGTGATGGCCAGTGTCGTATCGAGCGCATCGCCCGATACGCTGAGCTGGTTGATCTGTGATCTTCCGACGGTGGTGAAAAGGCTATCGGTCTTTCTCTTTTTCCAATAGCGAAGCGTCCACTTTTGTTTGGTGGTATCCCACTGGATATTATCCGAAGTAAGTTTTTCGATCAGGCGGTTGTCTTTGAATCTCTCCAATGAAAATTGATAACCGGTATTGGATTGGTTGTTGTAATTCTGAAGGTAGAGATAGATGTTGGGCTCGATCTGCATGTGCAGATTTTTACGGTCAAACGAAGTGGATTTATTGAAGTAGCGCATCTCAAACTCGGCGCGGTCGCGATTCGACTTAGGAATGACCCATCCATTCAGATAAAAACTGATCAATGCCAGTATGAATGCGGCTATAAAATAAGGAAAGAGCATTCGTATAAAACTGATGCCACTACTGAGGATAGCAATGATCTCCGTACGTGAGGCCATCTGCGAGGTAACGAATACAATGGCGATGAATACAGTGATAGGTGTAATGAGCCCTGCTACCCACGGAAGGAAATCGGCATAGTAACCAAGGATTGTTATGGTGTCCAGGTTGTTTCTGGAATACTTATCCATTTTTTCCGTCAGGTCAATTACCGTTACGATAGACATGAGGATGAGTACCACAAAGAAGAAAGTGGAAAGTACTTTTTTGAGAATGTATTTATCTAAAATCTTCATTCGTGTGATTGTTCAATTCGCAAGGTGCCGATTGGTCAATGAAAAGCAGACCGTAGTCAAATTCATTGGCAGACCGGGGCTACTTGACCAGGGTATTAAAGTCGCTGCGATACGATTTTCACCATTTTGTTTTTCCATTCGGTAAACGTTCCCTCTATGATCCGTTCTCTCGCCTGTTTTACCAGCCAAAGGTAGAAGGCAAGATTGTGGATAGAAGCAATTTGTGCGCCTAAAATTTCTTTGTTGATCACCAGATGACGAAGGTACGCTTTTGTATAGAAGGTGCTGGCATATCCTCCTAATTCAGTATCAATGGGGCTCAGGTCCTCTTTCCATTTTTCGTTGCGTATGTTAATGATACCCTGCGTGGTAAATAACATTCCGTTGCGTGCATTCCGTGTGGGCATCACACAGTCAAACATGTCCACCCCCAGTGCAATGCATTCCAGAATATTTTCAGGCGTGCCCACGCCCATGAGGTAGCGGGGTTTGTCGTGAGGCAGAATGCCACACACTAAATCAGTCATTTCGTACATCAGCTCGTGTGGTTCCCCCACGGATAGCCCACCGATAGCATTGCCTTGTTGTTGCTGATTGGCAATAAACTCCGCTGATTCCTTTCTCAGATCTTTATAGACACTTCCCTGTACAATGGGAAACAGCGTCTGGCGATATCCATATTTTGGTTCGGTTTCGTTGATCCGTGTTACACATCGCTCCAGCCAACGGTGCGTCATGTGCATGGACTTTCGTGCATACCCATATTCGCAGGGGTACGGAGTACACTCGTCAAAGGCCATAATGATGTCGGCACCAATGGTGCGCTGAATGTCCATCACCGACTCGGGAGAGAAGTGATGCTTCGATCCGTCAATGTGTGATTTAAAAGCAACCCCTTCTTCTTTGATCTTCCGGTTGGCCGAAAGCGAGTAGACCTGGTAGCCGCCACTGTCAGTAAGAATAGGGCGGTTCCATCCGTTGAATTGATGCAGCCCACCGGCTTTTTGGAGTAATTCGATGCCCGGCCGCAAGTATAAATGATACGTATTGCCTAAAATGATCTTTGCATCAATATCGAGTTCCAGTTCGCGCTGATGCACGGCTTTAACCGAACCCGCTGTCCCTACGGGCATGAATATGGGAGTGGGTATTTCTCCATGATCGGTAGTAAGAGTTCCTGCGCGGGCCTTGGAACCTGGGTCGGTGGCGATAAGATTGAAATTCATCTGAAAAATTGGGAGCAAAAATAGGGGAAATTGACGGTATGGAGAATCTTAGTTCTCCATAGCTTTTCAAATTGGATTAACTCAAAATTTTCATGGTTTATATCGCTGAAGAAGAATACAAATTGGTAATCGGTTTATTCCTCAAAACGTACTATTCTGAGGTAGAAGTTATCACATCTCGAAAAATTGGGTTAGTCATCTAACGTAATAATATCATTTATTTATTAGGATCAATCATTAAATACCCCATTAGGGTGATTTAATGGAGCTCGTTATCTGATGAGCTTTACTTATTACCCCAAAGAGATTAATTGAAATTTTCAAACAATCCATTTTGTTTGTTGATGAGGTTTTTTTAGGGGGTGTTAACTAAAACCTAAACTTACGTATGAAGAAAGTTTTACTATTGTCATTCGTTTTTGTGCTGAGCATGGCTTGGGCACAGGATCGAGTAGTAACAGGTAAGGTCACATCTGCAGAAGATGGTTCTCCTTTACCTGGTGTGAATGTGTTGCAGAAAGGAACCTCGAATGGTACGGTAACAGATGTAGACGGTAACTTTAGAATAAGCATACCGACATCAGGGGCGGTCTTATCTTTCTCTTTTATTGGCTTACAAAGTCAGGAGATTGAAGTAGGCGTTCAGTCTACCGTTGATATTCGAATGGCTACTGATGTGAAGCAACTTTCAGAAGTAGTTGTTTCTGCTCTCGGTATTGAACAAAAGCGCGATGAATTGGGTACGGCAACTTCACAAGTAAATGGTGGTGCCGTATCTAAATCCGGGGAAGCTACCTTTATTAATGGGCTATCAGCAAAAGCATCTGGAGTAAATATTGTTAAGGCAAGCGGAGATCCGGGTGCCGGAGCGTACATTCAGATTCGGGGGCAGAGCACCATTACAGGTAATCTACAGCCATTAATCATTTTAGATGGTGTTCCTATTTATAATAGTCAAAGTGGAAGTGGAGTAGATGGAGTTGTTCAGCAATCTCGTCTTAATGACATTAATCCTGATGATATTGCCTCTGTAGAAGTATTGAAAGGTGCCAGTGCTGGTGCATTATGGGGTACAAGAGCGGCTAATGGTGTAATTGTAATTACGACCAAGCGAGGATCCAGTACAAAAGGCAAAATCAACGTTTCAGTAAAGTACACCCGTTCAGAAGACAAACTGTACATCGCGCATGATCTTACAAATAATTGGGGATCAGGATCTAATATGAAGTATCAACAAGCTCCTCAGAGTGGATGGAGCTGGGGTGATTATATACCAGGTCGTGCAGGAGGCGTAGATAATTTTATAACAACTCCAGGTGCCCCTGGATATGGTGGTGTTTTTACGGCAAGTGATGGCACTAAGTTTTATTCAGTTGCCAATGGTACGAATACTAATCCACACGGAGGAAAGAATTCTCAGGATACATTTGATTATAGAGATAATCTTTTTAAGACCGGTTATTTTAATGATATCGGTGTAAGTCTAAATGGCGGTGATAAGGATGGAAACTTTTTTGTAAGTGTAGACAACCTCTCACAAGAAGGTATAATAAAAACCAACAGTAGTTATGATCGAACTACTTTAAGAGTAAATGCAAATAAGAAGTTAAATGATATCGTTAAAATAGGTTCTAATTTTGGTTATACGAAAACAAAGTCGAATCGGATTCAACAGGGGTCCAATACATCTGGGCTATATCTGGGTGGCCTTCGTACTTCTCCGGATTTTGACAACTCTTATTATACCGGAACTTTTACAAATGCCAATGGCATAAATTTTACAGACCGACAGAGAGCGTATCGGAACCCATTGGGAGCTAGTACGGCATCAGTATATGATAACCCTCTTTGGATGATGGAAAATAACATCAGTACATCAGATGTGGATCGTTTTTTAGGTTCAATAGAACTTAATGTAGCTCCGGTCAAGTGGTTAGACCTTACAGCGAGAGTGGGGTTAGATAATTATTCAGACAATAGAAAAGATTTTTATGCTCCCTTGGCATCGCTTATTCCTGGTGGAAAGTTGACGCTACAAACTATAGGCGAAACGCAGTATAACGCTGATGTATTTGCTCAGGGAAAATTTAAACTAAGTGAAGACTTCGATTTCAGACCATTGGTTGGTATGAATTTTAACGAGCGTAATTACAATAACATTGGAGGTACTACTCAACAGTTTATTGTCGCATCCAATATCCCACTTGATTTGGGTAATGCCGCGCCAGGTAACAAGACTCCTTTTAATGGATATCAACAACAGCGAACAGCTGCTGCCTATTCCACAATGGACTTCTCGTATAAAAACCAACTCTTTTTAAATCTTACCGGAAGAGCTGAAAGCGCATCTTCATTTGGAAGAGCAACACAGAGCACATTCTTTTATCCAGCTGCAAATATTGCGTGGCAATTTTCTCAACTTTTTTCAAATAAAGAGTTTTTATCTTTTGGAAAATTAAGAGCGGGCTTTGGCCAAGTAGGTGTACAGCCTTCTCCGTATAACACTGCAACTTATTATACGGCTGGCGGCTTTGCTGATGGATGGGGTTCACAACTACTTTCAGGTGCTTATGGAAATGGTGGATATGTGCAAAGCACAACTTTGGGTAACGCATATCTTAAGCCAGAAAGAAAAACGGAAATTGAGTTTGGTACAGATTTACGCTTTTTCAGTGATCGAGTAAGTCTGGGAGCGACCTATTTTACCAATAAGACAGCAGATGCAATCCTTAGCGTAGCAACTGCAGCATCTACCGGATTCTCAAGTAAAACAGCCAACGCTGCCGAAATCAAGAACCATGGTTTGGAATTTGACTTAGGAGCGGAAGTATTGAAAATCGGAGATTTCACTTGGAAAATTAATGGAAACTGGAGCATGTATAGAAACAAGGTTACTAATCTTGCAGGGACGAGTTCACTTTTCCTTGCAGGTTTTGCAGGTACTTCTTCACGTGCAGTTGAAGGACATCCGCTGGGAGTACTCTGGGGCATCGATTGGATGAAAGATTCAAATGGCAATTTGGTATTGGATGAAAAAGGATATCCCCAGGCCGCTCAGAATGAATCCGTAATTGGTAATCCTAACCCGGATTGGAAAGCAGCTCTAGGTAATACATTTTCATTCAAAGGATTTTCGCTTTATGTTCTAATGGAGAGAACCCAAGGTGGAGATATTTGGGCAGGGACTCATGGAATATTGGATAATTTCGGTCGCTCCTATAATACGGATGTTCAGACTACAGTATCTGCTGCTGAAGCAGCTCTGATTCCTGTTTACGGCACATTCACAGGGTCACCAGGCAATACAACGATAGCCAGCCGATACAGACCAAATGCAGATGGATCATACACATTCCGAGGTACTGTTGAGGATTTTGGTAAAGGAGGTGTTGCATTAGACCAAGGATGGTATACTTCAACAGGTGGTGGGTTTGGTCCGGTTGCTAGTCAATTCATTAAGAAGGCAACAAACACCAGAATTCGTGAAATCACTTTGTCTTACTCTTTAGCAACTCCTGCATTTAAACAAGCAACCAAATTGAGTTCAATTGACTTCTCTTTGACAGGAAGGAATCTGTTAATCTGGGGCCCAGATGTAAGATATATTGGTACTGACCCTGAAACTAATCTTACAGGCTCTTCAAATGGTAGAGGTTTGGAATATTTCAACAATCCAGCTACACGGTCTTATTTGTTTACAATCAGGATCAATTATTAATTCTTAAAGTGTCGAATATGAGAAATTATCTAAAATCCCTGAAAAAAGTTATAGTAATTTTCGCTTTAGGAGCTGTAATCAGTGCGTGCGAAAAATACACAGAGGGAGTAAGTGAATTTGATCCAACTCAACCTGTAAATGCTTCACTTGGACAAGTGATTAATTCCGGTGAAGTAGCTTATATTGGTTTCATGGAAGGTGAATTGGCAAGAATCGCAGGTATGTGGACAAGTCAATTCACAGGCGTTGATCGGCAGTATGTGGCCTTGAATAATTATACAAGCACAGCACCGGATTATGACAATGCGTGGAGTAATATTTATGCTGGTGTTTTAAAAGCTCTTCGTATTGCTCAGGAGAAAGCGCTAGTAGTAAATAATAAAAGAGCCCTGGCATTAGCTCAGATTCTGGAAGCGCACGCCATGGTGACTACGGCATCCGTTTTTGGGGATATTCCTTATTCCCAAGCCAATGATTTGGTAGATTTCCCAAATCCTGCTTTTGATAAACAATTGGATGTTTATAATGCCGCACTGGTATTACTTAATACAGCCCAGGCAAATATTGCAGGCGCTGCTGCAGGAACTTCTTATGAAGGAGATTTTTTCTATTCTGGCGCAGCTTCAAATGATGCTATCTGGAAAGCAGTGGCAAATACCACCAAAGCAAAAATCTATTTGCATTTAGGTCAATATCAGAATGCAATTGATGCAGCAAATCTTGGACTTACTGATCCATCTATGGATCTAGTCGCGCCCCATGGAGATATTTATCTATCCAATTTTAATATTTACTATTCTTTCATGGTATATGATCGTCCGGGTTATCTGGCGGCTACAGATGCATTTGCTCCGAGATTGATTGATCCAAGTAGCACAGAAACTTATAACAGAAATAATGCGAAAACAGATGAATCTGATCGTTATAATTACAGCTACATCACTGACGAAAATTATGCAAGTGGTTATGAACCAAATTATTATTCAGAGTATGACTGGGGTGCGCCAGATGGATATTTTGGAACGAACACAGGCTGGGCAATTATTGCTTATCGTGAGAATCAACTTATTCTTGCCGAAGCAACTCTTCGTGTTGTAGGATTTAATGCTGCTTTAGATGTATTGAATGACTATCGTGCATACTTAAACGATGGAGGATATCTCAATCCGGCATATTATTCGGGCGCAGGAAGTTATCTTGCCTACACAGCAACTGATTTTGCTAATGGTGGAATAGAAAATGCCGATAACATTGCTCCGGCAGATGCTTTATATAGAGAAATTATTGAAGAAAAATACGTATCTCTTCTCGGTACAATTGAAGTGTTTAATGATATGAGAAGAAAAGGATTCGGTTCATTTGCAGGTAAGCAGAACTGGGCAGTATTAGGGATCACACCAAATACGGGTACCGAAATTCCTCAACGATTCATCATTTCCCAAGCAGAAATAAATTCAAATACGTCTGCACCAAACCCTACACCAGGGTTATTCGAAAAGACCGAGGTATTTAAGTAATTTTAATCATCCACATAAAATAAAGAGGCCGCCTATTATAGGCGGCCTCTTTATTTATAAATCTGTCCGTCTGAAATGGCAATATTCTATCTTAAAGATGATCCTACAGAAGTAACAATCCGTTCTTCAAAGGCTTTTCTAACTACTTCCGATTTACTTTTTACATTCAGCTTCCGATAGATGTTTCTGATATGAGACTTAGAGGTCTCTTTTGAAATATGGAGCTCATTTGCAATACGACTGTACGAATTTCCCTGTGTAATTAGTTTAAGCACCTGACCTTCGCGCGAGGTAAGCGGAGAGATGCGGGAAACGTGCATGGACTCAACAATTATTTTTGCAATAGAAGGGCTTAGTGGGGAGCCTCCTTGGGCGATTTCATTCAGGTGAATCATAAAATTGTATGCCCATGAATCTCGGAGTATGTATCCATTTGCTCCGGCACTCAATGCATTAAAAACAATTTCCTCATCTTGGTAATCGGTTACAACCAATATGTTGATTTGTGGAAAGACCCGTTTGATTTCTGGTATTGCATCTGTTCCCTTCATTTTGGGGAAGTCAATATTCATTACGATAATGTCAGGGAAATCTTTCTTAACATTGGATAATGCTTCCTCGCATTCTGTATATTGATTCACCAGTGAATATTGTCCGGAGGCGTCAATCATCGAACTTATTAGACTACGAAATTTTTCATCGTGTTCTATAATCACAATCCTTCGTTTAAATTTATTCATAGTAACGTTTGTTTGTGTAATACCAATTACGTCATAAGAAAATGCATTTGAGGTGTGAAATCTATAAGTGGGGTTTTTCAAACGATGAAAGGAATCATTGATACGGATTCATGTAACACAAAGTGGGGTATATATAGATCACCTTAAATAGGGCATATGGTGTTAAGGGGCGAAGAGAAGTACTTTGGATCAGCATATGTTGTTGTTTTTTATTGAATTAACTATTACTAATTCTGCGGTATCATTAGTGGGTGATGAATGATTTATTGAAATCTTCTTGATGAAGATCGTTTTGAATTAGCCCTGTATAGAAGCGCGTTTAATCACTCATAAAAAAAATCAGGCCGAACTCTTTAATAATGGCTCTTTAAACAAGGGAATCCTGATTTCATCAATCGCATCTTAATCAAAGAGACGAAGAGAGTATATTATGTTAAAATGGATGACACCTACTGGTTCGAAGCGTCAGGTGACTATGTAATCCTGCACACAGAAACCACAAGTCACCTGATCAATTACCGGCTGCACGAACTGGAAGAGAAACTGTACCCGGGAAAATTTGTCCGAATCCATCGTTCTTCTATTGTCAATATCGATATCATCCAGGAGTTTGAGCCACATTTCAACGGTGAGTACTTTATTACCCTTAAAAACAAAACAAGGCTGAAAATGAGCCGTACTTTCAGAGAGGGCCTCAAAACCCACTTTGCTGATCTTTTTGATCTTTAGCCCCGTGAACTTGATAGCGAAGGAGTATATTTGCCTTCCAATTTTTCAAGCGTTTTGATACCCGAAATAGTCGCTCTAAGTATTTTATCTGTTCAGGTAATTTATATTCTCTCTTTTTTGATTGCTTTGGCAAGGAGGAAACCCGGTAATCCTGCCAGCAGAGTGCCTGTATCCATTATAGTATGTGCACATGACGAGGAGCAGAACCTGAAAGAACTAATCCCTCAATTACTGAATCAGAACTATCCTGAATTTGAGGTGATCATCGTGGAAGACAGGAGCAACGATGACACGTTTGACTACCTGCTGGAAGCTACACAACAACACCCCCGTCTCAAGATGGTGCGTGTGCAGCAGACCCCTGAACATATCAATGGCAAGAAATTCGCATTGACTTTAGGCATAAAGGCAGCAAAATATGAGTGGGTAGTGCTAACCGATGCAGACTGCCGCCCGGAAAGCGAAAACTGGATTTCTTCCATGAGCCAGGAATTTGACGATCAGGTGCAAATAGTGCTGGGTATATCCCCTTACCAGAAACAAAAAGGCATACTGAATGATTTTATACGCTTTGAATCGTTCCTTACCGCTATTCAGTACACCGGATGGGCCTTGTTAGGCAAGCCCTATATGGGCGTAGGTCGCAATCTTGCCTACCGTAAGTCACTCTTTATCAATAATAAAGGCTTTAATACGCACTTGGGCGTAACGGGTGGAGATGATGACTTATTTGTGAATGAACATGCTAACGCAACGAATACGCGGGTGTGCCTGGGTAACGAATCGCTTGTTAAATCGAAACCCAAGGAAACCTGGACAAATTTTTATTATCAAAAGCTAAGACATCTGTCGGTAGGGAAACATTATAAGTTGGTTGACCGTATAGGACTGGGTATGTTTTCCGTTACCTGGATTTTGACCTGGATTTTTGTGTTACCATTCTCGTTTTTCAGTCCCCTGCTTTACGTGCTTTTGGGTGGGTTCGTGCTTCGCTGGATACTTCTTTCGTCACTCTTTCATGTTGCCGTAAAGAAATTCGGAGATGAATTTGAAGCCTGGAAAACGCCATTTTTAGATTTTATATACGCCTTTTATTATCTTGTCGCTGGCCCTGTGGCCTTGGTATCCAAAAAAATACGATGGAAGAACTAGAAGAAGGCCGGTTTTCATCTAAAGCGCTCGAAGATTTTAAGCTGATCGATTTAGCCGTAGTAGGTGATGATAAGGCGTATGCTAAACTCCTGCAGCGCTACAAACGTCCGGTGTATCATATGATACTGAAGATGGTGCGCAATGTGGATGATGCTGAGGACCTTACCATCGAGTCGTTCGCCAAGGCTTTTCGCAGTCTTCATAAGTTTAAAAAAGATTTTACGTTCAGCACCTGGCTGTTCCGCATTGCTACGAACAATACCATCGATTTCATCCGCAAGAAGAAACTCAATACACTCAGCATTGAAAATACCTATACTGATGATGATGGTCAGTCGGTATCCATCGATGTGGAGGATATTAACCCGGATCCGCAGGAGGAGGCCATCAAAGGGCAAAAAGAAGAACTGATACAGGTGTTTGTAAACATGCTTCCACCCAAGTATCAAAAACTGGTACGCCTCCGCTACTTCAATGAATTATCGTACGAAGAAATTGCTGTAGAGCTGGAAGCTCCGCTGGGTACAGTAAAAGCGCAGCTACACCGTGCCCGCGAATTGATGTACGATCTGATTAAGAACAAAAAAGAACACATCTGATCGCTGTTTCCATTTATGGAGTGATTTCGCGATAAGAGCCGACAATCTGTTCTACTCCTTTCACTATTTCCTGATATTTTTTGTGTTCATTGTTGCACAACAGGATGATCGTTTTGTCGGCATCGATGTAGCGGATAATGTGTGTCCGGTAACCGGGATTATTTCCGCTATGCCGAACTACTCTGCCCAGTAGAGGGTGCGTTTCCAGGGCCCAGCCAAAACCATACAAGGATGGCAATCCGTTTTTTAATTTCGCTGCGGTAAAGGCTTCTTCCAGAGTTGCTTTCTTTACTAACTTTTCTGTGTAGAGGGCTCTGTCCCATTTCAACAGATCGGCAGTGGTAGAGCTTATCCTTCCAGGGCCGGTACGATGGCCTAACCATATCGTGTAATTGTATTTGGGAAATGAATCCGCCCGCACATACCGGTGCTTATCCCGCTTATAAATATAGCCCCATGCCATATTAGGGAGTTGCGCTTTCTCACGCTGTAGCCGAATATTTGTAGTGGTCATTTGCAAGGGGGTGAAAATGTTCTCCCGACAAAAATCAATGAAGTCTTGCTGCGCTACTTTTTCGGTGATACTTGCCAAAAGCATATACCCTGTATTACTATATTCATACGCCCTTCCTGGCCGGAAGTGTTTCAGTGGGCGATACTTTATAAGGTATTCGATATTATCGTCGTTGCCGGCTACTTTACTTTTATCCCAGTTTTTTTCCATCACTTCCTGGTAATCGGGCAGGCCTGAAGTGTGATTAAGAAGATGACGAATGGTAACACCAGGATAAGGCAATCCGGGAATGTACTTTGCAACGGAGTCATCGTAATTCAGTTTACCTCGTTCCTTCAGCATCATGATCGTCATGGCAGTAAATTGCTTGGAGACAGAAGCAAGTTCAAATACCGAAGTGGTGTCTGTCTTTTTCTGCTTATCAAAATCTTCAAAACCAAAGGCTTTGTGATAAACCGGCTTTCCTTTTTCGGCGATCAGCAAAACACCACTGAAGTCAGGTGCTGAAGAAAAGAGGGTGTCGATTTGCCTGGTGATTGAAACCGGTTTCTTCCTGCAGGAGGATAAAAAGAGGATACCTAAAAGAAAGAGCGGAAGTAGTTTGGTAAACGGTTTCATTCTAATTTTGAGTCGATTAAAAATAACCATTTCCCCCTTGCAAGACGCATCCGTTATATTTAACTATTTCCCTGACCTGACTGAAAAACAAAAGCAACAATTTGCTCAGTTAGGCGATTTGTATAAAGAGTGGAATGACAAGATCAATGTGATCTCCCGCAAGGATGTTGAGAACGTATATACCAATCACATCCTTCATTCATTAGGGATTGCAAAAGTGATGGCATTCCAGCCGGGAGCGGCCGTTCTGGATGTAGGAACAGGGGGCGGTTTTCCGGGAATACCACTCGCTATTTTGTTCCCTCAAACACAATTCCATTTGGTCGATTCCATTGGAAAGAAAATTACGGTAGTCAATGAAGTAGCCAAGGGGGTAGGGCTCACCAATGTGAAAGGGGAACAGATCCGTGCGGAGCAAATCAGGAACAAATATGATTTCATCGTGAGCAGGGCGGTTACCCGTATGAAGGAATTTTATGGCTGGATTAATAATAAAGTAAAAGAAGAATCCCTTCACGCACTGGATAACGGCATACTTTACCTCAAAGGCGGAGACTTGGACGAAGAGATGAATGAGCTGAAAAGACCTTACAGTCTGTATCAGCTCCCCGATTATTTTAAGGAGGATTTTTTTGAAACCAAGAAGGTAGTTTATGTGCCATTGCATTAGCAATCGTGTGCAATTTATTGTGCGAGATGTTTGAACTTTTCAATTATCTTCTTATCTATGCCTTTCAAACCGCTGAATGAAACGGATTTTCTCCATAGTAATGCTCTTCTTATTCCTGCTCAATGTGCTGGGATACTATGGCGTTTTCGTGGGGTTACGCTTCAAAAACGTTCAGGAACTGGTGCATAGAATCGATAACGACTCTTACGATGTTTCCGAAACAATTACTTTCAAAGTCCCCTTAGCAGTACCCTACTATACCGACTCGCAGGATTTTGAGCGCGTGGATGGCGAATTTGAGCACAATGGTGAAGTGTACCGCATGGTAAAGCAACGCCTGCTTCAGGATACGCTCAGTATTGTGTGCGTGAAAGACAATGAGAGCAAGAAGATTAATTCTGCCCTGGCGGATTATGTAAAGACATTTACCGATAAGCCGGAAAGCTCAAAACAAGGAGCAAAGACGCTTCAGCTGATTAAGGATTACATTTCATTTTCAATAGCGGTAGATACCCATTCAACAGGTTGGGAAATTGCAGCAGGTTATTCCATTGCTCCCCAAAATCTGATACCTTCTTTCGCCTCCTCCATTATTCATCCTCCGCAACGAGCGTAATCTCCTCTTCATCTCCTTTTCAGGGATAAAGTAAAGCGATTCTGGCTAGCTCCGGATCGCAGCTAGTAACACACATTTTTACTTGTATTTACAGAACTCTATTGGTATGGCGCACATTGCTGTCAATGAACAGTTGCCTGGTATAGTAGGCTTACTCCACTTTCGGCCGGAAACGGCAAAACCGCTGAACGAGCTGGCGGAAATCCTTTTGCGTGATGAAAACTCACTGACACGTGGAGAACGCGAAATCATTGCCTCTTATGTGTCTTACAGAAATAACTGTCATTTCTGCCACACCACACATGGAGCTGTGGCCGCTCATCATTACGGTGGCAATCTTTCTTTGATAGACGATATCAAAGCCGGATGCGTGCTCACACCGCTTTCACCGAAGATGCGAACCTTACTGAAGATAGCCGACAAAGTACAACAAAACGGTAAAGCTGTTCTGCCATCCGATGTGGAGCTGGCCCGTAGCGAAGGGGCTACTGATCGGGAAATTCATGATACCGTGTTAATTGCTGCTGCATTCTGCATGTTCAACCGATATGTAGATGGTCTTGGCACTTTTGCACCACCGGCAAATGAAGCCTACAACGATATGGGCAAGCTGCTGGCATTTGAAGGATATAATGTGACTACACCTGAGATAGTTTAACCTACACACCTAATATATGAAGAGAACTCTACTCATCACCGCTCTCATTCTGCTGTTGTCGGCTGGCGCTATGCGCGCGCAGACAGTGAATGACGGACTTACCATGCCGGCAAAAACATTTTGTACCGGCTTCATGTTTCAGCATGACCAATGGAAAAATTACTGGGAAGGCACACTGAAACGTGACAACCAGAACATCGGTACCCTTACTACACAAAGCCTGATGTACTATGGCGTGTATGGCATCAGCAAAAAACTGAATGTGATGGCCACTGTGCCCTATGTGTGGACGAAAGCAAGTATGGGAACATTACGCCCCATGGAAGGCGTGCAGGACTTAACCCTTGCCGCCAAGTACAGACTGTTGGAGGTTCCGGCAGGACCTGGAAAATTCGCCACGTTTGTTGCCGGTGCTTTCTCTACTCCGCTTACTGATTACACTCCTGATTTTCTGCCCCTGTCGATTGGGTTGGCGAGCACTACCTTGTCCGGAAGGTTTACCACTAACTATCAAATGAATAATGGTTTGTATATCAATGCCTCGGCTGCGTATACCAATCGTTTTAATGTTAAACTGGACCGTCCTGCTTATTATACGGATGACAAATACTATAGCACGAATGAAGTGTGGATGCCTAATGTGTTTGATTTCATTGTAGACGTTGGTTATCACAAGGGACCTTTACAAACCGAAGTTTTCTATACCCAAATGAATACACTGGGTGGAGGCGATATCCGCAGACAAGACATGCCTTTTGTTTCGAATAAAATGAATGCTTCAAGAGTTGGAGCACTGGTGATGTACTATTTGCCTTTCCCTAAGAATATGGCCGTACGCCTCTCGGGCAACTACACCGTAGCCGGTCGCAATGTAGGTCAAACTACTTCGCTGCTTGGTGGCCTCCTTTACACCTTCTATTTTACTAAAAACAAAGACTAAGCGGATATGAAAAAGATATATACACTCACGATCATCCTTGCGCTCTTTGTAGTGATGAGCTGTGACAAAGACGTACAGTCTGTACAGGAATTAAAGACACTTACTCCTGCGGATACAGATGCGAATGCAGGCACCTGGAAACCGGTATTGCTGACATCGAATAGTCAGATCATAGTACCTGCCCCCATAGCCATAAGCTCTCAGGCCTACCAGGATGACTTACAAAAGATAAGAGACATACAGGGAAGTTTGACAAAAGCTCAACGTAATGCAATTGAATATTGGAGCGCAGGAGGAATACTGCGTTGGAACGAAATACTTCGGGGCCTGGTGGCAAAATTTAATTTACCACCGGCTCCCAACAACCTCGGAGCATATCCTGCACCTGATGCAGAGAATCCATTTGGTGATCCTAATTTCCCTTTCGCCAATCCTCCGTACGCATCACGTGCCTATAGTTATATAACAGCGGCGCAATATGATGCCTTGAAAGCAGCATGGTATTGGAAGTATCAGCACAATCGCCAGGCTCCTTATGATATCGATCCTTCTACCATTCAGGCTTTGGTTCCTAAATCGACACTACCGTCCTATCCATCAGAAGATGCAGTCATGTCAGCGGTATCGGCTGAAGTTTTAAAACTTTTATTTCCTGCGGCTGTAGAAGAAATTACTTTAAAAGCGGCCGAGCAGCGCAATGCCGCATTATGGTCTGGTAAAGCTTCATCTAATGATATTTCTGCTGGGCTGACTTTGGGCAAGGCCGTTGCCACCCTCTTTACAGACAGAGCTAAAACAGATGGTATGTCAACGGCCATTGGTACACCAGCACAATGGAAATTACTATCAGAAAATGCCATTGCACGGGGCGAAATACCTTGGGTAAGTTTAGAAACACCACCGCGTCCTCCAATGCTACCTTTCTTTGGACTAAGATCTATTGGTGCCGCTACTGTAGGTGTAAAGACATGGAATGTAGAGTACGGAACAAAAATAGCCGCCGAACGTCCGGCAGAGCCACCTAAAACGGCTTCCAGCGAAATGGCGGATGAAGTAGCCGAAGTGAGATACTATTCCGAAAACGTAACACGCGAACGACTGGCGATTGTACATAAGTGGGCAGACGGTGCAGGTACATACACACCTCCCGGTCACTGGAATGAAATCGCTTCGCACTATATCGAAGCATCTAACTTTAGTGAAGTACGTGCTGCCCGTGCTTTTGCATTGCTTAACATGGCCGTGCATGATGCAGCCGTAGGTTGCTGGGAAACGAAATACTACTATTTCAATCCGCGTCCTTGCCAGATGGATGCCAAAATCAAGACGGCAACAGGTGTTCCTAATTTTCCCGCTTACACTTCGGGGCATTCTACGTTCTCCGGATCAGCAGCCACAGTGCTTTCTTATCTCTTCCCTGCTGACGCACAGTACTTCAATGAACAAGCCAATGAAGCATCACTATCGCGTATGTACGGTGGTATCCACTACCGTTCTGATTGCCAGATGGGACTTGATCATGGAAAACGCATTGCTAACTATACCGTGAATTTTGCTAAAGCAGATGGATCGAATTAAGGAGCCCGCAATAATAGAATTTGAGTTTTAGTTTTGGTTTATAGATAGATGAGTTGAACAGGGAGGGTGGTTCCTCCCTGTTTGTTTTTTATGGTGAGCTATGCTGCCCGAGATAAAGTCCGCCAAATGTGGCTACCAGGCAAAGCACAATGCTGAGCAGGATATAGAGCATCGCCTGCATCGATAGCCCCCCTTGCAGTAATTGTAAGGTCTCGTAGCTAAAGGTGGAGAACGTACTGAACCCTCCGCAAAAACCAACCACCAAAAAGAGTCGTGTTGCCGGAGAGAGAATTTGCTTTTGGTCCGCAAGACCAACGACAACACCTAACACAAGACAAGCAACGATGTTGATGATTAATGTACCTGCCGGAAACTGATTCCATGCTCCGATCCATCTTCCTAATAAGTACCGGAGAATACTTCCGAAGCCGCCTCCGGCAAAGACGAGAAGAATAGCCTTCATATGCCGGAATGAGTTTGTAATAGCTGAAGCATCACATTTTTTACTTTCTCTTTCAATTGATCCACATCGCTCAATTGCAATCCTGTGGTATCAATCTCATCGCCCATTACAATTTTAATTTTGCCGGGTTGGATGAAGAATTTTTTTGGAGGCATCAGTCTTCCTGCACCAATCACGACCATCGGCATAATGGGTTGTTGCGTTTCTATCGCGATACGGAAAGCACCGTCAAAGAAGGGTTGCAATGGTTCCTGGGTACGGTTCTGTGTTCCTTCCGGGAAGATCAAAATGTTGATACCAAGTTGAAGAACGTCTTTCAGGTTTTGCATGCTCTTTCTGCGGCTTTCATTGCTGCTGCGATCAACGACCACACAACATACACGGGTAATCCATCCGAATACGGGGAGCTTAAGTAGTTCCTTTTTTGCCAGCGGACGAAACTGTCCACGTATGGTCATCGCTATACCGGGCAGATCGAGAAAGGAAGTGTGATTGCTGAGGTAGATGTATGCTTTCCCTTTTTTGATTTTATCCCGATTCACCATCTGGTAAGGAATAAAATTAAGTTTGCTGAATATCCATGACCAGGTTTTCATAAAGAAGAAAGTGACGGACCTTGCCCGTTGCCCAAAGAAGCCGGGAAGGATAATTCCAGGAAGCAGCAGCAGCATGAAAAAGGTAAAAACGAAAAGCACCCATACAATGTAGAGCTTGCTCAAAACTGATTTTAACATTTTTTTCGATTCAAAATGAATTTATCCTTCGCAAATTGATAAAGTTTGTTGAAGAATCAATCGCTTATCCCGCTTCATTTTCAATACGAACACTGAAGGAAAGCGAGGCGGCCAAAGGCATGTACAGGATCAAGCTGAAGTGAGATTTTATCTTACCTCCTGAGCGGCTTCTTTCTTACGTTTTGCCAATGACCATTGATGAAGTTCATCCAGTATTTTTTTCAGACTTTGCCCTTCGGGGGTGATTTCGTACTCGATAATTACCGGCATGGTGCCTACTTCAATTTTTCGGATCAACGCATTCTTTTCCAGTACCTTCAGCTCAGATGAAAGGTCGCGCGCATTGATGCCTTTCATTTCTTCTGAAATGTGAGTGAGCCGCTTTTTTCCTGAGGCAAGGTAAGCCAGGATGGATGGCTTTGCTTTCCCTTGCAGCATACCTAACGTGGCATTAATCGCTTCCGATCGCTCATCAATTGCCGTAGGTGCTTTGGTATCTTCCCTGGTTGTTTTTACTTCTTGTTTTTTCATATCACTGTACCCTCTGCTCTTTTCACGTGTCGGTTTCCAATGTAATTATTTGTAGGTTTTTTGAACTGCTGGATGGGGTTAGCCGGTATTTTTAAATTTATACCAAAATCGTACTTTTACCTATTACCCAGTACATTTTAACCTGCTTGATAACCATTTTAATTTTCAGGATAGCAACAGGGTATCGTCACCGGTAATGTAATCTCAGAAAATAAATACCAACTCAAATGAAAAAAATCCTCGTCCCCACTGATTTCTCCAAAACAGCATCCGTTGCTTTAGATTCCGCATTTGATATTGCGAAGAAATCAGGAGCCGATTTAATAGTGCTTCATGTGGTAGAAGAAGTGACCAACGGCTCGTTCAATGTAGAAGCCGATGTTATTTATGATAACTCTGAAGATCGTCTCTTCACTTTCAAATTGATAGAGAAGGCAAAGAAACAGCTGGAGAAGCTCGTACTCGATCCGAAATATGCGGATGTAAAGCTGGATGGTGAACTTCGCGTAGGTAATGCTTTTCACGGAATACAAACCATCATCACTGAGCACAAAGTAGACCTGATTGTGATGGGATCTGCCGGTCATTCCAAATTGGAAGAAATGATCATTGGTACAAATACCGAAAAGATTGTACGCACATCACGTTGCCCGGTGCTTACTGTAAACAAAAAGCCAGCGACCACTGAATTCAAAAATATCGTGTACGCCACAGCACTGGCTCCGGATGAAGAAGTGTTCTCACGTATTGTAAAGAAAACACAAAAGATTTACGACTCAACCATACACCTTGTTCGTATTAATACACCGGGAGATTTTCAGCGTGACTTCGAAGTGAAAAATGCAATGACCAAGTTTGCTAAAACGCTGGGATTGAAAAATTACACCGTCAATATATTCAACGATTATAGTGTGGAAGAAGGGGTAATCCGCTTTGCGGACGAAGTAAATGCCGACTTGATTGCCATGGCAACACATGGCAGAACCGGCTTTGCCCACGTGATAGCAGGAAGCGTAGCCGAAGATGTTGTAAAGCATGCGAAACGCCCGGTATTGACATTTGTGGTGAAGCATTAATACGAGCATTCTGAATTCATCAGGTTAAGCCCGCTTCTACGGGCTTTTCCTGTTTTTTAACAATGAAGAATTATTACGAGATATTGGGGTTGAGCACAACAGCCAGTGAGCACGAAATAAAGCGTGTTTACCGCAGGCTGGCCATCACCTATCATCCCGATAAGAATCCTTCACCCGAGGCAGCTATTTTCTTTAGAGAAGTTAATGAAGCGTATGAGATTTTGGGCGATCATACCCGAAGAGCTTACTACGATCAGTTATTACTAGGTGCTGGTCCATCAACACCAATTAATGAACCGGCTCCGGCCTGGCATCGCGATCCTGTTTATAGAAAAAGAAGACAAGCGGGGTATAAGCCCAAACCAAGTGGTCCGTCACCTACAATGGTGCTCATGCAATCTTCGTTGCGCTATATCAACATTATTTTATGGATTTCATTGTCGTATTGTATGTTGCTGCTAGTGGATTACGGATTACCCACCCAGGTGATACAGGAATATGTGGCGGATATTGATCCTTCAAAAAAATCACCCAAGGTTTTACTGATCAGCGGTGGATATCGCATTCCGGTAGATGAATCGGTACTGATTCATTTTCCGCCAGGTTCGGAGGTGAAAATTCATAAGTCATTATTGTTTTCTCTGTTAGTAAAAATAGAGAACGCGCCAGGGGATTATGTGGTTGATAAACTTGTTTCAATCTACCGGATATTTTTTTTCTGGCCATGTAGTTTAATTTTGGTGTCGGCAATGGGCTTGTTTCATGAGCGAGGTACTGAGTTTAAGTTCAATACAGGTGTGGTTGCCGCTATCCTTTTGTTTCTCAATATCATCTTCTTTTTTATATCCAGAGTATGAACAATAAAAATGGCAACCGTAAAAACAGAGAAGGCATTGTGTATTCCACCAGCTCCGATTTTGAATACAGCTATCAGCAAAGCGAGGAGGCCGAAACATTACCACCCCAGCAGCAAAACCTTAAAGTATTTCTCGATAAAAGCGGACGTGCGGGCAAGCAGGTGACATTGATTTCTGGCTTTATAGGAACATCCAATGACCTGGATACCCTTACCAAACTGCTAAAAACCAAATGTGGAGTGGGCGGATCATCCAAAGACCATGAAATTCTTATACAGGGCGATGTGAGGGAAAAAGTAGTTCAAATTCTTGTTAAAGAGGGCTACAAGGCAAAAAAAGCGGGTGGTTGATTTTGTGGTGCTAGCATAAACAAGCGTATTTGGTAAATCTACCTTTACGATCTCCGTATTTCACCTTAAAGACTCATTTGTAAGGTTTGGATTCAATTTGATGAAAAACCACGGTATGGCCAATTTACTTTTAGAATGTAAAGTTGTGCCATGTCACTTCAAAAGAAGTTTTTCATTTTTTTCTTCTTTCTTCTTGCCGGATGGCCGGCAGTAGCGCAGCGATATAATCATCCTGCTGAGAACAAGCGTAGTTCGGCAAAGGAGGATACGGTTCAGGTCAAAATTCTGAATGGACTTAGCTTTTCGTTGCGCGAATCTGATCCTGATCTGGCATTACAATACAGTTCTCAGGCCTATCAGCTATCACGTAAGCTCAACTATAAGAAAGGTATGGGGCGGGCAATGGGTAACTCGGGTTGGATCTATTACCGCAAAGGTGATTTTGTAAAAGCGCTCGAAGATTCTTACGAAGGATTAAGATTAAGTGAGCGCGAAAAAGACCTGCAGGAAGTAGCCCGTTCGCTCAATAATATTGGCGCTATTAACTACGAGCAAAAACAATTCGAGAGTGCACTGGTGTATTTTAAAAGAGCAGTTCAAATCAGTGAACAGATTCATGATTTGTCTTCGCTTTCCAGATCATTAAACAATATTGCTTACCTGTATCTCTCGTCAGCGCTCAGTGTGGATTCGGCGGTTTTGTATAGTAACCGGGCACACGAGATCAGCTTAAAGACAAAAGAAGTCTACCTCATTGCTTTCTCCTATCGTCTTAAAGGCGATATTGCTTCGAGCAGAAAGGAGTATAAGCAGGCGCTGGATCATTACGAACACTCGGTAAACTATTGTAATCTATCCGGGGTGAATGCCATGAAGGTAGCGGCCATGCACCGTATTGCCAAAGTGTATGTGCAAATGGGAAGGAATGATGAAGCAATAACCGTATTGCAAAAGAATATCAGTGAAGCACGCCTCTTTGGCTATCGGGATGAACTGGAGCGCAGCTATAAAGTAATAGCACAGGCGTACCAGGCAAAAGGCAACTCATCGTTGGCGTACGATTACCTGCAGAAACATCTTGTTCTTCATGACTCGATATACAACGCACAGAATACATCAGAGCTTTCTTCACTGCGCAACCGTTTCGATATGGATATGAAGCAGGCGCAGATTGAGTTGCTCACAAAAGAATCGGCACTGCACCAGGAGGAAATTACACGCCAGCGTATTCAGCTTTATGCATTAATCGGTGGAGGTATTCTATTTCTGTTGCTCATGATCATTACCCTTTTGAGCAATCAACGAATAAAAAGAGCAAAGAGTAACCTGGAGCATCAGAAAGAAGAACTGGCGCGAAAGAATGAAGAGATCGGGGAAAAGAGCAACGAGCTCATTCGCATCAACGCTACAAAAGACAAACTGTTTTCTATCATCGGTCACGATTTCAGAAGTCCGCTGCAAAGCCTGAAAGGATTGCTGGAGCTGATCAAGTATAAAAATTTATCGCAACAGGAGTTTGCCGAATACTCGAAAGACCTGCGCAATAAAGTAGATAACGTGTATAACAATCTGAATAATCTTTTGAACTGGTCGGTACTTCAGTTGCAAGGCATCCAGACTAAACCAGCTGTATTTGAAATTCATGCATTGGCGGAAGAGGTGTGTAATTTGTATACACAGGTGTCGGAGCAGAAAAACATCTCGTTAATGAATGAAATGGAAGACCATGTGAACGTACTGGCGGATCGTGATCAGATCCATTTGGTTATTCGCAACCTGATCAGTAACTCCATCAAGTTCACACCTTCCGGTGGTACAGTAAAAGTGTATGGCCATACGGTAGCCGGTAACGAGCTTGAGATAAATGTGGAAGACTCCGGGGTGGGCATTGCGGCCAAAGACATGGATAAACTCTTTGATAATGATTCGCTCTGGACCATCAGCGGAACTAACAACGAGAAAGGGTTAGGACTGGGCTTGCGTTTGTGTAAGGAGTTCATCGAAAAGAATAACGGACGCCTTGCCGTGCATAGCGAACCAGGCATAGGTACTACATTTAAATTTACTTTACCACTAAGTACCGGTGTACGTAAGGAAAAGATACAGGAAGCTGGCTACCGTGTACCCCATTCCCAAATGCCATAAGCAATTTTCTTGTCGGCAGGATGCCCGGATTGTTTTAAGCAAAGCATGATCTGGCCACGATGGTGTGACTCATGCGAGATGATGTATCCCAGAAATCCAACAGCATGAGGCTTGAAGCCCTTGATCTTACCTTCTTTCATACCCTGAGTCAATAGAGCACTGATTGCTTTCGCGGATTGTGCGAGTGATTTCTTCAGAAGTGATTTAGTAATGCCATTTTCCTTTTCGATTTTATCAAGGCCTTCCAGTAGCTCAGGAGCCGCCGCCTTTAGCCACATGAGCCTTACGTTGTGTATATGAGCGAATTGCTCACCTACGTTTCTTCCTTTTGATGAAAGTGAATCAGTGAGGTGTTCTTCTTTAATTGAATCAATCAGGTAGAGGTGGATGCGATGATGAATCTCCCAGGTTTCAATGACTTGTTTTTCCATCATTTAATTTAAAAAGAAAGAGCCGGATTTTATCCGGCTCGTATCAGAAAATTATTTCCCTTCTTTCAGCTTTTTGACTTCCGCTTCGTAAAGCGCGGCATTCTGTTTTTGATCTTCAGGAAGATTTTTAATGGCTATCTCCCAGTTTTTAATGGCACTCTTTTTATCGCCTACGGCGGCATAGCCTCTCGCCAATCCCACGTAAGTGGTAAATTTCTCTTCCGGATGTTTTTTGAAATTGTATTGAAAGATCTGTAATGCTTTTGTTGTATTACCGGCAGCCAGCAATTGTCTTCCATATTGATGGATGGCTTGTACACTTGCACCAGGTTGCTGAATCGCCTCATCCATTACTTTGCTGGCTTCTTCATTGCGTCCCAGCGCCATCAATACATTTGCTTTCGTAGAAAGTGTGTTGAAGTTTTTCTCCCCAAAGAATTGATCCGTAATGGCGATGTCGGCCCAGGTTAATGCTTCTTCTAAATTGATCGAATTGCGTACACAAAAGTTAGCTGCACTTACCCAGCTTTCCTGCAGGCCACTGGCCGGCAATGCCGTAGCATATAGTTCTTTGCGAATAATATCGACATACAGTTGGTTGATGTTGGGCACTTCTATCTTTAATGGTACTTTCTTGTTTTCCCATTGCAGGTAAGCTACGGTAGAATGAGGTAAACGATCTTCAAAACCATACGTAAGCCATTCGGTATAAGGAGCATCGGCAGGTGAAGTTGGTACACGAACAGCATCGTCTTTCGCGTTGTAATAATAACTTCCCCAATCGCTGGACTTATTGGATAAGATCCAGTTCCACGGCCCTGTTTTTTCAACATCGAGAAACAATCCATACGTTCCTGCTTTTACTTCAGTACCCCCGATTTTCACCGGGTGAGAAAAGGTAATGGTCGTGTTTTCATTGGCCCCCGCGCGCCATGGTGCCGCCTTCGATGAGCCATATCCCTGATCGATGAATCCATAGTGTACCAGCTCGCCCCAGATGTGGCCTCTGCGATCTTCCCCATTGCTTCCATGTACATCCGGACTGCTGTAATTGATGGTGACCGATACCGGGCCAATCCATTGGGTCACGCTGGCTTTTTGATTGTCGCCACTGGGTGGTTGAGTGATCGTTTGAGCGACTGCAAGGCAGGAGGCCGATAATAGCAAAATCGCGGACAGTATTTTTTTCATAGGTGATGAGGGTTAAATAAATGTAATGTGCAGTGGAAGTAAACGGGAAACCCATTTCCGAGGCTAACTCAGGCTGGGGTATTTTAAAATCAAAAAACAGAAAGAGTAGTCGGAACCAGAATATTTAATGAACGAGGTTGCATCCGTACCTCAAACGACCTGGATGCAGTATGTCCTTCACCATCGATGTGATAGGCTATGGGCGAAGAGAAGTTCACCTGGATTTGTTTTGCTTTGATGATTTCAACAAATGCCGAACTCTCCATCTTGCCCGTAAACATTTTGGAGGCAAAGCCAACCACCTGTGATACAGGTACTTTTTTAATGAAGCACACATCGATCAGTTCATCGCACACCGAAGCAAAAGGAGCTATGCGTGCATTATTGCCAAACTGAGAGGAGTTAGCGAAAGCAAGTATAAATGAATCGCGCTCCAAATGGTTCCCATCGATGATGACCTGGCCTTTGAATTCTTTGAACGTATTGAACTCTGACATGACCAGTTTGCCATAGGTCATCAATCCACGTTTGCCGTTCTTTCCAAATAAATTCGCGATGTGACCATCAAAGCCTATACCCGATACATTGACAGAAAGATGATCGTTTACTAAAAACGTATCCATCTTCAGTACTTGGTGATGCGGCAATAACTCCAGCGCATCTTTAAACTTCAATGGTATTTTTAAATGACGCGCCAGTCCGTTACCAGATCCTTTCGGAAGAATGCCCAGTGCCGTCTCGGTATGTACAAGACCTTGCGCTACTTCGTTGACGGTACCATCGCCCCCCATGGCAAAGGCAATTTTGAATTTTTCTTTTACAGCTTGTTGTGCCAGCTCCGTGGCGTGCCCCCTGCTTTGAGTGAACTCAATGGTACATTCGTAACCCAGCTCACCACACCGATCGATGATGCGACCTTCTACTTCGGGCCGATAGCCAGTGCCGGAGTATTTGTTGATGATGAAAAAGACCTTTTTATTTTCAGCCATGGTGGCCTAAATTTAACTATTTCCGGATCATCCCATTATGCCTGATTTCAAACCCAGAAAGGTCAAATTTAAAGCATGGAACACCAGTACCCGCCTGGTGATGCGGCTGAGCAGCATTGATTGTAATAAGGGTGAACTGATAAAGAAAGACCATGTGCTACTGCAATTTACTGGCTTGTGCGATATAGACGGAGTGGAGATTTATGATCAGGATGTGCTGCTGATCTCCTCTGAAAAATTTCTTGTTTACTGGAACGAAGAAACCAACGGATGGTATTACCACTCTTTAACTAACGACAGCAACAGAGAACCGTTTGTCGTTGCTGTTGCTGTGCGAATGAAACGATTCTGCAGTTTTTTTGAGTTGAAGTGACTCAGGCTTTCAGTTTGCTTTGAATGTAGGAAACGGCATTGCCGATGGTCTGCATTTTCTCTGCATCATCATCGGGTATTTTTATATCAAACACCTGCTCGAATTCCATTACCAGTTCAGCATAGTCGAGGGAATCGATTCCCAGGTCTTTTACAAAGCTGGCATCAGGGGTGATTTCTGATTCAGGTATTCCTAATTTATCGACAAGGATAGCAGCTATTTTCTTTTGTACGTCTTGCATAAGGATAGTAAAAGAACAAATCTAATTATTTCCTTCCGAAAAGGAACAGGAGATGTTTATATTCTGATGCGATGAATCAGGACTATAAACGGCTAAAAGCGCAAAATAAATTCGGTTCCTTCGCCCAGTTTCGATTTCACACTGATGCTCCCTTCATGCTGGCGCATGATCTGTTTGGATAAGCTCAGGCCTATACCCGAACCTGTTTTCTTGGTAGAGAAGAAAGGGATAAATATTTTTTCCAACGCTTCGCTATCAATCCCTGATCCACTGTCTTTCACCGAGATGACGGCACGCCCTTTTTCATTGGTAAAACCGGTGAGTTCGATCTTCTTATCCGGTTGTTCATCAAAAGCCTGTATCGCATTTTTTACCAGGTTGATAAGTACCTGTTCAATCATGGTTTTGTCCACTTGCATCAATAAATTCTCCGGGAATACGTTGACGGAAATAGTAATGCTGCGATCGGCCAGTTCCTTTTTATGGAGCATGGCCACTTCATCCAGTAATGGTTTTATGGCGACTTCAGATAAACGCGGCTTGGGTATGTGTGTCAGGTTTCGGAATTCCTTTACGAAACGGATCAAGCCTTCACTTCTTCTGCTGATGGTTTGCAGGGAAAGATGAATGTCTTCCATCTCCTCTTTTCGCAACTCATGAATGTCTTGCTCAATCTTATGTTTGATGTCTTCCTCTACAATTCCCGCCAGGGAAGAGATGGGCGTAACGGAGTTCATGATCTCATGGGTAAGCACCCGCACAAGGTTTTGCCATGCTTCCATTTCTTTTTCTTCCAGTTCGCTCTGGATGTTGCTCATGGAAATCAGCTTGAGTTCTTCACCGCGAAGGGTGAGTTCGATGGCAAACACAGAGAGCTGTATGGTTTCATCACCCAGCTTCAGGCGAATCAACTCGCGGCCTCCTGTTTTTAGTTTGACAAACGTTTCAACCAGCGAATCGCTTACTTCACGCAGGTCTTCAATTACGTCTGCTTTGTTGATGCGAAGCAATCGCTTGGCGGCACTGTTGATGATCTGAATGGTACCGTCTTTCTTGAAAGTAAGAATACCAATACCCACATGCTGAACTATGTTTTTAAAGAACTGGTATTCGGAATCTCTTTCTTTGCGCGACGTGCGCAGTTTGCCGAGTGCTTCATTCAATTCCTGATGCAGTCGCTGTACGGTAGGGTCTTTGCTATCGGTTTTGAAGGACAATGAGAGATCATCAAAACGAATAGAATCCAGAAACGAGCTGACCTCATTGTTTGATTTCTCGACCGACTTCACCAGTTGGATTACCTGGAAAAGAACAGCCGCCCCTAAACTAAGTTTGATCATTGGACCCGTAGTGCCCGTCCAGCTAAAAAAATAAACAAAAGCAAAAATAGTGGCTACCAAAATAGCTACCCGTGTGACTAACGGTGATCGCCAATTGATATTAAAGTCCATATTTTTCCATTCTGCGGTAAAGCGATGCCCGGGTTAATCCCAGCTCTTCCGCAGCTTTTGAAATATTGCCATTGTGTAATTGAATTGCTTTTGCTACTGCTGCCTTTTCTACTTCATCGAGGTTGAGGGAGTCCAGATCAGGAGCATCATTGGTTTTACGACTGAATAAGAAATCACTCTCCTGCAGGGCGGGAGAGTCGGCCATGATCAGTGCACGCTCAATGGAGTGCTGTAGTTCGCGCACGTTGCCTGGCCAGGCATATTTCTTCAGCTTGGTCATTGCTTCAGGTGAGATGGACAATACTTCTTTCCTGTATTTTTTAGAATAATGATTGAGGAAGTGATTGGCCAGCATAGGGATGTCATCCACACGCTCGCTCAAGGGGGGTATGTGAAGCTCAACGGTATTGATACGATACAGTAAATCCTGACGGAATCTTCCTTCCTTTACCATCTGGTGCAGTGGCATGTTAGTGGCGCATACCAAGCGTATGTCCACTTCAATAGCCTGATTAGACCCTACGCGTGTTACTTGCCGTGACTGCAATGCACTGAGGAGTTTGCTTTGCAGGCTCATGCTCAGGTTTCCTATTTCATCAAGAAATAATGTACCCCCATTGGCCAATTCAAATCGTCCTGGACGATCTTCCCGTGCATCGGTGAAAGCACCTTTCTTATGACCGAATAATTCACTTTCAAAAAGCGTTTCCGTGATGGCACCCATGTCTACGGCTACAAACGAACTGTCTTTACGCAATGACTTTTGGTGCAGCGCACGGGCCACTAGTTCCTTCCCCGTTCCGTTTTCACCCAGTATCAATACGTTGGCATCGGTCTTGGCTACTTTATCGATCAATGAAAAGACTTCGGTGATGGAGGGACTGGATCCAATGATATCGCGAAAAGGCTGGCTGATTTGTTCTTCCAGCATCTGCTTTGCTTTGCGCAGCTTATCTACTTCGTTATATGATTTTTTCAATCGTATGGCCGTAGATATTGTAGCGATCAGTTTTTCGTTTTGCCACGGCTTCAATATAAAATCGGTAGCGCCTTCTTTTAGTGCGCGTACGGCCATCTCCACATCACCAAATGCGGTGATCATAATCACTACGGCCTGTGGGTCTCGCTCTTTGATTTGCGCCAGCCACTCAAAGCCTTCTTTACCACTGGTGGTGTCTTTGCTGAAGTTCATATCCAGCAGGATCACATCATAGGTATCGTTATTTAAAAGAAAAGGAATTTTGTTAGGGTTCTTTTCGATGATTACATGGTAGTTGTATTTCTTCAACAGCATCTTGGCTGCCAGCAATACATCTTCATCGTCATCAATCATTAAAATTTTTCCGCCTTCGTTCACCATGGTTCAGGTTAATGCCGTCAAATAATTAGAGAAAATTGTGCCAGTGCACAGCGCGTCCGAAAATGCCCTTTTCAGCGTTGCTTATGTGCTCATGCGTACAAAGATGTTCAAAAATGAACACAAGGGCAAGGTGAGTGTTGCTATTTGAAATGAAGTCTTGTCAATTTCGCTTGGTCTCAAGGCTCACTTCAATGTTTTTGAATTCAGAAAATGGCTGACCATCTTTAGTAAGGCCATGTATACCAATATTCATTTTACCGATATCATCAGAAGTGTAGAATTGCAGAGTAGCTTTTCCGCCTGAATCAGTTTTAATGGAGGAATTCCAGTAGAGGGTAGATCTGAAATCTGGTTTTTGCGAATAGGCACCACCTGAGTAGTTGTGATTACTGAAATTCACCGCTTTATTAAGCCCCTCAATAACCATTGAATCTTCTGCTGGCTTACGGATATTACCCTGTTTTGTTTGAACAAGTAGAATACCATTTTTACCCATGAAGCCAAGTGGTGAAAGTTTTCCGGGGGTTTTTACAATTTTCAGGATAAGTACGTCCGAAGGTTTAAGAGATAGAAAAAAATCAGTGTCCTTTGTTGGAACTCCGTCTATTATATAGAGAGGATCATCGGTGGCTACCAGTGGGGGGATCAATTTAATTCGAACACTCCCGCTCATCCCTTTCTTACGATAATAGAGTGATGATGAAATTTCCCTGATTAATTCTTCCATACTGGAGAAGGTGATGTAATCTTGTACTTTAATTGTAATATCAGCACCATCAATTTCATCTTCAAAACTAATCGGATGGGCAACGGAGGGTAAGGGCTGTCCGGACGTGTAGATAGTGTAGGATTGGTCTATTAAATTTCGTTTGATAGATGACGCGGCATAAACATCAGCATTTTTTGTTTCAGTAGAAGCCGGTGCATGAGGTAATGGAATGGATACATCGTTCCATTCCATTTTCACGATTGGGATCTTTTGCCCTTTTGCTTCTGCCAGGTAGAAAAGCTCGTCTTGTCCGTAGATGTCCGGGATAGCAAATGAAATTTTTCCTTTTTCCTGAGTCACTACCTGATAATGCAGGACGTTTTTTTGAAGATAAAACATCACTTGAGTTAAATCAGGTACAGGTTCATGCGTATCGCCTAAATAGGCAAATCCGTTTTTCTGGATCGCAGTTGTAAAAGGAAATAACGGTTGTGTGTAATTTCCTTTGAGTATTTCTTTCCATGGTAAATGTGTTGTGTTACAAATTAGATAATTATCCAGGCTGTTCATCCAGCTTGTATCAGCCTGATCTACATGAAAAAAACTAACCCCCTCGCCATTAACTATCCTCCGATTATTATCAAGTGAATTTTTTTTCTCCGTATCGAATAATGCGGCATTGAGAACACGAATAGAAAATTCACCTTCAACCGGACGGCCATCAGAATCAGAAAGCGTGACTTCCAGCTGTACCTTCTCTCTGGTGTGATACTGATTTTTGGATGTTTGGAGCTTAGCCTCAATTGTGTTTTCCTGGGGAATATACAAATCACGGCTTGCAATTGTATTTCCTTCGCCAGTAATCAAGAAAAGATGAACGAACCCGGTTGGCAATTTTTCCCTTGAGAGGCTTAATTCCGTGTGCTCATTTGCAAGGGGCTTGATAGCGGTAGAATAGTGGATTTTACCTTTGGCACTTACGATAAAATATAATTCTTTCTGGACAGATGCTCCTGGTGATGGTATAATAAGAACCCTGACAGAGTCTTCCTTTTTATTAACCTGCGCAAGAGTAATACGGTATCCTTCTTCGACAGAAGAGAGAGCCGTGCGGGTGGTATCTCCTTCAATTTTGACAAAGTAGTTAATCCCTTCATCAGGCACGAAAACAATCGAGGCCAATCCGTTGTTGTCAGTGATTGTTCTTCCTTCTTCTTTGGTGGCAGAATCAATGATTTGTACCGGAACATTAACCCGATTGGTCATAATGCTTACTTTATTGGGAATGCCTCTGATAAGATGCCCTCCCTCAGCACTCGACCGTATGGATGTTTTTTCTTTTTCGATAATACGGTTACCCGTTACTACCTGTATGGTCTTTTTAAATATTGGCATTGGATTGAAATTCATCATCCAGCTACTATGTGCAGTGATTAAATAGAACCCGGCAGTAAGTGCATTGGGTATCACCAATTGATTTTGACCTGATCCATCAATCACACTAATCAAAAGATGAAGTTTTGATTTCCCTTCCACGTCAACCAGATTGATGTCTATTAACTGTTTCCCGGTTACACTAGTCCTATCTTCTTTCAGAAAATAAGCTTTAAACCATACCGTATCTCCCGGGAAGAATTTGTCCTGATTTAAGACGAGGTGAATTTCTGTTTTTCCCCATACGGATTGATATGACTCAAATTTCTGATTTAGGGTAGACAAGTCTATTTGTGCATCGCTATCCACATATGTACACCAGAGTAATAGGCTGGTAATTATGAATCTGCTCATTCCCAAAATGTTGGTTTTGCCGTAGAGGAGTTGGCGTAATAGTTCGTGCATTTATCGGTTACATAATAAATAGGAGGAAGTTTGTAAGGAACTTCACTTCGATTAATGTAGAGCGATTTGCTTTTCAACGAAGTAGCCCAGAAAATGCCAATCACACGGTCCGAAGAACTAACAGAAGTCACATTTCCTTTGATTTCGCCCGAGGGAGGTTGAAAGATATTTGATGCACCCTCCTTTTGCGTGCGGATAAGTTTAAAAAAATCAAAAGCCATTTTCGAGAGACTCATCTGCTCGATTTCTACTCTATATTTATCATAGAAAGTAGCCTGGTTGATAGGAACTTCGGCCACCTTGATATTTTTAAACTGATTGTTATTTATGAGCTGAACGTCTGATAACTGAGGCATCGTTTCATAGTTTTTGGCCCAGCATGTACAACAGGTGCAATCCGCTACCTGTTCCAGCTTACCACCACCTGGCGCCGGTGACACAATGTATCCGCTGCAGGGAAGGGGGTCTTTGATTGTGAACTCCATTATTTTTGTTTCACGTAATTCCGGATTGGTCAGTACTTTATACGTTCCATTAAATCTCCACCGCACAAAATTTTCGTCTCCATTATCGGCATTTGCGTCTACGTAAATATTAAAGACGTCTGCCTTCACATCTCCGTATTCTTCCTCTTTTGTTCTTGCTTCGAATTCGTATCGGATACTATCAATTTCACCTACCGGATAAATCGTATCGGGAGTTGATTGAAATCTCCGGCCATCAGCGGTTTCAATGGTAATGTAATAGGAGTGACCTACCTTTCCCATAATGATACCTGTGGTCAGGTATTCTCCGGGGTTAATTTCTACCAGTGTTTCATCATGACCTTCGTCATCATAAAGTTTGACTTTTGCTTTTTCAACGGGAGGACGAGACAATGAATCAGCACTGAGATTTAATGCAGTTGATACTTTTACAGTATAAGGGGCAGGGCCATCCGTAATCATACCTTCTACTACAAATTGTAAGTCTGCAGGAGGAACATCAAAATGAACGGAATCAACACAAGCGCTCAACAAGATGAAAGCTAAGCCCCATTGTATGTTTATATTCTTGAGTACTTTTTTTATGCTCATCAAATTATAAAAATGTTTTCATTGGGATAAGCTTAGTCCCAGCCATCCGGTTTTACAGTGGTAGCGTTACTATAAAACTTTGTGCAAGCGTCGGGTACAAAATAAATAGGAGCCAACAGGTAAGGGATATTGCTTCGTGGTATGGCTATTTGCTTACTCTTCATAGAAGCAGCCCAGAAAATGCCGACCACAGCAGCATCAGAATTAACGGAATGGACGTTTCCAATAATCTCACCAGATGGAGGTTGAAACAGGCTTGATGCTTCTTCTTTTTGCGCACGGATAAGTTTAAAAAAGTCAAAGGTTTTTTTTGTGAGACTTAGTTGTTCTACTGTTATTACATATTTATCATAAAATGTTGCAGGGGTAATGGGCACTTCTCCAATTTTAATATTCTTGAATTGATTATTACTGACCAATTGCACATCGGAAAGCTGTGGTAAGTTTTCATATTGATTTACCCAGCATGTGCAACAAGAGCATTCACCAACCTTTTCTAATTTACCTCCGCCTAATGCTGGTGTGACGATATATCCGCTACATGGTAAAGGATCCCGATATGACGATACCTGTAGAAAAATTTCGTGAAGCTCGGGATTCGTCACTACTTTATAAGTTCCGGTAAATCTCCATCTTACATAGTTTTCTTCCTTCGCGCCGGCGTCAGCATCGAGATAAATGTTGAAAACGTCTGCCTGAACATCACCATATTTCTCTTCTTTTTTGCGGGATTCAAACTCATACCTAATGGACGAAATTTCCCCTACAGGGTTTACCTGATCCGGTTCGGATTCGAATATTTTTCCATCTTCTGTTTCTATGCGTATGTGATAGGAATGTGCTATGCGGCCCCTCATTGCACCACTCGTTTTATACACCCCTGGACTGATTTCTACGAAATTTTCTACATTTCCTTCATCATCATATAGTTTAATCCTGGCATTTTCTACCGGAGGGCGATATACGGAATCGGTATTTAAATCAAGTGCTTTTGATACTTTCACTGTGTATGGTCCCGGGCTATCCGAAATCATGCCTTCTACTATAGTTTGGTATTGAGGCGGTGGAAGAGTAAAGTTAATAGGCTCCACACAGGCGGTGGCAATAATGATGATCAGGATCCACCTTATTTTTACATTCAGAAAAGAATCAGGTATCATCAAAACTTTACATTATAGCTAACCGATGGAAATAACGTACCTACAATTGAAAGTTGGTAGGGTCTGGGGATACCAGCTCCACTGCTCTTGAAAAAAACAGTGTACGGATTTTTTCGCGCATACACATTATAAACGGAAAATACCCATGTGCCTTCTGCCCATTTCTTTCGCTTATGATTTCCTTCGATCACAAGTGCCAGATCAAGGCGATGATAATCATGAATTCGATACTGATTGCGAGCTGAAAAGTAGGCGACTGATGTGTTCTCCAACTGAAAAGCAGAGAGCGGAATGGTTACAGGTCTTCCTGAGTGATAAGTAAAGTTTCCTGTAAAGAAATGCCTTTTGGTCAGATTGAACTTCCAGGATATATTGATAATATGAGGCTGATCAAAACTTGCCGGATATTGCTGTCCTCTATTTACCGATTCAGCAGAAGTTAACCCGGCTATTGTTCTGAATGCACGTGAAAAAGTATAGTTCAGCATTGTTGTAAAGCGGCCACTGTTTTTAGACAGTGATGTTTCGATTCCGTAAGCTTTGCCTTTACCTTGAAGCAGATCTGTTTCAAGATGCCTGTTTAGAATAAGTTGTGCACCATCCTTAAAATCGACCACGTTATGGATGGCTTTATAAAATACCTCAGCAGAGGCACCATATTTTTTTTCATTAAAATCTTTAAAATATCCGAGAGATATCTGGTCAGCACGTTGAGGTCTAAAATAATATCCACTGGGTTGCCAGATGTCGACAGGCGTCACGGCCGTTGTATTGGTCACCAGATGGAGGTATTGATACATGCGGTTGTATCCTAGCTTGAGTGATGAGGAAGGACTGGCCATCCATCGAAAAGATAATCGGGGCTCTACGCCATAGTATGTTTTGATTGGCCTTCCTGGCTTGATATGAATCGTGTCAGTGACATTACCTGTTTCAATAGGTGTATCGGGTCGGTATATATTTACGGAGGCGCGTCCAAGAGAAGTGAACATCGGGAGCCGAATTCCGGATTCTAACGTTAAGCGCTCACTAATAGCCCATTCATCAGCTATGTAGTAGGCATTTTCTATTGAATATTGTTTGTCAAGCGAAATACTTTTCGCGTTTGATTCTGGTGAGTCAGGCTTAAGCATACCTGGATTGAACTGATAGAATAAAAACTGCCAGCCAAAATTGATTTTATGATTTTCTTCTTGGTAATGAAAATTTGCCTTGACCATTGATGTGGTAATGCGATAAGAAAGTTCGGATGCTGTCAATGGATCGGCATTTTCAACACGATATCCATATGAGCTTGTCCCCGCTGAAAGTTCTGAACTGAATTTTGATGAGAATTGATGATCTAACTTGGCTGACAGCTGAAGGTTACTCCAGCGATAAGTAGAATCACCCATCAGACGAAAGGCATCTTTACTTGAATAGCCGGTAATGGAGAGTTTAGTATTTTCATTAAACAAATGAGTCAATTTCAGTGTGCCATCGTAAAAGAAAACAGAGCTCTTGCTTAAGTCCGCATAATCAGTACGTATAGAATGCACCAACCAGTTGGAATAGGTGGATCTGAAGGATGCAGCCAGTGCGGTTTTATCTTTACGAATAGGGCCGTTAATCATCAGATTACTGGTAATCATTCCGAGGCCTGCATTACCATTCCATTTTTTATAGTCACCGTCTTTTGATTTTATATCCAACACCGAAGACGCGCGTCCTCCATATTCAGCTGGGATTCCACCACGATAGAAAGACACATCACGTATTGCCTCCGAGTTGAATGCAGAGAAAAATCCGAAGACATGTGAACTGTTGAATACAGGCATGCCATCATAAAGAATAAGATTCTGATCCACGCTGCCACCGCGCACATTAAATCCGGTAGCGGCTTCACCTACCGTAGTAACACCGGGCAGTACCTGTACCTGCTTCACCAGATCAACTTCACCAAGTAGTGCAGGTGCACGTTTTATTTCTTTCATGGTGAATTTAATCTGCCCTATTCGGCTGGTAGCTATTTCCTGTGTGGAATGATCCTGTACGATGATCTCATCAAGAAGTATAGGAGATTCCTCCATGTTGATATTAATTTCACCATCGGCATAAGCAAGCAGATCGAGCACTTTAGCTTCAAAATTTACAAAACTAAACTCCAACACATGAGGACCAGGATCAAGTGATAAGGTAAATTGACCAATCTCATCCGTAGTGCTACCTTCTTGCGTATCGAGTATTTGGATATTTGTTCGTGGTAAAGGCTTTCCGGTTTTTAAATCCATCACCCGGCCTGATACTATTACTTTACCCTTTTTTGGATTAGTTGCGGTTCCCAGCAAACGCGGTTCAATTTTCTTTTGTTGTTGATGGGCAGCCTCAATGGCATTCTTCCTTAGAAAAGCTTGCTTAGGATCTTTTATAATCACTAATGTATTCGGATACATGGTGAAGAAGCTTAGGGAGGTGCCCGTAAAGAGTTTATCAAGCGCATCGCCCAGTGTATTGGGTTCATCGCTATCTTGAAATGAAATCGACTCAATCCATTCGGGAAGAAAATAAAAGCGGGCTGCTGTTTTCTTTTGTATCGATGCGAAGACGGTGGATAAGGATTGGCCTTTCTCCGTACCATCTAGCTTAAAATCAAGAATAGTAGGAGTGCTTTGTCCTTTGGCAAAAAGCAAACTGCATACTAAAAGCGATACTAAAATAGTTTTACGCAAGGCTTTTGTTCTTTTGTCGGGCACTCCATTTAGTTCTTACCAAATTAGCAGATCGTCTGCTCTTTAAATAACTCGGAAAGAGAATTAGGAAAATTATTTGACGAAAGGTTTAAAAAGGAGCCAGCCTTATTCTAAACCTGAAATGATGAACTTATTCTCAGATGCTTCCCTGAGAATGGTAGAAACAGTATAACAAAATGCGGCTGTTCATAATGAAAATGATAAACAAGTTGGGCGAAGTTTTTTTAACAGAGAAGCGGCATTTTAAAGATGAATCTTTAAAAATCTCACTTATACGTAAACACCGGCTTATTCTCTGCCGGTTGACCATTTGCGGTGACAATAACTGCGCCTGTTGTCCCGGTGGGTACGATGAATATGATGGTAGAGGATGTAACATCAACGATCGTGGCAGGTGTTCCGTTGATGGTTACGCTGTTGTCCTGTAAAGTGGGGCTGAAGTGGGCTCCGGCAATAGTAACTTCGGTGCCTGCCGTTCCTGTATCAGGTGTGATCCTGGTGACAACAGGTAGCGGTGGAGGTGGCTCAATCCAACTGAATTTATTATCGCAGGCCGTGATAAGAAACAACGCAACAAGGAAGCTGAATTTACTTTTCATACTTGTTATTAATCTTAAAGCGCAGCCCGACAAATGCATACCACCGGGTAGTACCCCAGCTATCGTCTTTGAGCGTCCGGTACTGTTGCCAGCCTGCTACAAACGAACGATGCTTGAGCCTGCCCAGCATTTGCTCCATTTCTACTCCACCCAATACCCCGTACTTGAAACGGTTGAAGTGATCGTTGTTGTAAAGTGTAAACAGGTGATTGTGCGAAACTGAAACACCACCCTTCAGGCTGACATACAAGTCTCTTCTGTGAAAGATCATGTACATCAGCGATGCATCAACACCTGCAATCTGGTAGCGTAACCCTTTGCTGCTTCCCATTTCATAAAACAATGTAGCCTTCATACTTGCTCCGGGTGGAATCTTATAACTCGGCTTGGGCTTGCAGGGAAAAGCCCTGTATCGATCCCGTCCTGTTAATGCCCTGTGTCGCTTGTTGGGTGGTATTTCGGTCAGTTTTTTGGGTTGAAAGTAACGCACCAGACTGCTCTCTACCATTAACCCTGTTGCGCTTGCCCCGGCACCCACTTCAAAAGCTTTCTCTCTCGGCCAGCGGAAATCCTGTGCGCTTGCTTTAGCGCCCCAAATGGCCATGGCCAACGAGGTAAAGAATAGATATCGAAACGACTTGTTCACTTTTTATACTAAAACCGTAGCCGAACCATCAAATGGATCAGCATGGGTAAACTGGCTGATTAAATATATGGAGTTGATCTCTACCGTAAAAGCGGAGCTCTATATATTAAACCCTTCACCCGTCATTGGAGTAGAAATGAGGTCTTCTTGTCTGGCGAAATATCCATTGAGATTCGGGAAGTTGGGATTGTAGAAGTGCACATCACAGGTGTTTCTTAACGTGCTTTTTAATTCCAGGGTCATTTCTATCATCCGGCCCTTTTGTAAATAGACAAATGAAGTGCACGATTGCTGTGTGGATTAGCTGTGACAATTAAACCACCCATAAGCGTTTAGGTGTTGGGCGGTTTAAAGTAACTCTGATCAAAGTGATGAATATTTGATTCACTCGACTACTCGCCATGAACGCATCTTGCCCAATGCTTTTGTTGAGCTATCTTTAGCCTTTATGAAGAAACCTCTCTTTTTTATTTTGTTCGTGTTGCCTTTTGCGGCTATCGCCCAGGTGGATACTACTGCTGTGATTAAAGATACAGAAGCGTTTCAGCACGAGTTGAACAACGAATACAGCGACAAATCAACATCACCGTTGACATCGTCTGATTTTAGAAAATTTAAGCAGCATGACTTCTTTCCCATTGACACGCATTATGCGATAGAAGTGCAACTGGTATTAACACCGAATACACCTTTTTTGCCCATGGAGGCCACGGGATCGGTGGTTAATGAATACCGCTCTTATGCCATTGTGCGATTCGAACTGAATGGAAAGCCGTGCGAGCTTACCTTGTATCAATCCAAAAGTCTGATGAATACCCCGGAGTATCACGACTATTTGTTCCTTCCTTTTATGGATGAAACTTCGGGTAATGAAAGCTATGGAGGTGGCCGCTATCTGGAAGTACGTATTCCGAAAGAAGGTGATACAGTTCTGCTCAATTTCAATAAAGCATATAATCCGTATTGTGCGTATAGCCACAAGTATTCTTGTCCACGGGTGCCCGCGAACAATAGTTTGCCGATAGCGGTGAAGGCGGGAGTGCGGTTTGCAGGTAAGTGAAAACATTGCCTTCAGTGCAACGATAGCTGTCCATTTTTTGAAGATAGTGATACGTCCTCTGCGGCTTCAATTTCTTCAACAAATATTCAAATGGATGAATCTCTCCTTTGAATTACGGTGTGTACTCCAAAATCTCCACCTCATTCTCTTCCTGTACGGTAAACATACGCTCATCCGTGAGAATGACCCAGTGATAATCTTTGGGGGCCAGTTGGAGTATTCTTTTCTCGGCCGTGTATAAATCGAAGAAGTGAATGGTGTTCTCTTTCTGATAATACAACTCTTCACCCAGGAAGTTGAAGTTGCTGATGTCTTTCACTTCTATTTTGTGAATGAGC
>JAHEZH010000159.1:3831-13834 GCA_023251155.1 Flammeovirgaceae bacterium | reverse complement strand
GTACCAGGTGCAATCGCAGACTAACCAATTTGATTATGGTAATGCGCATTATCCTTCTTCCTCGTATGTGGGATTACAGGTGGCGGTACCGTTATTTACCGGCTTTAGCAACCAGGCCAAAACAAAACAAGCCACGATTTCGCACGAGCAATCGTCACTTCGTCTGAAGAATGCGCATGAACGACTTCGGGCAGTAGTACATCAGTCGGTAGCCAATGGTCATGAATCGCTTGCACGCTTGCAAACAACCGCTTCTGTTCAAGAGACGGCAAAGCTAAGTTATACGATCATTCAATACCGGTATACCAAAGGCATCGCTTCACGCCTTGAGCTTACCGATGCTGAGCTGGCATTAACTGCATCACAGTCTAACTATCTGGAAGCAGTGTATGATTATCTGTCGGCACGCATTGCCTTGCAGCAGTTGATGGGGAAGGTAGAATAAAACGGTGGTGGTTATGGATTTGATCCCGATAGAGAGAGAGTCCTGCAACGGGTAGAAACTTTGATAAAGCAAGGGGAGGTAGTCGCACTTCCTACCGACCCATTGACGACCAGGTACCACCTGGGTTATATCATCCAACAGATGACCTGGCGGTATCAGGATGGCTATCCGGTTCTTGTATCTTGCACCCTGCAAAACCGGATAGCACTATTCCTTTCGGCACTACTTATCATGGTGAAGAGGATAACAAATGATCAGCGACACACGGGGATTTCTGTCTCTGAATGAGGTGAGTGGCTGGTGTGATGCGAGGAGACGAAACTTCGCGAGATGAGCAGCACTCCCAATCCAATCAGGGCATACGTATTCACTTTGCTGAAGTTGATATGAAAGCGATTGATCAGTGTTTGTAAGACAGAAGTAATTCCCAGCATGACCGGCAATGTGCCTGCACCGAAGAGCAGCATGAAAATGAATCCATAAGCAGGTGAAGTTAACGTGATGCAGTACGTCAGGGCAAGGTAAGTTAAGCCACACGGCAACAGACCATTCAGCATACCCAGAAACAGGATGGAGATGGCGCTTTTCTTATGGATAAAAACAGCGAACCATTTCTTGAGTTGAAGGGTAAGCGTGTAAATGAAAGCGGAAAAAAAAGGTATTTTAATATTACCGATACCCGTAATCCCCAGCACAATCAAAGCACTTCCTAAGCTGATGGAAAGCCACTGCTGAATGGCGGTAAATTGAAAGAGTGAACCGAATGCACTGAATAACACTCCTAATAATCCATATGTAAGTATTCGTCCTCCATTATAAACGAGGCGATTAATAAAAAAAGGATGGCGCATGGAGGTGACCGCCATAGCCAATGGACTGCACATGCTCAGGCAATGCAGACTTCCGGCCAGTCCCAGCAAAAGGGCAGTGTACCACATTACAGGTTAATGATATGCTCCATGAAATATTCTTTCTGGTTCATTGTCCATTGCATACGTGCTTTGTACATGCCCGCGGGGAGGTTACTTACGTCAAAACGCTGAACCGTTGTGTTCGCAGGATCTAATGCAAACTTTTTATCCAGCCGGCTGTCGGAGGGGCGGAACAGCTTCAGTTCTCCATGCTCAATGTTGTTGAGCGCTCCGAAGTTAATTTCTAACTGGCGATGGGCCAGGTGCAAATCAGGTTTAACAGCAAGTGCTTCGGTATTGGCGATGCGCTCAATCTGTTGTTGATAATTCAATTCTTCCTGATAATATTCTTTCGATACCAGACTGATATCCTGCTTTACGCATACCGTTACTAATATTCCGATGAACACAGCAAATGATACAAATGCTACGATGATTCCTTTTCCCCAACTCATAATTTTATTTTTTATAGACCGGTCCTATGAATTTTACTTTCACTTTCTCCAGAAGTTGACCTTCTTTATAGATGCCCAGGTACACGATGGTTTTCGCCTGATCAATGTCGGTAGCGGGTATGCGAATGAAGTAAACCGAATTAAGTAGTCCTTCGGCAGGCACCATGACGGGCTTGCCATCCGGTTTCACCAGCGATGCCGATGCCGGTGATTCCACACGTACTTCCAAAGGCAATGCCTCAAATGTTTTATTCACAAACTCTACGTTATACAGATTGGTGATAAATCCATCGTCCGTGCGCTGATAGAGTGTGCCTGCCACTTTGAATACATTTGTTTCTACGTCCGATCTGGTTAACAAAGTGAAACTGACCAGGCTCAGCAGGGCCACCAGCACGGCAGAGTAGCCAATGACGCGCGGGGTGATGATTCTTTGAACGCCATCACGAATGGAAGAATACGATGCATAACGAATAAGTCCGGTGGGCTTATTGATCTTAATCATTACCTCATCACAGGCATCGATGCAGGCAGTACAGTTGACGCACTCCAATTGTGTTCCGTTGCGAATATCAATGCCCGTAGGGCAAACATGCACACATAATTTACAATCAATACAATCGCCCGTTTTTGCGGATGCTGCATTGTTCTTCTTCATCTTGCCACGTGGCTCTCCGCGCAGCCAGTCATAGGCAACGACAATGGAATCTTTGATAAGTAATACTCCCTGTAGTCTTCCATAAGGGCATATCGCAACGCACACCTGTTCACGGAAGTGAGCGAATACTCCATAGAAGATAAAAGTGAAACCAAGGAGTCCGATGAAGCCCGCTATATTTTGCTCTGGTGAATGACTGATAATATCCAGGGTCTGGTCTACACCAATGAGATAGGCCATGGAGGTATGTGCGATCAGCAAGGAAATGAGGAAGAAGAGGATGTGCTTTATTCCTTTCTTCGCGATCAGCTGGGGGGTGGGTGGAAGTTTACCTGCTTTACGCTGTTCGTTGGCATCACCTTCCAGCCAGTATTCAATCTTGCGGAAAACCATTTCCATAAATAAAGTCTGCGGACACATCCAGCCACACCAGATACGGCCAAAAACTACCGTGAACAGCGTAATAAAGACAAAGAAGGCAATGAGGATCAGCGCAAGTAAAACAAAATCCTGTGGCCAGAATGCCTGCCCCAATATGACAAACTTCCGCTCAAAAATATTCAGCAGCAAAAAGGGCTGACCGCCAATACGAAGAAACGGACCGGCAAATAAAAGGGACAGTAATAAGACGGTAACGAGAATCCGCCAGCGATGAAGAGTACCTTTCGGTTTCTTGGCAAAAATCCATATCCGCTTTCCCTTCTCATCAACGGTAGCTATGCTATCGCGAAACTCTTCATCATAACTATACAGATCATCACTGGCCTTCTCCATTTTTTCTTTACTCTCTCCTTATTTAATGACAATTAACGAATCACGTTTCACCGCAGGCAATGAATCTGTTTTTTGTTCAGGTACATACAACTCACCTTGCGGAGCTTTACCGTTTTGAGGTTGAGATCCTTGCAGGCTCATGATATAAAATGCAACATCACGCACATCCTGTGGACTCATGGCTTTGCCCCATGCAGGCATTCCTTTCTCGACCACTCCGTTTTTTATGGTCGTAAAGACATTCTTGATTCCACCTCCGTGCAGCCAATAGTTGTCAGTCAGGTTAGGGCCGATAGAATTACCACCCCCATCATTGCGATGGCACGCTACGCAATTACCAACAAAAACAATTTTACCTTTTGCGATGATGGCTTCATCGTTAGTAAACGTGAGGGCATTCTCATCAATTACGGCAGCTGGTTGTGATGCTTTGTAGATACGGCTTTGCTCTTCCGCCTTGGCCAGTTCATTTTCATATTCATCCACTGATAGCGGCAATGAGCCGGCAATGTGATAAACCGATAAATAGATGACCGCCCAGATGATGGTGGCATAGAACAACCATTTCCACCACGGTGGCAGGTGATTATCCAGTTCACGAATGCCATCAAAATTATGATCCAGGGCAATGGTTTCTTCCTGTGCAGTAGGAACCGCTGCATTCAGATTATCCCACATCTTCTCCCACCATGAAACGGGTTTCACATAGGCGATTCCTTTCTTTGCTGCATTCTCTGCTTCGGCTTGCTGCGCCATAATATTGAGCAGCTTCAGCATGTACAGCGCTACGACGATAACCAATACAACGGTGATAAAAGCAAGCGCGGTGACGGCATACAGCGGTAGCAGGGGATGGGTGAACGGATCATCCCAAAAAGTTTTAGCCGGAGTAGTGGCCTCCTGCGCCCACACCGGGAGGATGCTGATCACGATCATTGCAGAAACAAGTAGTGGCTTCAGCTGATCAGCCAATTTTCTCTCTTTTTTCTCTTTACAGTTTTCACAGTCCTTCTGACATGGCAGCTTGGGCATAGGCATCAGTTTACCTGCCGGATGCGTATCTTTTGTCATGGTCATTCGCGGGGGGGCTTGTTTGGTGCAGCAGCTCATAGACGTTCAGTTTTAAGTTCAGTAGTGTCGTTAACAGCAAGATCATCCATGGGCATTTGCTTCATGTGATCAATGAATTTGCTATCCGTAGTAAATACATACCATAGCAGACAGAGGAAGAAAAGGAAGAAGATTACAAACGAGATCACTGGCCAGATGGCAATGTTGTCGATGCTTTGAAGAATCTCTTTATACATGACGATGGCTGTTTTAGTTAGAAGCGGTCTTTTCTGTTTTGATATCTTTACCCAATCGTTGCAGGTAAGCGATGAGTGCAATGATCTCCGTCTCCGGCATTACTTCAATACCATCCGCTTTCAGGTTAGTGGTGATCTCTGCCGCTTGCTTATCCAGATCATCATTGGCTGTAGATTCATAGCCATCCGCATAGGGCACACCTATTTTGCGTAAGGCATTGATCTTTCCGGCGGTCAGGTTCTTATCAATGGATTGCTCGAACAGCCAGGGATAAGGAGGCATAATCGATCCTGACGATACGGCATCAGGTGCCAGCAAGTGATTGTAGTGCCATGCATTGGAGTATTTTCCGTTGAGGCGATGCAAATCAGGGCCTGTTCGTTTTGATCCCCACAGGAAAGGATGATCATACACAAACTCACCGGCTTTGGAATATTCGCCATAACGTTCTGTTTCGGAGCGGAAAGGACGAACCATTTGCGTGTGGCAATTCACACACCCCTCGCGGATATAAATGTCACGACCGTGCAGTTCAAGCGGAGTATACGGTTTAACATTCGCTATGGTGGGTATGTTTGATTTGATCAGAAATGTAGGGATCATCTCAATCGCTCCTCCGATCAGTATAGCCACCAGCGAAAGAACAGTAAACAATACGGGCTTGTGTTCCAGGATGCGCTGATGCCATCCACCTCCGTGCGATACGTATACTTTGGTGAGTGGAGCAGCTTCTGTTTCTTCATTGGCAATAAAATGACCTGCATAGGCAGTCTTGATCAGATTGTACGTCATGATGATCGCCCCTGTGAGGTACAAGGCACCACCTATGGCACGAAGCATGTGCAATGGAAGAATCTGTACGGTCGTCTCCAGAAAGTTTTTGTAGACCAGAAAACCTTCCGGGTTGAATTCCTTCCACATCAGGCTCTGTACCACACCTGACACATACATCGGCAGTGCATAGAAAATGATCCCCAGCGTACCTAACCAGAAGTGTACGTTAGCCAGCTTGGTAGAATACAACTTCGTGTCCCACATACGCGGAACCATCCAATACAGAATACCAAACGTGAGGAACCCATTCCATCCTAAACCGCCTACGTGAACGTGAGCGACAATCCAATCGGTAAAGTGAGCGATGGCGTTGACATTCTTTAACGAAAGCAAGGGTCCTTCCAGGGTAGCCATACCATAAGCGGTAACAGCCACCACCATAAACTTAAGTACCGGTTCTTCTCGAACGCGATCCCACGCTCCGCGCAATGTCATCAATCCATTGAGCATACCTCCCCATGAAGGAGCAATAAGCATGATGGAGAATACAACACCCAGGGACTGGGCCCAATCAGGTAATGAAGTATAAAGCAGGTGATGTGGACCGGCCCAGATATAGATGAAGATCAGTGACCAGAAGTGAATAATGGAAAGACGATAGGAATAAACAGGTCGGTTGGCTGCTTTGGGCAGAAAGTAATACATCATGCCAAGAAAAGGAGTGGTTAAAAAGAAAGCCACTGCATTGTGTCCATACCACCATTGTACCAATGCGTCCTGTACACCTGCGTACCAGGAATAACTTTTGAAGAGCGTCACAGGCATCTCAAACGAGTTGACCACGTGAAGAACAGCAACGGTTACAAACGTGGCAATGTAAAACCAGATGGCTACATACATGTGTCGCTCTCTGCGTTTGATAATGGTACCGATCATGTTCCAGCCGAACACCACCCAGATTAAGGTAATGGCGATATCAATGGGCCATTCCAGTTCGGCATATTCCTTTGAGGTGGTGAGCCCTAAAGGAAGGGTTATCGCAGCAGCAACAATAATCAATTGCCATCCCCAGAAATGAATCCAGCTGAGCTTATCGCTGAACATCCGTGTCTTCAGCAGGCGCTGCATGGAATAGTACACTCCGGCAAACATCGCATTACCTACAAAGGCAAAGATGATGGCATTGGTATGCAGTGGACGAATACGACCGAAGGTAGTGTATTGGGTGTCAAAATTGAAGATGGGATAGAATAACTGTATGGCGGCGGTCAGACCAACCAACATACCTACCAATCCAAATACCACGGTAGCGATAATAAAAGCTTTGACTACTTTATTATCGTAACTGAATTTTTCTAGTTCCATAACATGCTCAGAGTTTAGTGCTTTCTGTTGCATAAAAGTAGAAGGAGTAAAAAACGGGGCGTATGACATCAATTAGTCCACTTCATGACTTTTGTCAGGATAGGTTTTGATGGGCAATTGCTACTTGCAGGGAGTACCGAATTGTTAATCTTATGAGAGGATTGCCCATCACCTGCGTGCGGAAGAGAGAAATGGAAGGCTGGAAAAATCAACTGGAGGAATACCGTAACACTATAATTACCGCCACCGAATTTGTAAACGCCATTGAGAAAGGAAACCTGGATGTGACCTACGGAAAGGAGGATCATAATCAGTTCAATTCACTGGCTGACTCGCTGCTGAAGATGAGGGACGAGATGAAGAAGATCGCTGAGGCGGAGCGGCAGCGACACTGGATGAATGAAGGCATGGCCTTGTTTGTTGATATTCTACGCCAGGAGAATAAAAACCAGGGTCAACTGGCGGATGCCATCATTACACAAATAGTGAAATACATGAACGTCAACCAGGGCGCTCTATACCTGATTGAAACAGAAAATAATGACCATACGTTTTTGGAAATGAAAGCCTGTGTGGCGTATGGGCGCAAGAAATTTCTTCAGCAACGTTTTGATATCGGAAGCGAATTGATCGGACAGGCGGTGTTGGAAAAGGAACCAATCTACATGACGGAGGTTCCGAAAGATTATGTTCGCATTACTTCGGGATTAGGCGAGGCATTACCTTCCTGCATTCTTATTGTACCCTTGATAAGTGACCATAAAGTAATGGGTGTCATCGAGATGGCCAGTTTCCATCCGCTGCCGGATTACCAGATCAGTTTTATGAATAGAGTGGGTGAGAGTATTGCATCCACTCTCGCCAACCTCAAATCCAATGAACGTACGCGACAATTACTGGAAGAAACACAACTTCAGGCCACACACATGCGCAGCCAGGAAGAGGAGTTGCGACAAAATATAGAAGAGCTGGCCGCACAGCAGGAAGAGATACAACGACAGATCATCACCTCTGAGAGGATACGAAAAGAACTGGAAATACGCGAGCAGGTATTTGGTTATACTACTATTCTCTCGGAGACCGATATCTACGGGAGTATTACATTAGTCAATAAGAAATTTTGTGAAGTAACGGGGTACTCAAAAGAAGAATTGATCGGCCAACCCCAAAACATTGTTCGTCATCCGGAGATGCCCAAAGAGCTGTTTAAGCTGATGTGGCAAACCATCAAAAGCGGAAATGTATTTAAGGGTATAGTGAAAAACAGAGCAAAGAGTGGAAAACACTATTGGGTAGATGCTACCATCGTGCCGGTGAAAGACGACGAAGGTAAAATCATTAAATACATCGGGGCACGTTATCATATTCAGAGTGATGCGCTGGCCGAGCTGATGTATAGCGAACAAATGAAAGCGTTAAAACTTTAGTGAAGAAGGAGGGTTTCTTTCGTCAGGAACCTTCTTTCTTACCATTGTCCTCAAACAACATACGCATGGCCGGTGTTTCCGCATCATCGTACTGCCCGCTTTTCATCGACCAGAGAAAGGCACCCAGAAAAAACAAAGCGATGCCAAGACTGATCGTAATTAATAAAATAATGATGGTCATAATTTCTCTTCGTTTTGTCCTTTTAATACACGATTACCAACCACTCTCACCGCCAGAGATGAAAAGCCCACTACACTGACGCTGCTTATCGGCATCAGTATGGCAGCCACCAGTGGAGTGAGATGTCCCGTTACGGCAAAGCTTAACGCGATGGCATTGTAGAAGAAGGAAATGGCAAAAGCTATTTTGAGAATAAGCGATGACGACTTGGCCAGTGTAATAAATTCATGGAGTTGATAAAGGCGATCACCTTGCAGAATGCCATCGCAGGCCGGAGTAAATGTGCCTGTATCGTCTGCTACTGCAATGCCGACATCACTTTGCTTCATCGCTCCGGCATCATTAAGGCCATCGCCCAGCATCATTACTTTTTTGCCATGGTGCTGAAGCTGTTCGATGTACTCCAGTTTGTCATGAGGGCTTTGGTTGAACAGCAATTCGGTATGGGCATGAAACAGTGCCTGCATCTGATTTTTATCGGCTTGCTGATCTCCGGAAAGCAATGCGACACATTTATCTCCAAGCCGGTTCAACATTGAAGTGATGTCCTTCCGCACGGAAGCAGCAACACTGAAATATCCCCTCACTTCTTCCTCTATCGAAACAAAAACCAGGGATGAATTTTCAATGGCATTTCGTGGAACCCCAACAAATGCACCTGATCCGATCTTTATAGAAGATCCGTTTACCATTGCTTCCAATCCAAGACCAGGCAATTCCCGAAAGTCAATCACATTGGCTTTTGCTTTCTCATGAATGGATTGCGAGATCATGCTGCTCAATGGGTGGGTAGAGTAGCTGGTTAACAGTTTTACATAGCCCCATTCCTGCGGGCTCAGGTCACCATTAAAGCGAACGTCCGGATTTTTAGTATATGTCAGTGTACCGGTCTTATCAAAGACGATCGCATCTACCGTAGCCATCCGTTCAATCACATCCGCGTTCTTCAGGTAAAACTGATGCTTGCCAAATACACGCAGCATACTTCCGTAGGTGAACGGAGCCGCTAACGCCAGCGCACAGGGACACGCCACCATCAATACCGAAGTGAGCACAAGCCACATGTCGGACGGATTGACCATGTACCAGTATAAGGCCGTAAGTGCCGCTATGCCCATCACGATCCAGGTAAACTTACGTGCTGCACGATCAATGATTTTCTGGTACCCACTTTCTTCCCGTTTCCGGAAAGCATCGTGATTCCACAAGCTGGTAAGGTGACTTTGTGAAGTCTCTTTCTGTACAATTAACTCAACGGGTTTGCCGATTAAACGTCCGCCTGCGTAGACCAGTTCGTCACGCATTACTTTCGCAGGCCGCGATTCGCCTGTAACAAAGCTATAGTCAACGTATGCTTTGTCGGCTTTCAGTAAACTGTCGGCTGGCACTATTTCCATGTTACGGATGCGGATGCGGTCTTCTTTTTTCAATTCGTAAATGATCACCGCCTTCCATTCCGTTTTTTCCAGCCGATGCACGGCCAGAGGGAAGTAGGATTTGAAGTCACGATCAAACGCAAGACTCTCATACGTTTTTCCCTGAAACCACCTCCCAATCAGCAGAAAGAAAACCAGGCCGGTAAAAGAATCCAGATAGCCAGGACCTGTTGCTGTAAGGATGTCATAGGTACTCCGTGCAAACAGCGCCAACAGGCCGGCAGCTATGGGTACATCGATGTTGATTTGTTTTTGTGTGAAGCTCTTCA
>JAHEZH010000159.1:0-3821 GCA_023251155.1 Flammeovirgaceae bacterium | reverse complement strand
ATAATGTCAATTCCCAGGTATTCCGGAAAACTGAACAGCATAACATTACCAAAACAAAATCCGGCTACAGCCAGTTTGTAGACCAACTGCCTCTGGGGAGGGGTGGCTTTTGATTGTTTGGTATCCAGGTTAATCAATGGACTATATCCCAGCGAATGAAGTAACCCGGCCACGCGACTTAGCTTTACCTCGCGCGGATCAAAATCAATCGTTACTTCCTTACGTGCAAAATTGACTTCTGATTTTACTATTCCTTTTTCTATCTTCTGCAAGTGCTCCAGCAGCCATACACAAGAGATGCAATGAATAACGGGCACATAGAAAGTGACTTTAGAAAACGAGTCAGAATCAAAGGTGACTATTTTTTTACGGATAGAAAGTTCATCGAGGTATAGGTAGTTCTCGTCCGCCCGTTCCTGCTGACGGATACCAGGGGTCTTACTGAAGTCGTAATAGTTGCACAGGTTGTTGGCATCGATGAATTCATACACCGTTCTGCAACCGATACAACAGAAGTGCTTATCATCCAGAACATTCACTTCGTCTTCACAAGGCTGCCCACAGTGATAGCACTTTACTTCTACCGCAACTTCCGCTTCCATGATCATTTTTCTTTTGGTAACCGATAGGTCCAGATCAATGACTTACCATGATTTACGATGTCTTCTGCCGTGCTGCCACTCATTAAATGCGATAATCCCCTGCGGCCATTGGTGCCCATGGCAATCAGATTACCTTTCACGCTTTCGGTATAGTGCAGAATGCCTGCTTCTTCATTGATATGATTGTACACAGCCAGTGTATAATCTTTAAACTGATAGCTTTTGGCGAAATTCTCCAGGCGCTCATATGTTTCATTATCGATTTGAAAATGAGCCGGAGTATTCACCCACACGATATGAAGATGTGCTTTGAAAAATTGCTGCAGTGCTTTCACTTTCATCACCAGTTCTTCCTGATTTTCAGTGTCGAGTGTATTGGGAAATACAATATCTTTTACCGGACCTTTGAAGTAATCTTTGATGACCAGCACCGGCACGGTGGATGTGCGCACGATTTTTTCAGCATTCGATCCAACAATGAATTCTCTTAGTCCGGAAGCTCCGTGAGATCCCATGACAATCAGATCGATCTGATTATCCCTTGCGAAGTCAAGAACACTGTCGGTCATTCGTCCAAACACTACCCGAAATACTATTTTCACACCTTCCGGGTTGTATTTATCCGCCAGCTTGCTGAAGCGCTTTTCGGCTTCGGCCTTTAAATCTTCCAGTAATCCTTTTTCGATGGATAGCATGGGCATTAAAACAGTGTCGTGCATCACCGGCAACTCTATAATATTCAGTACATGCACTACGCCTTTTGATTGGGCTGCGGTATCTAATGCAAAGCGGTAGGCATTAAGGGCAGGTTTTGAAAAATCGCATGGAACAAGAATTTTTTTCATGATTGTTTCATTTTTAAAGAGTGAAGTGACAACTGACCTGCTGGTATTTTTTAATAAACCAAAAGTGGAAATCGGCGTGTTGGTTATAGATGAGGATACTCATTCCTGATAATGATTTTTGTCAGGTGTTTCAATTTCAGAACCGGAAGGGCGCAATCCGTTTATGATGCCGGATAAGGCAAAATGGAAATTCTGTAGGGGTAGCAAGGTAAATTCGGCAGAGGTGTATGGATGCAGAGCACATCCCGGTTCGTAACCGGGTGCAGTTGCCTTGACCCTGATCAGTTTATTCAGTCTCCACTACTGTTTCTCCATCTCATGAGGAAAGGCCAGGATCAGTGGTAAATGAATGATGCAGAGTAAACAATCGTTTGAAATGGCAATATGATGCAATGGATGAATGGCCCCTGTAAAACGATGAATTCATTTGAACTTTAATAGCGTAGAATTGGTAATAGTTATACTCATTAGACTATTCCATAAGCTATTAATTTGCTATAATTTGAGATGACTTTATCAATTAATCATAGCGAAAACCTGATCGGTAAGAATTCACTTTCTTTAAATGGTTTTCCTAACAGGGTGGGAGAAGGGTTGGTTTTTATTCCGGATATCAGCGGGTTCACCCACTTTGTCGAAAGTGTCGATATTCAAACCGGTTCACAGATAACAGCCGATCTTTTATCGGTACTGGTGAATAGCAACCGTATTGGACTTACGGTATCTGAAATTGAAGGCGATGCCGTGTTGTTTTATCGTTATGGCCAGGCACCGACGATTCAGGAAATCCTGGATCAGGCTTTGGTTATGCAGGAAGCTTTTCAATCGCGACTGCTGAGCTGGGGCTTAATTCAAGATGCCGTGAGTAAGCTATCGCTCAAACTCATTGTTCATTATGGCCCGTTGGCATCGATATCGGTGGGCAATGCTTTCAATAAATTGTATGGTCGCACCGTACTGGAAGCCCATCAATTACTGAAGAACGACATCGACACGCATAGCTATCTTCTGCTCACAGAAGCATTTTTGAAATCATCGCAGGCTTATGCAGAGCTGGACGATTGCCCCAATCAGAATGCGAACTGCAAGACCTATAAAAGTGTCGATCATATCAGTTATGCATTTCTTCCTTTTCAATGAAAGTATCGGGAATAAGACATCGCTTTTTGATTTTTGTAGCCTCCTTTGCCTGCTTGTTCTTTTTTGCGCTGGCTGCATCTTATTTTGCTTTCACTATTGAAGATGAAGATAGCTGGTATCATTTCCGATTACTCTGCCACCGGGTCGTGCAGTTGATTCGGCTGCCATCGTATGCCACCTTATTACGAAACTTTATTTACCATCCTGTTGCACAACTTGCATGGGGAAGCGGTGTGTATGCGGCCTTGATTACCACGATTATTTCAATCCTGAGGATCAGGTAAGCAGTCGTTCAGCAAGTAGTGCGCTTAGGAGATTAAAAATAGGCAATTACCGATTTTGGGGTGTCGGGGTAAGGGGAGTGAGACGTTCTCTTTCTACCATCTCTACAGTACGGCCCGGCAGTTCTACATTGTAAGAAGAGTTAGAGCGTGTAGAGGATTTCAAGACAATTACTTCTGTCTGGTTATCAAGTAAGTACTTGGCGCCTGGTGTTAATGGGATATTCATATGGATTACTGTTTAATACACTGCTCTTTCTTCCTAAATTCACATGCCATCGGCAAAAGTGCGCAGCGCAAAAAAAGAAGCGTTACGATGTAGAGCTTTGTTTTCGTTAAAGTCATTTTTTGGTGATCATTAATTTTCAGTTGCGTTTGTGAATGACTCGTTCGTTGTACCAGCAATACGACGGCTTATTGTTGGAACCATCCTTCATCGATCACTATGCGTGAGGTATGTATCTGGTAAAATAAAAAAGGGACAGGCTTCAATGAGCTTGTCCCTTTTTTGGGAGTTTGATTTTACGATTTTACTATTCCGCCTTATTTTTTGTTTCCTGTACTTCCGTACGGATTTCCTGTGCCAGTGATTTCAGGTCTTGCATCGCTTTTCTTACGCGTGTTCCTGCAGCACCATTTTGTTTGTTGTAAAACTTGTCCATGTCTTCTTCCAGAGAAGCGACAAGGGTCTTCAATTCTTCGAACTTTTTCATTAATTGTAATTTTTAGGACAGCAAATGTTATAAAAGCCCCCCATACTGACAAGCGCCAACCGGCTGATTACCCGTTATTAGTTCCTGTTCAGTTCACAATGTGATGATTACCAGTAAGGTATGAAATCATTTTTCTTACCACTTCTCGACTACTTGCTTCCAGTCGGGTGAAGTGATTTTTCTAATTCAGATAGTGATGATAATGGTGGAATTTAGTAATTGATTATCAGTGTTTTATGT
>JAHEZH010000275.1 GCA_023251155.1 Flammeovirgaceae bacterium | reverse complement strand
GAGGCGGAATCAAAGAATAGTTCTGTTTTATTTTTAGGAGATAACATTTATGAATACGGAATGCCTCCTCAGGAAGATGTGGAGGCCCGTAAGCAGGCAGAGATCAACATCAACGCACAACTGGACATCCTTAATGGTTTTCAGGGCCGGCCTATTTTTGTTCCCGGCAATCATGACTGGCGTGGATGGGGGCTGAGCGGATTGAAGGATCAGGAAAAATACATTGAGAACTACCTGAATACGCGCAGAGGTAAAGAAGATAAAGAGGAATGGGAAAATTACTTTCTTCCGGATGATGGATGCTCCGGGCCATCGGTAGTTGAGCTCAATGATAATGTAGTCGTGATTGTGATTGATTCGCAATGGTGGCTGGCCGACTGGGATGAGGAGCCGAAGATGAATGAAGGATGTGAGGCAAGAAACCGGGCTTCGTTCAAATTTATTTTTGAAAATGTAATACGAAAGTATCGTAACAAGAATGTGGTGATCGCCATGCACCATCCGATGTATACCTACGGACCGCATGGTGGTGGCTTTAGCACGAAGCAGCATTTCTTTCCATTAACCGACATTAATAAAAAATTATACATACCGCTTCCGGTGATTGGTACACTGGGTGTGTTGTATCGTACCAACATAGGTTCAAAACAAGATGTCGCACATCCTGACTATAAAGCATTGCATGCGGCTCTGCTTGCCGCTACAAAGAAGAATGGGCGTTTTATTTTTGCCAGCGGTCATGAACATGCGCTGGAATACATTGAAAATGAAAACCAACATTTCATTGTGAGTGGTAGTGGGGCAAAGAACAGTCCGCTTCGGTTGGGTAAAGGTGCCGAGTATGTATCGGGTGCGCCCGGTTACAACAAACTGCTTTTCTATGAAGGAGGGGAAACCTGGACCCAGTTCTGGGAAGTAAACGAAGACGGAACGAATGCTACCCTGGCTTATCAGCGAAAAATTAAAGACGCAGTGAAGGAAACAAATGAATTGAGTACAGCTGACTTCACCGAATACAATACGCATGCAGACACCTTGATGGAAGCTGTAACCAGTACGGAAGTGAAACCGGTTAACAAAGGCCATAAGTTTCTATTCGGTGAACATCATCGTGATTTGTACCTGGAGAAATATCCTTTTCCTGTTTTGGATCTGAGTACATTCAAAGGAGGGATGGTTCCCTTGAAGCAAGGTGGAGGCAATCAGACCAACTCATTGCGGGTGCGCGATTCATTAGGCAGAGATTATGTGCTGCGGGGTATGACTAAAGATGTGACTCGTTTCCTGCCGTTTCCGTTCAATAAAATGGTAGCAGCAAAGTACATCGTGGAAGACAACTTCTTGTCGACCCATCCATTTGCACCACTGGCGATGCCCACCCTGGCAGATGCTATTCAGGTGTATCACACCAACCCCCGATTGTATTATGTTCCTGCACAGCCGGCATTGGGTTCATTCAATCCCATCTTTGGAGGCACGATGTGTCTGGTGGAGGAGCGGCCGAGTGGAAAGAAATGGAAAGACGCTCCTTTCTTTGGCCATGCAAAGGAAATTATCAGTACGCCTGAGTTGGTCGACAACCTGTTAAAGAATAATAAACATCGTGTCGATGAAGAGTGGGCGTTGCGCACACGCCTGTTTGACTTTCTGATAGGCGATTGGGATCGTCATGATGATCAGTGGGCATGGGCACGTATCGATACGGATAATAAAGACGAAAAGGTCTACCGCCCGATACCGAGAGATCGTGACCAGGCTTTTTCCAAGTACGATGGACTGTTATCGGATGTAGCACGGCAAACCATGCCCTTTCTGCGTCAGTTACAGGTGTATGGTACGGAGATGCCCAACATGAAATGGACAACGTGGAGTGCACGTTTGTTTGACCGTACTTTTCTGAATGAACTCAGCTGGGAGCAATGGGAGAAGCAGGTGAAGTATATACAGGAACATTTGAAAGATGAGGACATTGAGCGTGCGTTTAAAAGCTGGCCGGAGAAGGCACAGGAGATTTCGGCACCGGAAGTAATTAAAGGGCTTAAGGCACGCAGAGATCACTTGTTAACGATCGCACGTACCCATTATGAATTCCTTGGTGAGTCCGTAGATGTGATTGGCACCGAAGATAAAGAGCGCTTTGAAGTAGAGCGATTGGATGATGAGCATACTAAAGTGACGGTGTATCAGATTTCAAAGAAAGGTAATGTGAAGCTGATGGCGTATCAGCGCACCTTTGATCATTCCATTACAAAGAAAATAAATTTGTACGGCAATGGTGACGATGATGAGTTTGTCGTTTCCGGTGATGTGAAGAAAGGTGTGAAAGTTCGTCTGATAGGAGGGCTGGGTAAAGATGAATTCACCGATAGTTCAGTCGTTCGCAGAGGTGCGCGGAAGACCATTATCTATGATGACCTCCGAAGCAATACGGTCAACGCTGGCCGCGAAACAAAAGACAACCGTACGTCTTTGTATGGGTATAATATTTATGACCGACGCGGATATGATAGTGAGTATGATATCGTTTTGCCATTACCCATTTTAGGATTTAATCCGGATGATGGTGTTTTGCTTGGCGCGAATTTTAACCTGATCAACTATTCCTTCAAGAAAGAGCCTTATGCTTCCTCCCACCAGTTTGGCGGCAGCTATGCTTTTCGTACAAGAGCTTTTCGACTGAATTACCAGGGGGATTATATGAATGCCTTAGGTAAGTTTGATTTCTTCTTTGATGCACGCTATCACGGACCAACGTATGCATTTAACTTTGCGGACATAGGAAACAACACGGTGCGCACGGTAGATAATCCTAATTATTACCGGGTACGGCAGAGTTCCACGCGCATTTATCCTGCCATCAAAAAGCGTTTTGCTGGCAATAGCGGATACATCACCCTTGGCCCTGTGTTAGAAACTTCAGAGATACAGGATACCAAAGGTCGCTTTATTGATACCTATGGAACCGGAGAGAACCAAGGTATCTTTGATCGCAAGTTTTATGGAGGTGCCGAGCTGGGATTGAATTACAACAACGTGGATAATTTCTTTTCTCCCCATCGCGGCATTCGTTTTTATACCGGTTTCAACTGGACAGCCAATCTCAAAGAAGAGAATAAAAACTTTACCTCATGGAAAGCGCAGCTCTCATTCTACCGCCATATCGATCGTAAAGAGAACATCATTCTGGCTTCACAGATAGGTACGGCTATGAATTTTGGTAAGGGCTATGAGTTTTTCCAGTTGCCCACTATTGGCGGGCAGTTGGGATTACGCGCGTATCGTTTTCAGCGCTTCTATGGTAAAACTACGTTCTTCCAAAGTACGGACTTGCGTATCCGTTTGTTGAGTAGCTATAATCCTACACTGCCGCTCACACTGGGTATCACGGGTAGCTTTGACTATGGCCGTGTGTGGGAATCCAACGACCCGTCTGACAACTGGCATTACAGCTACGGAGGAAGTATCTGGATTGCACCTGTAGATGTGCTTGTGATTTCGCTGGGTACGTTCATCCCGAAAGAAGGATTTGAAGAATCACCACGCTTTGTCTTTAAACTTGGCTTCGGGTTCTAACCCCGGATGGTTTACTGATGCGATTTGCATTTTAAATGCATCGATTTCTCTTTCATTCGAAGGATGGGGTGGACTACGATATCCATGATTGAATCCGGCATCTCGTGGCCGAATGCGGTGTTAAGCGCGCGGGCGATTCGGATCGCGTGGAAGTTTGCCTGACCCACGGCACCAGTCGCAGGTTTCTTTGCCACGTGCCGCATACCAGAATCCTTTACCTTCACATCTTCCGCACTTCACAAACTCCGATGGTGTGGTGAATGACTTGATGAGGAAGTAAACCAGCGCGATGAAGCCTCCCAGAATCAGAAGGCGAAACAAAAAGAAAATCATAATTCGGTTTTATCAGGGGGTGAGTCGTGTTTTATGGTCGGTAAAATCCGGTTGACGAAAGTTGCGAAGTTTTTGAATCAAAACGAAGAGCCGGATAACAAAGAATGCCGGCATAATTCCCTAGCTTTATTTAATAACAACTTCCATCCACATGCTGATGTATCCGATTTTAGCTGCCCTGCTGTTCTGCTCTTCGGTTGTCTTTGCCCGGCAGCAGCCCGTCAAAGTGATTTTTGATACCGATATCGCTCCCGATTATGATGATGTAGGCGCGATGGCATTACTGCACGCTTTCGCGGATAGGGGGGAAGTGGAAATCCTGGCCACTATTTCCTGCAATACATTTGAGACGACAGCACCCACCCTCAGTGTGCTCAATACCTATTTTCAGCGGCCCGGTATTCCGATAGGAATAACCAAAGCTGTCTTGCCAAACAAGAAATGCGATCAGCAATGGGCAGAGTTTATCGTTAATAAATATCCACATGCATTACAATCGAATAGCGAAGCGATGGAAGCAGTGCAGTTGTATCGGAAAATACTAGCCGCACAACCTGATCAAAGTGTGACCATCGTGAGCGTGGGCTTCTTTACCAACTTGGCCGGTTTATTAAACTCACCTGCCGATGAATATGCTCCACTCGATGGAAAGAGCCTGGTTGCATTGAAGGTGAAACAACTGGTATCAATGGCCGCATCGCTTGGCAAAGACGGAAAGGGAGGACATGAATTCAATGTAGTTGTCGATGCTAAATCGTCGCAAAAGGTATTCACCGAATGGCCAACTCCTTTTGTGTTGAGTGGATTTGATATTGGTGAAAAGATTCTCACGGGCATCACTCTCATAAACAATAAGAAAATAATAAACAGCCCGGTGAAGGATGCCTACAAAGTAGCTCTTCGAAAAGATCAGAACAAGAAAGGTCGCAATAGCTGGGACCAGACGGCCGTATTTGTTGCTGTGCGCGGTGTGGATCCTTACTTCGATTTTAAGAAAATGAATTTTGAAATTAAAGATGATGGCCAGTCTGTACCCACGGCGGGTGAACGGTTCATCTACATCACCTTCAAAGAAAAGCCAGCAGTGATCGCCAAAGGAATTGAATCACTGATGATGCATCAGCCGGTGAAGAAAACCAATTGATGTGGAAACTAAAACGGGTGTGGTACTTATTAAAATAAGGATAACTGAAACTGCGAGCTGAAGTGATTCGGCTTGACACTTCGGGCCGATATACCGAAACCCGCCCGGATAGGGTAGATCGGCGTTTCTTTGCTACGGGAAGCCACGATGATTTTTGTCTTACCTGCTATTTTGGTAAACAACTCTTCCACCAGTTCTGGCCGGTTATTATC
>JAHEZH010000274.1 GCA_023251155.1 Flammeovirgaceae bacterium | reverse complement strand
AAATAAAACAAAAGATCAACCGATCGTCTTGGTCTTGACATCCGCGGAGCAGTCACCTACTTTTGCTTCTCGACTGAAAAGAAAACTTTTGAGTGGCCCAATTATAGGGGGAGCTTACACGTTCATCACCAAAAAGCAACTCCAAAAAATGATGCAATAAAAAAGGACGCTCTTTCGAACGTCCTGAATGATGTGAAGTGATTCTACTGCTTAGGATCTCATCTATGTTAGCCGTGTTGGTGCTATGATAATACTTAGATATTTTTCTTAGATCACTACCTTCATATTCGTATGACCATGAATACGATACTCGGTGAGTCTTTAAACTATATTCTTTTTTCTCCTTTAGTAGACTTCCATCATAACTATAATCAAAAAACATAAGTTTTGTTTGGATAAGAGTAATAACTATTACATTCAAACCTCTATCTATAAAACAAAATACACTTGCTTCACGGACTGACATAAGTAAGGAAAGTGAAGAGACTTATTGCCTCAGCTTATTAAACAAAGAAGATTAAAAGAAAGTAAGAGAATTATCGATGTGATCAATTTGGATAGAGTCAACGCCAACATACAAGTAGGTTTAATTTTTAGGTTGAACAAATTTAAAAGATCTTTTTTCATTCATTCTCAAAATCAAAAACTCTATTATACAAATTAATCAATTTCGAAACGATTGAAAAATTTGAAAATCATTTATTGAAGTCAATAAAAAACAAACATTGAAAACTAAATCTCTTAATTTCTTATAATTCTCCGCTTAACAGTCATCTATCAAGAAGATTCAAAATGATTGTAGTAATGCAATAATGCTTTTGTTGTCCACAATCAAATTGCTATTTGTGTCAATAGCTATAATGACCTGTTAAATTACCATCAGCAAAAATAAGTTATGGCTTGGTCATATAATCCAACCATCGAAGTATTCGATACTCGTAGCGAGATAAATATAAAGCCCAGCCTTGCGCTTTTATGTGTATCGCGGGTTGCAAATGCGCTAACTGAAGAATTTTCTTTGTACGTTAAAATCTTTGACGTGAAGTCATCTCGACCAACAAAGACCTTTTAAATTCCCAGCCATAAACAAAGAATATCCATACCTATTTTCACGGCAGATTACAGTTTTTCTGTCAAACGCAATACAGTCTACGAGATCACCACTAAAAGGAATTTCATACAGAATCAATCCATAAATTTTTCCCTTTCTTATCTTTACACAACGACTAATCGATTCTTTTTTAGAGACAATCTTAAAAATAGAATCATTTCGACTTGCATAGAGTACATAATAATGACGTAAAGATTTTATTCTTTCTATCTTGTAGTCCTTGAATTTAGCTTGACTTTGCCCATTACAATATTCAAAGGTCACGAACATCAGCAAAAGACTCAACGTAATTATTTTAGTTGTCATATATTATTTAGCAGTACTGTAAATTAATTTACCTCGGGCTCTAGTCACTGTTCCGTGATAGTTGGGATCATTGGTTGGAGCAACTAATCTATTATTAGCATCAATAGCTGGAGGCATCATATTTCCATTTTTATCGTAGTGTGTATCCACCACACCTCCATCACCACCAGGCTGCTTTAATGCTGCTGCATGAGCTGCCTTATATTCAGCTGGCGAAGCATCAGCATCTCCTGCTGTTATACCCGTTTTTTGAGCATTCTTAGCTCCTTGATAAGCTTCAGTTATTTCATGGAGGATTACGCCTCCGGGTGTCGCAAAAGCGTCATCTATTCGCCCACTTGTTCCAGTGTCAACTTCATTTGTGGCTTGCATACAATCTTTGTTATCAATTGAAACATTATTCCCCATAAATGCACCTCCAACAATAATCTTTCCACTTGCACTAGTTGCATTGGAAGTAGTGTTAATCAACACATCTACACTGTGGTCATCGATTGCCTTGACCAACTCTGTAGCAGCTTTATCTTGTTTTTGCCCAGCCACTACAGCGTAAGACAGCTGACCATCTGCATTCATACTTACAGTAATTCCTTTTACACCAGATTGAATTTGGGTTAATGCCGTTTCTTTGTCCGTTCCTGCAAGGGTAACATCAAACGGAACATTTCCATCCGGATCAATGAACCGCAATGGATTATCAAAGGCATAGTTATAAGGAGAGTGTCTGCGCATTAATTCCGCTGCCGGATCTACGCTTGTAAATCTTCCTAATAGCGGATCATACTGTCGTGCGATATAGTCATATAATCCAAGGTTTAGTTCGTCTTGTAATTCCTTACCGTTGTATTTGTAATTATTCAGTAGTGAGTTCTCTCGGGTATATTCATTGAAAGATAATCCGTATGGATAATACTCCTCCTGCTGTACAACAGGCGATTTAGTATGTACCACCTTAAAATCATCAAAGAACACATCCCGCTGTTGAGCACTCGTATTACTCAACCAAATATACACATATCCCGGCTCTTTGATTTCGATACTCTTGCTGATCTCTGCAAAAGGAACATCCGTTCCATCTTCTGCTCCTCCCTGCAACTGCTTCGCTCCACCATCCAGAAACTTCCAGTCGCGATCAAAGGTGGCCCAGTTCAGGTGGGCTTTCGGATAGGCGGCACTTTCATTCGGATCGGTCAGTACTCCAGTAGCCGGTGGAATGCGTAATGATCCACTCGTATACCCTACTCCATCCACCACCACGGTTTGTGCGGCATTGGCGACCTGCGTAATGAGCCCTACCAGATTGTCCCAGGCCGTCTGATTGGTCTGAGGGGTATTCGGATCATAGTATTTTCCAAACACCTGCATATCGATCTTGTCTCCCGGCATAACACTCAGTGATCTTGCTATTCCATTGCGTTCATTATCCGAACCATTCAGGCGTATCGAATATCCCGGCGTAGTGGAAGGATTCACCCCATTGGTATGATCAAATAAATGACTTAGTACCCTGCGTGTATCATCGTATTTCAGATACTGGCTACGCTCGGTGTTCTCGTACTGTGCTTCCAGTGTGGCGGTTGTCTCTTCGGCTTCTTCTTTCGTAGTGAAGGTTGTGCGCACATTGCCCAGGTGATCTTTCAGGTGGTATTGGTATTCTGGAGTGCCTTACGCTCGGTACATCTGGTAATGTGATCGGTCGATATGAACGAGGAGACATTTCTCCCTCCATTGAAGCAGTAGCTAAGATTGCTGATGCACTCGAAGTGTCTGTTGACTACCTGATAGGTAAAACTAAAATGGAGCTGGATAAAAACACCATGCGAAGGCTCGAAGATATTTCAACGCTATCCGAAGAAAATAAAAACTTCGTCCTTAACATGATCGATATGGCGCTGCGTGACTTCAAAACTAAAAAGGCGTACGCGAGGTAAATAAAAGTCACGCGTTATAAACGCGCGCCAACCGGGGGGCGCTAGCTAGGGGTTAATTTGGTGCACTACTCTTATTTGCAAGAGAAGTTTTCCTTTTTCAATGGGTCAAAATGAATACGGATTGTAAACTTTGATCGTACAGGAACCGAATTCTCGATGGCTGGCATCCAATCTTTCAACATACTGGCAACTCTTAGTGCTTCTTCATCTAATTTCTTAGAAAATCCTTTTCTAACCTTAAACTCTTCAACTGTCCCTTTTTCACTTATTGAAAAGTCAATATAGACTGATGGCTTATCGGTATCTGATGATTTTACATCAAAAAAATTCAAATTGCAGAAGATAATTTGATTTAATCCTGCAATACCATCTTTAAAAGATGCCTCTCTATCTCCTACGCCATTAGAATATAAACTATCGATAGAAGCATCGATAGTCTTAAAAATATCGTCACCATATATTTTCTTAATTTGCTCTTCCATCACATTGTTGTAGCATGTACCTTCTTCAGTAACAATATCACCACCTCCTTTCACTTTCACGTTCAATTTTTCCGAGACAATTTTTATCCTCAAATTAAATTTAGGACTTGGCATTCCGAAAAAATATAGGCCAAGTGAATTTGATTTAATGTCTTCTCTAGCTTGTTCCTTTCCTAATTCACATTCTTTCGATTGCTCTCGCCTGTTTTCACAACTAAGTAACAATGCCATTAAGAATGACAGAATATGGATTCCTATTTGTTTCATTTTACTTAGTGAATTAGAGGATAAAATTTCGATATAGTTGGTTTGTAATTCAATATGTATGGGTGAGAATTGTATAGGCCTCGATAATTTACTGCAGCCCCCGTTTTAAAGGTCATTACAGAAATGTTAAATTCTTTTTGATCGAATTTTGGATTTGTTAAGAGATTGAACATCGAATTCTGATAAATTTCTCCTGTAAATCTAGAATTACCAAATCCGTAATTTACTTTAACACCGGCATCCAGAGCTACCGATCGGCCAAAAAGATAAGCTTCAGTTTCTTTGTTAACTGAAGACTCGGTGTTTCCCATTTCAAACTGATATCCGTGAAACAATTCGTGAGAAGTGTTTTCTACTTTTTCTCCAAAATCGCTATTCTCCGTTAGCCCTGCGGCATGAATAGTACCGCCACCTTCCTTTGCTCCTTCAAAACTAAGAGCACCTTTTATATCATTTCCATTTTTATCTTTTATATAAGAATTCTCAAAATTGAATTTATTTTCAGATTTACTCAATTCGCCTATGACAGTTGCTCCATTTTTTGTCGAATTCATTGTATTGAGTGTTTTTAAAGTAGTAGATACAAATGAGTCCTTGCCTTTGTATTTGCTGCCATCTTCATTATAAAGTTTACCATTATCATACCTAACACGCTGGTTGTCTCCGTATGAAATCCATATTTCGCGACCATCAGGATCAACAAATAATATCGGGTTATTGGCAACAAAATTGTAAGATGACAAACTAAAATATTTCTCAGACAATGGATCAATCGCACTCCACCTTCCAATCTCCGGCTGATACATTCTGGCTCCATAATCCAACCAGTTCAACGAAAAGTCTGTCTGCAATTCCTTTCCATTGTACTGGTATTTATTAAGCAAACTATTCTCACGCTGATAGGAGTTGAAAGTCAGGCCGAAGGCATAGTAATCTTCTGTTTGGATTATCGGTGATTTCGTATGCGTTACATTAAAGTCATCGAAGAACACATCCCGCTGTTGAGCACTCGTATTACTCAACCAAATATACACATACCCCGGCTCTTTGATTTCGATACTCTTGCTGATCTCTGCAAAAGGAACATCCGTTCCATCTTCTGCTCCTCCCTGCAACTGTTTGGCTCCACCGTCCAGAAACTTCCAGTCCCGATCAAAGGTGCCCCAGTTCAGGTGGGCTT
>JAHEZH010000158.1 GCA_023251155.1 Flammeovirgaceae bacterium | reverse complement strand
TTTGCATTCATGCTGACTGTGCCTTTCTTCTCATGCAGCGTAATACCAATCGTGATGTTCGGGATGGTACCTGAAGTGGAAGTGATGTCTTCTACTTTATAGAGCTGGCTACCCAGATCCAATGTAATTCGTTTGGTTTCGTTAACAACCACCTCATCTACTTTCCACGGGGCGTAAGTCAGTTCAAAAACGGTTCGTACCGGACCGCTGGCTATTCTCTTATAACTCACAAAATTCTTCGACACATAAAGTGAATCGTTTTTCCACACACCAATACCTCCACATCCGCGGCTAGCCCCTACGTGATACGGATCATAACCTTCCCCATCATCTTTGTGATAAGTGCCGCCATCTACATATTTCCTGTACCATTTATCAATCACCGGGTAATTCACCCGCTTGAGCCAGCAATCCAATCCACTGGACAGTGTTCCTCCTTTCAGGTTTTCATCGACCAATCGCTGCGCTTCAGGGCCATACGTGCGGAAAGCCACCAAATCATTTTCCCATGCGTAATCATCAATGCGTTCAGGTACTAATCGCGAAAACGTTGTACGTGGGTCTACTTCAAGATTCAAGTTCTTATTTTTTGCCTCAATGGTATATTCCTTTTTTTCTTTCGCATTCAGTTCAACTTCAAAGACCAGTTCATCCATCGTATTATCCGTATTCCAATCAATACTCTGGCTTAAAACAACCTTCTGACTCTTCTTTTCCCTGACAAGGAAAGATGTATTTACATCTCCTAACTCTTTCAATAAACCTAATGATACGGTGACCACTTCATGGCGGGGAAACGAAGAAGGGTTAGTAACAGTAATCGCTTTTATCTTCCTGGCATAAGTGACTGAAGAGGTAAAAGCAATAATCAGGAATACGATATATTTCATGATTTTTTTAGTTTCAGATAGCATGATCAATCGGAACTTCCATTCCGCTCCATATTTTTTTATTCGTCCAATATTCGGCTGGTGCGGTCCAGAATGCATCGTCTGCAGGAAGACCCAGCGGCAACAATCCAACGGTACACAAATACAAACTTCCGGTAGAGATGTACTCCTCCGCCACTCCAGGCTGATGACCACAGAAACCAATCTGAAGCCATCCGTTTTTATCAAAGGTATCAGGGGCACTAATCATTTTAGTGATAACAGCAGACAATGCACTTCGTACTTGTGCCGGTTTGAGTTCTTCAGGCAATTGTTTCATTAATGCAATCTGACCCAACAATTGAAAAGCGCCAAAGCGATACGCTAAGGATCTGCCCATAGCAGGAAATGTTCCTTCCGGAGAAATCAATTTTTCCTGTATAGCAGCGTATCGCTTCGCTCGTTTCAAAATAGTTTGATAAAACGCTTCCTTTTCTTTTCCTGTGTCCACCAAAATTTTTACGATATCCAGCAGCATGGGTTGGATAACGTAACTGTTATAATAATCCCAATGAAAGTCTGCACCATCACCGTATGTACCATCCCCTTTGTACCACTCCATGTGTTTCGTAATCGCAAAATCAATACGGGTTGTATCTCCCTCCTCTCCTACTTTTAATAAGAAAGCCTCCACCATTGCGGCAAATAATAACCAGTTGTTGTTCCCCGGCTTGATTACCCGGCTTGATTTGAACGCTCTGATTACATGTTGCTTGGTTTGATTATCGAGTCGTTCCCACAACTGCTTTGATGCCCGCAGCAGTCCATGCGCAAGAAAGGCTGTATCCACTAAGGCTTGTCCGTCTTTAGAAAAATCCATGTAGTCAGATGAGTTGGGATCAACGGCCCGGGCAATACTTTTTCTTGCAAGAAGAATATACTTAGCTCGTAATTTTCCTTCAGCTGTACCATCATCATCTAATGCCAACCATGGACTCATGCCCGCTATCAACCTTCCAAATGCTTCAAGGTGAGTTACGTTTTTCCGATCACGTGTGCTGGCAGGATTGGTCTCCACGGGCATATTCGCTTTCAGCTTTCCTTCACTCAGATTCAACAGAACAGGATCCGCAATTCTTACCAGCACCGAAACCCAATATGGACGCGAATCCGTTTTTTCATTTTGGTCTTCCCTCGTTTCAGATAATAATTTATCAGGAAGAGACAGTCCCATTCCTACTACCGGAAACGATTTTATAAAACTTCTTCTGAACATGGCTTTTGTGATCATTCAATCTTAAGCCTAAAATAGTTTTTTCCTTGGTCATTCGTAAAAAATACAACTGACCCGAAGGCCAGTTGTCACTCATCTAATCAAACTAAACCCAAATCCTTACTTCGTATTGTTTTTACTCATGCGGTCATAACGCAGCAATGCTTCAATATAATAGTAATCGGCATAAACAAGAGGTGTATCGATTTCCGATTTGGCAGGCTTGTGCCCTACACTGTGTTTCAACACAAAATTATTATTCGTACCTGCTTTGGCGAGATAGGCATCGCTGCTCAAACTGATTAAAATATCCTCCGCGGCTTTTTTGAATGGTTGTCCGTTCCTGACGTAGCCGCTCAACTCCAGCATGCCGGAAGCAGCAATCGCTGCGGCTGAAGCATCGCGCTCTTCATTCGGAATAGCCGGCGCATTGAAATCCCAGTAGGGAACTTTGTCTTTCGGAAGATGGGGATGGTTCAAATAGAAATCCGCAATCTTCACCGCCAGGTCAAGGTATTTCTGATCTCTGGTCTCACGATACGCCACGGTGTAACCATACAATCCCCATGCCTGTCCACGTGCCCAGGCGGATTCATCGGCATATCCCTGGTGCGTTACTCTTGCAACCACTTTACCCGTAATCGTATCATAATCCACCACATGATAACTGCTGTTGTCGGCACGGAAATGATTCTTCATTGTTGTATTCGCATGCGTAACTGCTACTTTATAGAAACTGGAATCACCTGTTACTTTGGTGGCCCAAAAGAGTAATTCCAGGTTCATCATATTATCAATGATCACCGGAAACTGCCATTTGCCATGATCCCAGGACCTGATGGTACCTGTTTTGGCATTGAAACGGGTGCTCAGTGATTTCGCGCCTTGTATCATAATTTCCTTGTAAGCCGGATCATTCGTTAAGCGATAGCCGTTACCGAATGAACAGTAAAGCATAAAACCCAGATCATGTGTACGTGTATTGAATTTCTCTTTTTCCAAACCCGCCGTCCATTTACGAGCCGCTTCTTCCCATTTTTTATCTTTAGTATATTCATACATATACCATAGATTACCCGAATAAAATCCGCTTGTCCAATCATTGGAAGGAATCGCCCTCAGTTTTCCATCAGGAGCCGTGTTGCGCGGAAAGCGGGTGACATCGGTGTAATCCACTAAATTCTTTTCGAGATGCGCTTTGGCTGCATCGAGTTGCTTTCGCGCATCAAGTTTTACTTTTAAAGTAAAGGCCAGCAGGCAGGCAACAGCAAAAACAAAAACTATTTTTTTATTCATGATATACGTAATTCTATCTAATCTAAATGACAACCTGTTTAAGGATTCCACTCCTTCAATGATTTTATTTTAACAGTAGCTTCTTTCGAAGCCTTTTCCGGTATCAGCAATACAGTAAACTGAGCACTTGTCTTAGCAGGGAGTACCAACTCAAATCCCACCAGAGTTGTACCCGGATTGGGTGCATCATAGGAAGTAACAGGAGCTGTACTCCATGTCTTCATGGTTACTGCTGATGTTGATATTACTTTCAGGAAAAGCTTCTGATTATCTTTCACAAGTGTTGCTGTGTTTTCTGCCGTAATCATCACTTCCGCTCCTGTTAACATTCTCCATTGAACCGTTGACTGTTTATCGGTGGCGGTCAGTTCATCTCTTATGGCTACGTATTTCGACTTAACTATACTTACACCTCTCTTCACACTGGCCAGCTGATTTTCATATACGGTAGAAAGATCCGAAATCGCATAAATGAATCCGGGATGATCGGAATGGGCATCAATCTTTGCATATCCTTTCACTAATTGCAATTGATTATCTACCGTAAGCGTATTGTGTGCATAATTGTTTATGCGAAAGATACTCCATCGTTGTGCATCCTGCGTTCTGCCGAAAACCTGAATTCCTTTTGACTCTAATGATTCATAATCCTGTGAACCTAGATCAGATGCCCATCGAACACCGTTCGCTTCCATGATGAATGAACCGATATCCATATGTCCATGATTAACCGATGCAGCGCCCGCTTTAAAGCCCACATAAATTCCATTCGGGTCAGTCCATGATGTACGCAGGAGTGCAACAGGATTATCTCCCTGCCCTACCCAAACTTTTGATTCAGGAGCAACTACTTTATCCAAGACCAGATTTTTATTCCAGATCATAATGGCCGGAAGCAATCGGTCTTGTGTAAATGTTGAAAAGTCGTTGCGTTCAAGATATTTCTTTTCAACCCAGAGTATCGAAGGGTCATTTTTCTTCTGCGCAAACCAAAACATGGCTGGTTTCAATCCTCCACCCACTCCGCAGTCACCCCAGTTGAAACTTAAACCAGATGGAGCGGTCATGTTTTCCAGGAAGCCAGATGTATTCAGAAAGCCGGGAGTGGCTGACAGTCCAAAATCAGTGGAGAAAACCTTTTCAATGGCACTGATGAACATGACGTTAAACGAAGTACCATAATCCCAATAGCTATACCCTTCCGGGTAAGCACCGTCAGGTTTGTATTCTTCCATGGGCAAATGAATGGTGGACAACGCTCTGTTGATGATTTGTGCTGAAAGCGCTGGCTGATCTTCGGCAATCGCCAGCGCGCCATATACCATTCCTGCATTGCAAACCTGGTTCCAGTTGTGATTTGCTTTTAAAAACCAATTGTACTCTTCGATTAGAGAAGGCGTTAATCCTTTTTTTAAAATAGCATTACTTATCATTTTTCTTGACTCAGTAGGAAGAACATCGTACAACCAATCATAGCCAATGGATAATGCCATGGTCATTTCGGCTACATCAAGAAAATGCGAGGGATTCCAATCGCTGAACTGCGACACATTAAGCATTTCCTTCTCTGCGCGATCTGCATATTTCTTTTCACCCGTCATACGCCAGGCATAAGAAAGATAGAAGACTCTTCGGATACATTCCCTTGATTTACCCAACAGGCGCCTTCCAATCTGAATTCGTTCCAGCAATGGCAAGTCAATAATGTGATTACTTTCAGTAATGATTGCCGCATTCATTTTACTCCAAACCGGCTGGGACTTCAACCCTTCGCGAATAGATTCTTCTTCACCTTTAAGAAGCAATATCCTCGGGTGATCCGGATATTTAGTGGTTTCAGGGATTTTTATATCCTGAGCACAGGCAGCGTGAGCCAATAGAGAAATCAAGACAACGACAACTGAAAAAGACTTTCCCATCATACAATTACTAAAAAATACGGAGCAATAGTAATGTCCTGCTTTTGTATAACCCGGGTTATCAAAAACAGGACTACTATTTACTTAAACCAATCAAACTAAATCAAAAAAGAGAGAACTTATTCACTAAAACATCTTATATCTCTTCATACTCCATGTAATACTTTTTGTTGCGTTGTTGCTGGTATTGATGTAAACAAAAGCGCGGTATTGACCATCGGCAGTTTCTACCCAAAGACCACTATCATTTTTAATATTGACGGCAAAATTGCTGGAAGCGGTTATATCCAGCTTCTGAAAATCCACATCATCAATAAAGTAACTTCCATATTGCGGAAGGCGTGCCAGCTGCTTTTCAAAAAGACTGATGGTCTTAATAATCTTTGTATTCTTATTCACACCCGCCGGAAGTGTTACGCCTGGCAAGTAGGCAGGGTCAGCTGCGGGAGCTACCAAAGAATGTCCAAATACATTGGTATTAGCGACACCATTGACGGTAGCATTCACTACACGGTAAAGATAGACCAGATCAATTTTGTCCGGGACAGCCGCTGCCTGTGCGGCGGTATATACAGCCATGTCGGCAACCGATATGTACATCGCTCCATTGTCAGCGGCAGGTTTGTCCAATACTATGTCCATGTTTGAAACCTGATAAGGTCCCATATCATACGATACGGTGGTTCCATTAGAATCGGTAGCTGAGAACGTAAAGCTCACCGATTGTCCTTTCGCTTCCGCGGGAATAACATAATAGTAGCGGAGAGTTACCGCAAATGTATCGCGTGAGAAAGTGACCTTGGTGATGTTTGCATCATTGACAGACGCATTTCCTACCGTGACAGGTATATCTATTCCCAATCCGTTTGTATAAAAGGCACGATTCTCCAATAGCGTACCCGCCGCTCCGGGGATTGTTGCCTCTACCTGCGCAGAAACCAGTTTACCCAAACTTTGCGGGAGTGCCATCGCGTAAGCAAATTCGATCTGCTGCCCCACCAGGTTAGGACCAACTGATCTTTTAATGCAATCATTCTGAAGTGCGTCTTTCGTTGCAGGCACTTCATACGTCTCCTCATTACATGCTATTGCCAGCAACAGAAGGCTGAAGAGTAAAGCAGAGTAACTATATTTTAATTTCATACTTCTTAATTAATTAAGTGTTATTGCTGAACAGTTACTTTGATCGTGTAAGTCTTCCTTACTTTTCTGTTACCGGATACCACCGTATACTGTTTTGGGTTGGCCAGGTCAGAGAAATCCACCTTGCCGGTAATCTTGGGATCAAGCTTGGCATCGGTCACCAGACTGAATTGCGGGTACAGATTTTTAAGATCTGTTCCAAACTTTACTTCCACATCAATGGTTTGTGCGGTGGTGTCAATCACTGCATTTTTAGACCGAACCGTCAGGAAGTCGGTACCCAGCAACTCAAAGTTACTTACATAGCATTGCGCTCTGGTCGTAATGAGCAATCCATCCTCATCAATAGGAAAATCAGGGGAACACCTCACAGCACTGATGAAGATAAAAAGTAATGCTGTCGTTATTTTTAAATAGGTTTTCATAAGGAATGTACTTTTAATAATTACACCAATTATAACCAAGGCGTATTTTGAGTAAGATTAGGATTCCGATCACGCTCTCCGGGAGGAATACGGAAGATATAGTTCTGCTGATACGTTCTGACGCTCGTGTTGCGGTAATAGATTTCTCTGGCAGCGCCCCAGGTATCCCGTGTCTGAACTCCGTTTCCGTTAGCAATACCCCATACTCTTTCCAATGCTCTCCATCTGCGCAAGTCAAATGAGCGATGGCCTTCAGCTACCAATTCGACAATACGTTCCTGCTCAATGGCATCAAAGAAAGCGGCTTTACTTGCAATCTTGGCAGCACCCAATGGAGGCAGGTTTCCGCGCCTGCGAACTCTGTTCACCAGGTCTATTGCATCTCCTTGCGGGCCACTGATTTCGTTGGTCGCCTCCGCATACATGAGGAAGACATCCGCGAGGCGCATTACCGGCCAGCTGTAATCACCTTCACTGCGGCCTTGCCCAGCATAGTTGCGCACAAACTTTCTGAACACATATCCATAATTCGTATTATCGTTATTATTGGTCGTATAACTTACTCCACCGATAGTCACTTTCTGAGCATAGGACTGATAGATATAAGGGAAAAAACCGGTTGACTTCAGCGAAGTCATTCCCATGATCATTTCATAATCCCAGAGCAGTGTTGACTTCATGCGATAATCACGATTAGCATAGCTATTTGGATTAACTGCAGAGTTAAGAGCTGTTCTTGCTCCGGCAGTGGATGGATTCATCGGAACAAGTGCCGGAGCAAAGTCGCCCGTTGTCGTCAACTGATAACGGTCGGCCAATGCATACCGGGGAGCTATCCAGGTTTGTGAACCTTCCTGAGAACGTCCCTGAAAATCACGCATCAGTTCCTCCCCTTGATTGGTGTTGATCCCACCATGATTGAAAGACATAATCAATTCAGGATCATTATTGGCCACCGGCATGAACAAATAAAAATAATTAGGAAGGATATCGGCTTTACCTAAAGCATCAATGGATCCGGGATCACCGCCACGGAACAATGTCAATCCATAATTAGTGATTACCGCTTTGAAATCGGCTGCCGCTGCTGCGTAGGCCTCATTCGCTACAACCTGATCAGGTACAAAGCCCTCCAGTTCCGGCCATCCGTTTTTATTCCAGCTTGCCCAGTACAACTGTAGTTTACCACGGAAAGCAAGAGCAGCTGCTTTTGAAGCTCTGCCTCCTGTCGGCTTTGCCGCGGGAAGTTTTTGAAACGCATACGTAAAGTCCTCCATGATACGGTCTTTCACCTGAGCAAGCGGCATACGAGACACAGCATAAAAGCCGATGTTCTCTGAAAGATCGCTCACCTCATTTTCAAAGTAGGGCACATCACCCCACATCGAAATCAAACGAAAGTACACCATGCCACGAAGCAGGCGCGCTTCTCCGGCAATTGCTTCCAGGTTGGCAACAGAACCTGGAGCCGCTGTTTCCAGCATTTTATTCACATTGGATATCACATAGTTGGTACGGTTCACCGCTCCATAGAGAAAGCGGAAATATTTATCGAATGAAGCGGCATAATCGGAAGGATTGTAGTTTCCTCCATTGTAGGCATCGCCCAATTGAAGATTACCGCTGGTCGTACTCGTTCCGTTCACACGAGTATATTCAGCTTGTCCATCAAAATAATAATCCCGGTCAAAAACAGGACGTACTGCAGAATAAGCCCCCATTAGTGCGATTGTTGCATCCGCTTCTGTTTTCCAGAATTGGCTTGCCCCCAGATCCGTTGTTGGTTTCTGCTTCAGAAGATCATCATGACATGCGGTGGGCAAAAGCGTCAATGTTGCTAGTGCAAGAAGCATCAATGGCTTGAAAGTTATTTTACGCATAAAAAAAAGAATTATAAACCAATGTTAAGACCGACTGAATACGACTTGTTGATAGGATAGGCATTGTTTCTATCTCCCAATTTCTCAGGATCTAATCCACGGAATTTAGTGAACGTGGCCAGGTTTTCTGCCGAAACATATACACGAAGGTTGCTAATGCTTATTTTATTCAGCACCGGCAATGTAACCCGGTAGCCCAGTTGAATGTTTTTTAGCCGCATGTAACTCAGATTATCCAGCCAGAAAGTAGTTTCTTCCCGGTTTCCGCCAATACCTGCCAACCGTGGAAAAGCCCCGTTGCGGTTTTCTACTGACCAGGGTTGATTCCATTGGTCCCACGAAGCTGCGAAGCGAGTGGTAGGAATATTGGTGTTGTTATAGTTGGTAAGCCAGTGATCTTTTCTGCCTGCAGATCCTTGAAACAATACGTTGAGATCAAATCCTCGCCAGCCTACACTACCATTAAAGGCAAAGTTGGTCGTAGGTCGGTCACGCGAAATATTTGGAAGCGCCTTCTTGTCATTCGCATCGATGCGACCATCTCCGTTCAGATCTTCACGAAGAAGATCCCCGGGTTGTGCTCCCTGCGGTGTAGCATTGTACACATCCTGCCAGGTTTGTGCAACGCCTCTGTCGACATAGGTGTACACATAATTATAAGGCATATTCAGAAAAACATTGTTACCATTGTTAGTAGCACCACGCAACAACACATCGCTCCATTGCTCAATGATGTTAGTGTTATACGATGCATTGATATTCAGGGAGTATGAAAACTCGCCCGCTTTATCTTTCCATCCAAAGTTTCCTTCCAACCCGCGATTACGAAGATTCCCCAGGTTAGCTCGTGGCGCATTAAATGCTCCTGATACAAAAGTGCTCAGCTGTGTTCCCAAAAGCATACCGGTAGTGAGCCGGTCATAGTAATCAATCTCAGCCGTCAGACGGTTGTTGAGGAAACCTAATTCAAGTCCAATATCGGTTACGCGTGTTGACTCCCACGAAAGGTTGACATTGGGTAGTTTGGAATTCACAAGGCCTTTCGCAATGGTTCCATCCTGCATGTAGTGACCTTGTGCAAGTGTTTTCTGGTTTTCGTACCGGCCAACACCACTATTGTTACCTAACTCACCATAAGAAGCTCGCAGCTTTCCATTAGTCAGCCAGTTGCCAAACGAAGACATAAAGCCCTCTTCTGTAAATCTCCATCCGGCAGAAACAGACGGAAAGAATCCAAACTGATGGCCGGGAGGAAATTTAGAAGATCCATCATAGCGGAAGCTACCTTCCAGTAGATACCTGTCATAAAGGGAGTAGTTGATACGACCAATGTAAGAACGAAGTCCTTCTGCGCTAGAACTCCCGCTTGCCGTTTGAATACCCGGCAGGGCAGCATCAATCTCGCTTAAAGAAGGATGAATACGATCGTTGCGCGAGCTGGATTGACTCCGGTCATACCAGTATTCTTCACTGTAAACCGCGGTAATCCCAATCTTATGAATATCACCCAACGTAGTGTTGTAAGTCAATCGGCCATTGAGTTGGGTTTTATATCCGCTAAGCGTACTATTAGAGATCCCGGCATTATCACCGACATACACACGCGACCCGAATGTATTTGTCTGAAAGTTAAATGCTCTGTTAGGAATAGGTGCTGAATTGGTAAATTGATTGTAATAGTTAAGATTATAATCAATACGCCCTGTTAATCCTTTTATCGGAGTCCAGTCGATATACATGCTTGGATTTATTTCCTGGCGATTCTGTCTGCTGATGTTATTGACATAAACGGTATACGGGTTATATGCCTGTGCATTTTCTCCGTATGCCATCACACCTCCATAATATCCGGTAGCAGGATCATAAGGTGTGATCCCTGCAATGGCATATTGCAAATCATTACCGGCGGTATTAGTTGGAGAAGAATCGGTAAACCCGTCCAGCAATGAATAACTGTAGTTAGACCAGTTACCGTTGAACTTAAAACCTACATTCATATTGTCTCTCAACTTGTAATCATAATTGAGACGTGCATTGTAGCGTTTGAAGTCATTGTTGATCTGTATTCCCTTCTGATCCATAATACCAGCCGAAATGAAGAAGTTGGATTTATCATTTCCACCCGACATGGAAAGGTTATGATTGGCAACAGAACCGTCACGCATGATCACATCCCACCAGTCGGTGTTGGGATAGCGTAATGGATCTACCATGCCCATCGCCATCCATTGATCAATGGTACCATTTCTAAAAGGCAAGGTAGAACTTGTTACTCCTGCAGCACGATTTTCCAGCGTAAGTGCACGTGGATAATCGGCCATAAAATTATAGGCTTTGGTTGGTTGCGTTACAGCATAAGAGCCCGTATAGTTTATGCTTGTCTTCTGCTGCCCCTTACCCGACTTGGTCGTGATCAGTATAACACCATTTGCACCGCGTGATCCGTACACAGCTGCTGATGCGGCATCCTTCAATACAGAGATGCTCTCAATATCATTCGGATTTAATCTGTTGATATCCACGTCTGGCATTCCATCCACCACCACCAGCGGGCCACTGCCATTCACAGAACCTAAGCCACGTATCAACAACGTAGCATTACTGTTGTTACCGGCCATACCCGAACTTTGTGCCGCTGTTAAACCGGGTACCAGCCCTCCAAGACCCGAAGACAAATTGGTAAGCGCTCGGCTGCCAAATCGCTCATCCATTTTGATAGAGGCTACTGCTCCGGTCATATTTACTTTTTCCTGAGTTCCATACCCGACTACCACTACTTCACCCAGTTGGGCCACATCGGACTGAAGAACGATATCCACCTGCGAGCGTTCACCTGCTGTCACCTCTTGACTTGCCATCCCGATAAAAGAAAATACAAGGATTGCATTAGGTGATGTATTGATGGAGAATTTACCATCAACATCCGTAACGGTTCCGTTGGTAGTTCCTTTTTCAACAACGTTAACACCGGGCAGAACTTCACCGCCATCTGTTTTCACTACTCCGGTTACCACTTTGTTTTGAGCGTGCAAGGGGAATCCGGATAGCCATGCAAAAAGCAGCAGCACACTAAAAAGAGGCACTGGCTTTAATCTGTCTAGTAGATTTTTAATCATAATAAGTAATTAGGTTAGGGTCGATTTTTCAAAATCTGTGCAATCGATTAACCTAATGACGCAAGCGATGGATGCCCCCCCTACAACCACCTGAAAAAATAGTTCAAGGATGAGTTACCACATCAGTCGGCAATGAATTCTCCTGTGAAGTATTCGTGAATTTCCCGGCGATCGTCAAAAGCCTGTAAACCGAAATCGGAGATCAGTTAACCAGGACTTCCGGTTGGGCAACCTCAACAGGTACTTTCATGGATGATTTACGAATCACCAGCTCGGGCATGAGCACTATTTTCTTGGGAATAAATTTGTCGGAAGTGTTTTTTATCTCTTCCAGAAATATTTCAGAAGCCGTGTTTCCCATCCGCTTACAATGCTGATCTACGGAGGAAAGTGGCGGATCGCTGAACATGGTGAAGGGTTCATTACTGAAACCTACAATCGCCACCTGCTCGGGTATTTTAATAGCATTCTCTTTCAATACCTGCAACGCCCCCATGGCACTCAGGTCACTACTGGCAAATACAGCATCGGGTAGTACGGGAAGTTTCATCAGCTGCTGCATACTCATCCTACCATCTTCCAGCTGCAAATTACTTTCCACCACGAGTTCTTTTAGGAAGGGTAATCCGTGATCTTCCAATGCTGCTTTATATCCGCGCAGGCGCTCACGATAGATCGGAATCTTCTGAAAGTTGGTGAAGTGGGCAATGCGCTTACACCCCTGCCTGGCAAGGTGCTCCACGGCTTTGTATGCTCCGAGGTAATCATCAATCACCACGTGGCTGATTTCCAGTTCATCATTGGAGCGATCGAATAAGATCACAGGTATTCCTTTGCTCTTTGCCTTGCGGAAATGATCAAAGTTCTCTGTTCGCTTTGCCAATGATGCGATGATTCCATCTACACGCGAACTTAATAATGCTTCAATAGCTGCGGCTTCCTGCACAGGGTCTTCATGTGTCTGGCAGATCATTACCTGATAGTTGGCCTTGATCAGTACCTCCTCTACGCCTCTTACAATCGATCCGAAAAAATTACGATCGGCTGAAGGGATGATTACCCCTATTACTTTGCTCTTGCCATTACGCAAGGCCGCAGCAAGGCGGTGCGGCTGGTAATTAAATGCTTTGGCGGCTTTATCTACTGCACGCTTGGTCTGATCGCTGATGCGCGGATTGCCATTCAATGCTCTGGATACGGTGGAAGCAGCAATGTTCAGTTCACGGGCTATATCATGAATAGTCGCTTTCGTTTTCTTTTTTTCCATCGGCTTACATTAACCCGTCCTCTTCCAACCTGCGGCTGATCCGATTGAATTTATCTTTCAAATCTACTTCCGGTGTGCTTTCACACTTATCATACATGAGCCACTTCAAGGTATCATAGTCGGCTTTTAAATCCACATCAGCAGCAAGAAGTTCATTCAGTTGAATGGACTCTTCCGGAGAGCACTCTCCGGCCAGGCAACGCGCCATTAGCTCATATGTTTCTGATGGATATGATTTCACAGTCACTGATAAAGACGGTAAAATCACAAATTACCCCTACAAAAGGGAAAGAGAAAGAGAATTCGTTATTATAATCAGCGCATAATTTCGCTGCGAAGGTGCTTCAGAGCACGCCCCATTTGGGTGTCCACTGTTTTTATACTGAGCTTCAGGTGCTCGGCAATCTCTTTATACGTCAGCTCCTGCTCACGACTCATCCGGAAAATAAGGCGACATTGCGGAGCCAGTGATTGTATTGCGGCATCGATGCGATTGCTCAGCTCTTCATACGCCATCTGCTCATCGGCAATGATCTGGTTGCTGGGAAAGTCCGCCGAACTGTCCAGCAGGGTACTTTTTTTGTTCTTCATCTTGCGCAGGCAATCCAGCGAGCGATTGCGTACCGAAACCAGCAGGTAAGAAGTGAATGAGCTGCTGATGTTGATGGTCTTCCTGTTTTTCCAGAAGCTATAAAACACATCGTCTACAATC
>JAHEZH010000273.1 GCA_023251155.1 Flammeovirgaceae bacterium | reverse complement strand
TTTTATGGTTGCTGGCGGAGATTGCCATTGCTGCGTGTGACCTGGCCGAGGTACTGGGTATGGCGATTGGGTTGCAACTGATCTTTGGTCTGCCCATGATCTGGGGAGTTACCCTCTCGGTGTTCGACACCCTGCTCCTGCTCTTCCTCCAGAGCTACGGCATGCGAAAGATTGAAGCATTCATCATTGGGCTGGTGGCCATCATCGGGGGTTCGTTTCTGGTGGAAATGATCATTGCTAAACCCGACATGGGCCAGTTGGCTGTAGGGTTCATTCCTACCTTACCTTCCGATGAAGCACTCTATATCGCCATCGGTATCATCGGGGCTACGGTGATGCCTCACAATTTGTACTTACACTCTTCCCTTGTGCAGACGCGAAGGATCGATCGCAACGACAACGGAATCTGGACCTCGATCAAGTACAACTTCATTGACTCCGCCATCGCGCTCAACGCGGCCTTCTTTGTGAATGCAGCCATCCTCATTCTGGCAGCTTCTACATTCTTCAAAGCAGGCATGCATGACATTGCCGACATTCAGGATGCCCATCGTTTTCTTGAGCCACTGCTTGGCACCAGCTGGGCTCCTCTCCTTTTCGGGATTGCCCTGATTGCTGCCGGGCAGAGTTCGACCATAACCGGAACACTGGCGGGGCAGATTGTCATGGAAGGATATCTTAATCTGCGTATCGCTCCCTGGCTGCGGAGGCTGATCACCCGCATTATTGCCATCGTGCCCGCGTACATCGTCATTCTGATGTATGGAGAAAATGAAACCGGGCCGTTATTGGTTTTCAGTCAGGTAGTGCTGAGTCTGCAATTGGGCTTTGCCATCATCCCGTTGATTCACTTCAACAGTGATAAGGAGAAGATGGGCATCTTCGTGATCAAGCCCTGGGTGAAGATCGCGGCATGGGTAATTGCCATCATCATTGTATCGCTCAATGTGAAGCTGGTGATACAGGAAATTACCGGCTGGCTGGAAGCCGCAGGCGACAACAGCTGGATGGTATGGACTACCGCGGTACCTGTTTGTATCGGTGCGGGCTTCCTGCTGGTGTACATTACGGTGAAACCGATGCTGGATCAACGCGATGCTGAAAGGGCACTGAAAGCACCACATGGTACGGCCGTTGCGCTCAATGATATCGACCGGCCGGTGTACAACCGCATCGCCATCTGTATCGACTTTTCAAATATGGACTCGCTGGCGATACGCAGCGCCCTGGCTCAGGGCGGGCATGCGGCACAGTATGTATTGCTTCACGTGGTGGAGACTGCCGGAGCCATGGTATATGGCAGTGACATTGACGACAAGGAATCGGTAGAAGATCAGGCTGCCCTTCAAAACTATGTGAACCAACTGAAAGAAAAAGACTTCGAAGCCACGCTCAGGATTGGCTTTGGTAACCCCAAACGAAGGATACCCGAAATGGTAAAAGCCTTCGATGCCGACCTTTTGATAATGGGTGCCCACGGACATACACTTATTAAAGATCTGATCTTCGGTACCACCGTGGACAGTGTACGCCACCAGATTGATATACCGGTGTTTATTGTGAGGGAGAAGAAGTGAGGGGATAATAACAGCTTCATTAAGAAATTCATCTTAGTTATGGTTTGCTCCGCCTATAACATTCCCAACAAAGACAAAAGCTATTCAACCTTATAAGTATGGATATTGAAATAGTCGAAATAATTTTAGATTTCCTTGGAGGTGTTGTCGGTGCATTAATTGCAATACTCGTATTCGTATTAGGTGAAAGAGCATCTTGGAAAAAAGAGAATCACAGAATAAAGGACCTCGAACATTACTTGTATCATACATTAAATGATTTTGTAAATCCAATTAACAAACAAATTTCAGCATTAGAACTTTTCATTAAAGACTTAGCAATAGAAACTGACATAGCTTATCGTCCTGAGTTAATAACATCCCTCAATAGTGATAATATAACTTGGATCAGCCATACCGATCGATACAGAATATTTGTTACACGTAGAAAGAAAAGACATTACTCTTTTTCGCGATCTTAATACGAAGTTAAAATATATTGATTCAGTAGCCAGTAGTATCAGTTCTAATTTTCAATACTTCAAAGAGATTAAAGACAGGTTTACAATTCAATGGAATTCTAATATGAAGGAAATTGGAATCATGAAAGATGAAATGATTACAACTTACCAAAGGGCTAATCAACAAACACCTCAAAACCCTTCCGTGTTTCTTTTTAATGTAGATAAGCTTTTTCACGGATGGAGCCAGATGAAAGACTTCAGAGAAAGGAAAGTAGCCGTTCCTTCTCTCTTACTTCCTTTGCAAACCCTTTGCAGACAAACTAATGGTAATCCCGATGCAATAAAATTCCTTCAGCTAATTAATGGATGTTTGCTGGCTGATGAAAACATAAGACACATAAAAACATTCATTTCTGTAGAATCGGATTTTATTATTGTAGGCCTTAAAGATGCTAAGACTACCTTTTTAAGAGTTGCTGAAGCTCTAAGACATTCAAAATAATAACGAAAAAGTTAGCTTATCTTTTCATTCTCTTCTACATAAGCAATTTACAATCCTTGACCTTCTACCTTTGATAAACAATCAAAAAAATACGCATGACCGCAAAACAAAAAATCAACCCTATTGATTTTAGAATACCGTAAAATCAACTCTTCTGTTATTCTGATGAGCTTCCTCGCTTTTGGTGTTCTTGCCTTTAGTTTGCTCTTCGCCATACCCCACAATGGAAATGTGATCATCAGGAACTCCCATATCCAGCATCAGCTGCCGGATACGCTGCACGCGCTTTACGGAAAGTTTTACATTGGCATCATCTTGCCCTCGACTGTCTGTATGGCCTTCCACCAAAACATGCCTGCCCTGTAAGGCATACTCCACGGCAATTAAAAATGGCTCCATATCCACTACCGAAAATTCATCCTGGTTGAATTGAAAATATAAGGGAGCCAATGGGCGGGGCTTATCCATTGGATTTTTCTTAAGATCATCGGCCACACGATTGCGCATCTCTTCATGCTTGCTGGAGGTGGGCACGGGCAATTTATTTTCCGATAAAATAGCATCCTCTTTTTTGTGAAGCTTCTCCAATTGTTCATTGCTGGCAACAGGTTCAGGTTGTACTTGTGGCACGGGCTTGGCAAGTGGTTTGATACCTACACTGGAGGAGAGCACGCGATTCTTGTTATCGATACTCGGCTTTCGGCTGCGCGTACGTTGCGAATGATATCGCTTTCGACCAAGGGTTTGGCAAGCACGTGCTAATGCATTATCATGTTGCTTATAATACGCCTGCTGATGACGTTGATTATCTTTGGTGTAGTTGCTGTTCTGAGCAGGCGCTTGCAAGGATACCAACAGCAATAAAATAATTCCCGACAAGCAGCCAGCATTTCTTTTTATAAAGGCCAAGCAAAACGGGGGCATAGGTAGAATGGGTTGGCACGAAGATACGAACCCGGTTGAATTTTTAGCGTGCGAATTGCTCTTTAAAACCAAGTCCATATAAAAACAGGCGCGTGTACACCTAATTCATCGCACTAATTACCGAGTCCGACTGCATCAACGAATGGCGCAAGATCACCGGCACCGCAGCAAGACCAACGATGAGTTTTTGATGTTGGGGAGGAATCTGGTGCCCTTCGGCAAGGGATAGAAGTGGAAAGCCCGAAGTGGGATGGGGGATGTGTCGGGCGGACTTGTAACGGATAGCCCGGTGGCGCCTCGCCATGCCGCCAATAACTGGCTTTATAAAACGGTTGCTCACCCGAAAAAACTCTCCAACCCGAGTCCTAATTCCCAATCCCCAACTTAACTTGCGGCCATGTCCATGACGTATTCTATTGACGACACTATTGTAGCGCTGGCTACGGCACAAGGTCTTTCGGCTATTGCCGTCATTCGCCTTTCGGGGAGGGATTGTATTGCGGTGACACAAAAAGTATTTCGTGGCAAGCAGCTGGAAGCGCAGCCTACGCATACGCTGCACTTCGGCATTCTGCACGATGGTGAGCGGGCGATTGATGAAGTGCTGGTGTCTTTATTTAAAGAACCGAACTCGTTTACCAAAGAGAACGCGGTGGAGATCTCGTGCCATGGATCGCCCGTGATTGTGAAAGAGATCATCAAAGCATTGCTGAAGAACGGTGCGCGGCTGGCCGAGCCGGGCGAGTTTACCAAGCGTGCGTTCCTCAACGGACGTTTTGACCTGGCCCAAGCTGAAGCGGTAGCTGACCTGATCAATGCCGAAACTGATAATGCAAGACAGGCGGCTCTGAACCAGATGCGCGGAGGCTTTTCGAAAGAGATACAACACCTGCGTGAAGAGCTGATTCACTTTGCATCGTTGATCGAACTGGAACTTGATTTTGGTGAAGAGGACGTGGAGTTTGCTCAGCGCGATGACCTTCGGCAGTTGATCGTGAAGATCAAAGGGTATCTGCAGGCATTGATTCAATCGTTCGACCAGGGTAATGTGATCAAGAACGGAGTGCCCACAGTGATCGCAGGTAAACCCAATGCAGGAAAATCGACGTTGCTCAACACCCTGCTCAACGAAGAGAAAGCCATTGTATCTGAAATTGCAGGAACTACGCGTGATGTGATTGAGGATGAAATGGAACTGGGCGGTGTCGTATTCCGCTTCATTGACACCGCAGGCCTGCGCGAAACAACGGACACGATAGAAGCACTTGGTGTAGAGCGTACCCGCGACCGTATGAAGAAAGCGGCTCTCATCCTCTATCTTTTCGACCTGGGTGTTACTACCCCGGAAGAGATCAAAGCGGAGGAAGAGCATTTGATTTCGCTGGGTATCCCCTACCTGAAAGTAGGCAACAAGCTGGACAAGATCGATGCGGTGCGCACACGACAACTGGAGAATGACGGTTTTATACTCATCTCTGCTTCGCAGAAGAAAGGCATCGAAGAACTGAAAGCAAAAATACTTGCGCTGTTTAATGTAAATGCGGTGAAACAGGGAGATGTATTGGTCACCAACCTGCGTCATTATCAAAACCTGATACAAACCAATCAGTCACTACAGCGTGTACTGGATGGAATGGATCAAAACGTGACGGGCGATTTTCTAGCGATGGATATACGACAGTCGTTACATTACCTGGGTGAGATCACCGGGCAGATCACTACGGATGATTTGCTGGATAATATTTTTAGTAAGTTTTGTATTGGGAAATAGTGATTTCCTCAAAAGTGCCTTATCACAATGTACCTGATGAGATTGACGCGTCAGCGCGCGAAAAACTTACCGAGAT
>JAHEZH010000272.1 GCA_023251155.1 Flammeovirgaceae bacterium | reverse complement strand
AAATCAAAGTCGGGTACTACTTTCTCTTCGATGATCTGATCGGTATCCGGCCCTGAGACACAACCGGTAATGCGACTGGTTGCCACCACGGTATAAAGCCCCACGCTCAGTTCATCAATATATTCACCGGTGTAGTCTATCGTAGCCTTAGGTGCATTTCCTACATACCAGTTGAAAATATAATCGGAAGTATTGCCATTGACTGAAGCCGTCATTTCACCGTTGTCGCTGATACAGCTGGTCACATTTGAGAGCACTACAATTTGCGGGTTAGGTACAGGGATCAGGTTTTTGGTGACCGTAACCTGTGTGGCTCCCGTACATCCTGTAATGCGATCAGTAGCAACAATCGTGTAGGTTTGATCTTGCAGCCCACCTGCCTCTGCACCCGAGAAGAAGGGTACTCCGCTTGCCGTGGTACCTGTATACCAGTCGAACGTATAGTTCACTATATTTCCGTTTACGGATGCGGTTGCGACACCATTAGCTTTAACCATATCGCAATTGGTAAGCGGTGAACTCATTGCTGCGGCAACCAAAGGCGTCATTCGCATATCATCAAGGGCCACGGTTTTCGGCTTACTTACGCAGAAATTATCCAGTAAATCGGTGGCAACCAATGTATAGCTTCCAATCCCCAGATTGTTTACCTGTTTGCCGGAATAGTCAGGAGTAGTTTTAGCGGTAGCACCGATGGACCAATCGTAACCGTATTCCGTGCTGATATCATTTACCACAGTACCAAATACTACTCCATTATCGGTAACGCAGCTGGTAATGGGAGAGGAAGAGGATGCAGTGATAATTACTTCATTCACCAGTGAAGGCAAGGCATAGGTATCCGTTGCCCAGCAATGGTTGTTGTTATTGATCGCTTTAATGGTGTATTGCGGACTGGGGGCGGTGATGGCAGTGAAGGGTAAGCCATTGAGCGTAGCGCTATTTCCAATCACCGTTCCTGAAGGAGCCGTGCCACTGAACCACTCGTAGGAATAGGTGGGTGAGCCGGTACCTCCGCTAGCCACTACGGTAAGTTGACCATCTCTTGGATTTACACAGCGTTCTGGCTTATCAAATGAGATCAGCGCTACGGTAGGTGAGCCCATTGTTTTATCCTCGATATCAAACTCAAGTTCGGTGAAGCAGCCGGATGTATTGTTGGTAGCTTTTACAAAATAAACACCGATAGCAAGGTTAGTCAGGTTGGCTGAAGCTCCGGATTGAAGGGAAGTTCCCGCGTTGTTGCTCCAGTCAAAATGATAATCAGATAATGTACCCGGTGAACCGTTTTCGGTAATAGCAGTGATGGCAGCTGATCCATCGGTGAGAATAGCACCACTTGCCAGGTTACATGCGGTGATGTCCTGAGTAGTAAGGCCGGCAGAAGCAATAGTAACATTGTCGGGGTTGTCCGCTACTGAGAAAGTAGCCACTGAAGTACACCCTGCATTTGTTGGATCAGTAACGGTAGCACGAACCGTATAAAAGCCGGGAGCCAAACTGCCGTAGGTCGCTCCGGTAAAATCGGGTGAGGCTTTCACCGCTTGTCCATTAAACCAGTCAAAGGTAGAAGTCATATCTGCCGTAGCGGTAATACTTCCGTTAACCAGCGCTGGGGTACAGTTGGTGTTGTTTACAATCGTCGGATTTCCATCAATAACCGGATCACTGATGTTTTTGATGACCTCAACGGTAAGTGGTACGGAACGACAATCCTGAAACTGTCCTGCTATACCCACAGCCACAAAGGTGTACGAGTCTGCCGTAAGTGTAGAGGGGGTAGTGTAAAAGGAAGAGGGCGCTGCCGAACCCTGCATTAACTCTAATCCATCGGTAACAGAAGAGTTAAGATCATTTGTTCCGCGATAGACAAGGATGGTAAAATCGCTTAGCCCGATAGTGGGCGCAGCAGGAGAAAGAACAAGTTGAACTTCAACATTACCATCGTTATCAGGAACACACTTGGTGATATCCGTTTTCGCTACGAAATCAACTGTTGGCGATCCAATAAATGGCAGATTAAATGATTTTGAAGAGAAACAACCGGAGTTTAAATCGGTAGCGATCACTGTGTATATACCAGATTTTAACCCGGCAGCCGTTGAGGAAGATAGAACATTATCCGTTTTAATGGAAGAAGCTGCAAAGGGGGCTTTACCATAAAACCATTCGATCTTAAATCCGAGTGTATTACCAGGAGAGGATACATCTACGGTCATTTCACCATTGGCTGAATTACAATCAGTAGGGTAGATGGTGATGGATGAATTAAGTGTGATGGATATGGTCGGAGAAAGATCCAATACGGTAAATGTTTTTGCCGCCGCCGGGCAGAACGTAAGGTTATTCACCGCTTTTACGGTGTACTTTCCTGCAGGAACTCCGCTTAATACATTATCTGTATCAGTATAATCGGGTGTTGCTTTTACGCTGGTGCCATTGTACCAGGAGAAAGTATAATCGGAAACATTGCCGGTAGATATCCCCGCAGTGATGCTTCCGTTATACGGTACACACTGAGTTTGGTCTGTTACGGTGGCAGAGATGACGGGTGCAGGGCCAACATTCAATGTCACCGTTACTTCTTTGGTGTCGAAACACCCTGTATTGGTATCCGTAACTTTTACGGTATAAGTGCCTACTGCAAGGGAAGTGACGGATGCGCTTGTTGCAAATTGATTAGCAGGCAAGGTATTCTGTCCTTTGAACCATTCCGTACTGTAGGTTCCGCTTCCCCCGGTGGCAGATGAAGTTGCTGCTCCGTTTGGCCGGGTGGCATCACAAGAGGTTTGATCACTGGTTACACTTGCGCTCACTACGGGCTTGGTTGTTTGTGTAATAGTAATGGTTACAGGGCTTGAAACACAGTTCGTGGCTATCCGTGTAGCCACCACGGTATAGTTCCCCGCAGTAAGACTGGTATAGTTACTTCCGGTAAAATCCGGAGATGGCTTGATATTGCTTCCTTTATACCATTCAAATTTAAAACCGGTGGTCGCTCCGCCTACAGTGGCTGTTGCACTTCCTGAATTTGAACTGGAACACAAAATGTTGCTTTGTGTGGTGGATACTACCGGGATGTCTACATTACTGGGCACCAGTAATGATCCTGCGTTTTGACATCCGGTGACCTTATCCGTCACTCTGACCGCATAGGTTGTTAATGGCTTTAAGTCAGTGGCAATATTGTTTACTCCAACCTGTGGCCCGCCACCCGCTGTAGGCGCCTCAAACCATACATAATTAAAATTACTTACCGGATCGGTTCCGTTATTGACAATCGCTTTTAACTGCCCGTTTGGATTCTTACAATCGGTAACTCCATTAATCAGAACAACATCTACGTTGATTGTTTTCTCGATCTCACCCACCACTACACTCACGGTATCTGAATTGCAATTTGCTGTTTTATGCACTCCAAAAACAGAATACGTTCCGGCAGCAAGCCCTGAGTAAGTAGCTCCGGTATAGTTAGGTGTACCTGTGACAGCGGATTTCGGGCCATTAAACCAATAGAAATGATAATCAGATGTATTTTGCGTTGCGCCAACGGGTATAAATGCGCGCACTGCGCCATTGTCAGGTGTGGCGCTTCCCGAACATTTCAAATTGTCAGCAACTTTCTGTGCGGTGATTGTTACCGGATTAGGTCTTACCACTACACTGATAATATTGTCATAATTACATTCAACAAAGTTGGTATTGGGCAGACTGATCGGTGAGGTTTGTGTCCCGGCATCATTCAATACAATATAGAGAGTAAACAGGGAGCCGGGGCCATTAATGGTAGCATTGGTAATGGAGAAGATATCTGAAGTCTTTAAGTTAGTCAGGGTGACGTTCATCGTTCCTAACTTAATGGCACCCGCTTTAGTAGGATCTCCGTTATAGAACGAAACGGGCACTGTACCATCCAGGGCCACGTCTCCAAGGTTGGTGATCTTGAATGATATTGTAAAATTGGTATTCGGGCAGGTAGGCGCATTTACTACCAATGAATTAGGAACGTGAGCTAAGTCGGGCGAGGCATACGTAGGGCATCCCTGCGAGTTAAGGTAAGGAGATTGATTGAGGAAGGTATTGAGCGGTCGATTAGGTCCTTGTGTACATGATCCTGTTGAAAAAACCAGGTGGTGTTTTTGTTGAATCTTAGGAATCGTCAGGTCATCATTGACGTTCACATTGAAGTATCCATGCTGGTTCCAGACTCTTCGTGCGGGAACCCACGGTTCACTGGCTGATTTGTAAACTCTGATCTGAGATGGTGCTTTAAGGAATGCATCGCTGCCAAAGTTGGAAAAATCCATTCCTGCGCCATCATTGGTGATACAAGGCACACATATTTCAGTAGAACCATCAGCATCCACGTCAGCTACAATGGGATATTCCCGGTTGGTTCGCGATACACAGGTTTGCTGGGTAAAGATAGTTCCGTCGGTACCGTTGATGATATAGATGAATCTTTCATCGCGATAAACAATTTCCGATTTTCCATCACCATTAAAGTCGAACAAGGTACAGCCCGTATATCCGGAGGTTTCCTCGTTGATAACTACCCGCCACTTCAGATTAAGATTTTCATCCAGCGCATAGAGAAATTTTCCTGATACATAGGATACATTTAGTTTTTTGTCACCATCGAGATCAGATATGTTAAGGCGACCCGTTCCGTTTGACCATCCGTTTGGTAAGTAAGCCCCTGCCGTATTGTCAAAGAAAGTCACGGCATTGCCACTCGGATTATTATGGACATCCCAGAAAAAGATAGTGGTATTTCTGGGGCTGCTTCCACTGGTTGAGCCGGTGGCGAGTACGTCAAGAAATCCATCCTGGTTATAATCTGCTACGCTGGTGGCGTTGTATTCATTCCGTAGAAAATAGTTGGGAGCTCTGTGCAGTTCGGTCAGACTTCCATTGTCGGCAGTTCCGTTTCCCAGATTAACACTATAGATGATACATCCGATTACTAATTCCAGATCGGAAGAGCCTTCCATATCCACCGCTACCGGTCCGCCATTGAGTGTGCTCCAGTTATTACTTTGTACAAGCCGTACACCCGTTTTGGCATCAAAGATTTCATCTTTGGCGTATAACTCTACTTTTCCATCTCCGTTAAAATCAGCCAGTCCAAAATTGATGGGATCGCCCTGGATTTCTCTTTTCCAAAGCTGTGTTGTGAGTGAGCAATTGTAGGAATAGAGGTAAGTCTTGCCGGATTCTACCCCGAAAGTAAATATCTCTGCACAATTGTCATTATCCAGGTTGGCAATGGCCACTTCCCATTGAGGCTCGAAA
>JAHEZH010000271.1 GCA_023251155.1 Flammeovirgaceae bacterium | reverse complement strand
GAGCCATAAGTGAATTGGTAAAAACCGGCTGGAAACCCAAACGCACCATCGTGTATTGTGCGTGGGATGGTGAAGAGCCTTCCCTCATCGGTTCTACCGAATGGGCAGAGCATCATGCTACAGAGCTTCAGCAGAAAGCGGTGGCCTATATCAACTCCGATGGCAATGGAAGAGGGTTCTTCTACGGTCAAGGTTCACACACCCTGGAGACCATGGTGAGCGAGGTAGCACGTGACGTGATCGCCCCGCAAACCGGTGTGAGTGTTCTGGAAAGAGGTCGCTCCTACCAGGCTGCCAATGCCGCTTCTGCGAAAGCGAAGAAAGATATATTGTCGAAGAAATCATTAACCCTGGGAGCATTAGGTTCCGGCTCCGACTACACGCCTTTCATTCAGCATTTAGGTATACCCTCATTAAACCTGGGCTATGGTGGCGAAGGTGGCGGAGGGGTGTACCACTCCATCTATGATTCCTATGATCATTATACACGGTTCAATGATCCGAAGTTTGACTATGGTTTGGCGCTGGCAAAAACAGCCGGGCGTACTACCTTGAGATTGGTGAACTCAGAAGTACTTCCATTCGACTTCAAAGGATTTCACCGAACATTAAGCACGTACCTCACTGAAGTCACTACCCTTATTGATAACCTCCGTGAATCAACGGAAGTTGAAAACCAGATGATCAAAGAAAGGCGTTACGTGCTGGCGGCCAACCCCGCTGAGAAGTATATCCCGGCAACAGCTAAGGAAGCAGTGCCCTACCTGAACTTTGCCAGCTTGCAAAATGCAGTTACCTCTCTAGAAAAAAGTGCATCTGCCTTTGCCGAGTTATCGGCAGCTAATACCAAGCCCAACACCCAATTGACCAGACTGAATCAATTGTTGTATCAGGCCGAACAAAAGCTGCTGTCGCCATCGGGATTGCCACGCAGACCCTGGTACAAGCACACCGTGTATGCACCTGGCTTCTATACCGGCTACGGAGTGAAGACTTTGCCAGGTATACGCGAGGCCATTGAGCAACGCAACTGGAGCGAAGCACAGGAGCAGATTGACATCGCTGCCAAAGCGATTGAAGCTTATACCAAAGATGTAGACGCAGCAAGCAAGATATTGATGATGAGGTAAATCCCTCCCCTACCTTGGTTTAAAAAACCCATTGCCACACCAGAGCAATGGGGTTTTCTTTTTCATCTAATGACAGTGGATTATGGAATTAAGTATATCAAATCAATAGACTTGTTTACACCTAACAGTTGTTGCCTCTGTACTTCTCATTACATTCGCAGTCTTAATTTTACTATGAAACCGAGCAAGTATTTCATCATCGATTTTGACAGCACGTTTACCAAAGTAGAAGCCTTTGATGTGTTAGCAGAAATATCCCTGGATGGGCATCCTGACAAGGAACTGAATCTGAAGAAAATCATCGAGATCACCAACCGGGGTATGGATGGAAGTATCTCTTTCCGCGAGTCGCTGGAGCGCAGAATTGAATTGCTTGCCGCTGAGAAAAAACACCTTGGTCCGTTAGTGAACCTTTTGAAATCAAAGGTGTCTGAATCCTTCAAACGCAACAAAGATTTCTTTACCACCTATGCCGATCATATCTACATTGTCTCCAACGGATTTCGCGAATTCATTGAGCCGGTAGTTACTGAATTCGGTATAAAAGCAGAAAATATACTAGCGAACGAATTCCGCTTTGATGATAAAGGAAAGATCATTGGCTTTGACACCAACAATCCGTTATCTGCCAATAACGGTAAAGTAGAACAACTGAAACGCCTCAACCTGGATGGTGATGTATATGTAATCGGTGACGGATATACCGATTATGAAATCAAAAACTCAGGGTTAGCCAATAAGTTCTATGCCTTTACGGAAAACGTAGAGCGTGAAAGTGTATTGAGCAAGGCCGATCACATTGCGCCAAGCCTGGATGAGTTTCTCTACCTGAACAAACTCAATACCGCTATCTCCTATCCGAAAAACCGGCTCAATGTATTACTCCTGGAAAATGTTCACCCGGTAGCCGTGGAAATCATGAAGTCGGAAGGATTTAATGTAGAGATCCATTCCGCCGCAATGAACGAAGAGGAGCTTTGCGAGAAAATCAAAAACGTTTCCATATTAGGTATCCGCTCTAAAACACAGGTCACTGCCAGGGTACTGGCAAATGCCAACCGACTGATGACCATTGGTGCATTCTGTATTGGTACTAACCAGATCGATCTGAAAGAAGCCACCAAAAAAGGTATTGCGGTCTTCAATGCTCCTTTTAGTAACACCCGCTCTGTGGTAGAGCTGGCCATCGCACAGATGATCATTCTCATACGCAACATCATCGATAAGTCAAACAAGATGCACAAGGGGGTGTGGGACAAGTCGGCCAAGGGAAGCTTTGAGGTGCGGGGCAAAAAACTGGGACTCGTGGGGTACGGTAATATTGGTACGCAGCTTTCTGTTATTGCAGAGTCATTGGGTATGAAAGTGTACTACTATGACCGTGAAGAGCGCTTGTCGTTAGGTAATGCCGTGAAGTGCAAAACATTGAAAGAAGTACTGGAGCAGGCCGATGTCATCTCGCTGCATGTAGATGGCCGGGAGGCCAATACCAACCTGATCGGAGAAAAGGAATTTGCACTCATGAAGAAAGGGGTCATTTTCATCAACCTGAGTCGCGGTCATGTCGTGGACATCAAAGCCCTGAAAGACAATATCATAAGTGGGAAGATAGCAGGAGCATCCATCGATGTATTCCCGTATGAGCCTGTGAGCAACGATGAGGAGTTCCAATCTGAACTTCGTGGTTTACCCAATACCATTCTCACTCCTCATATTGGCGGAAGCACCAGCGAAGCGCAGGAAAACATCGGCAACTTTGTGCCCGCCAAGTTTCTGGACTACATCAATACCGGAGGTACATCCAACAGCGTAAACTTCCCGAACATCACGTTGCCCACACTGGAGAACGCGCACCGTTTGATTCATATTCACAACAACGTACCGGGTATTCTTGCCAAGATCAACCAGGTACTGGCGGCCAATGAAATCAATATTGTAGGGCAGTACCTGAAGACCAACGAGCAGATCGGGTATGTGATTACCGATATCGATAAGCATTACGACAAGGAAGTAATTAAAGAGCTGAGAGCCATTGAACACACCATTAAGTTCAGGGTGCTTTATTAGTAGTTCATAATCGTCCGGCACTAGGTAAAGGGAGCTTTAGTCAATAGCCCAAGCTCCTTTTTTCCAGCCTGGCATGAAATCTGCGTTTCAATCGGTATATCTTACACCTGTCACCTGGTTGCAGATATTCGCATAAATTCATAGTTTCACAATCGCTTACTTGCTGATACATTATTAACTGACGGATGAGGGGATCTTGGGTTTTAGGCTTTATCGCTTGTTTCTTGCTGCTTTCCGGTTATTGCCATTGCCAGAACAAACCTGGCATTGAAGGCATGGTTCCTTCCAAATGGATCACCCTGCGCAATACACAGGCTCCCGGCCGAAGCTACCGCACCCTTACTTCTCAGAACAAAGTGTACACACAGGAAGATGTTTTTTTTAAAATGTGGCTCCCTGTCGTCCATACACAAAAGTTTTCACTGGCGCTTGGCCCGCAATACCGAACGGAACAACTCGAACTTCAAAGCGATGGAGAAAATGCCATCCACATGCTTTCGAACTGGAACCTGCGCTATGCCAGTGTCGATATGAAAGGCATGGTTTCACTGGATAGCTCTTCCTGGCTCGTGTTTGGCGGAAACGTGAACAAGAGCGGTAACTTTAATAACTACAGCTTCAAGAGTTTTCCTTTCAACTACACCGCCTCCGCAGCATGGCTGAGAAAAACATCGGCCAATAAAGAATATGGTGCAGGCCTTATTGTGAATAAGAGTTTTACCGGAATTACGATCCTTCCCATCCTGATCTATCACTACAACTTCTCGAAGAAGACCGGTGTGGAGCTCAGTATTCCCTACAAAATGGCTTTTCGGTACAACCTTACCTCATCAGACATTATCTCGGCCAAAGCAGAGGCCGCTAACCGAAACTACATGATCCGCCTGGATGATTCGCAATGTTCTTTCCGTAGAATTGATGTGGATATGGGTATCGCTTACAACAAGTCTTTTGGTAAGCTGATCGGAATCGAAGCCTTTGCCGGTTATCGCCAGAACATCAGTAACCGCTTGCCTCCGGAAGTAGTAGCCGTGAAGAAATCGGGTATGGCCTTTTCACTGGAGTTGTATATCCGTCCTCCGGTAAAGTAAGCAAATCATTAGAAGGTATTGTTGGAGCTGGATCAGCTTCCTGTAAAAGAGAAACCCACTTGAACCTGGATGGTGTTTCTGAACCCCATATACGACAAGTTTTGAGCTGCCGGCCATCGCAACCTTCCTCTGTTATCCTGCTTTTTGGGCGAGGTCCGCTAGATAGCGGATGAGGCCTGATTTTGTCGGAAAGCTTCGCCCGGTATTGTTTTAATTGTTAGGTTCAGCAAACTGTCCCAGATCCGAGTGGATTTCTTGCTTCAAACGTAGAGAAATCTTCTATGGTATCAAGTATTGACTTCCAAGTGTTTTTTTATTACTTCGCCCGCAGTATAAAATGCCTTGAGTGAAAACCAACTTTACCCCCGGACCATCCCAACTCTACTTCACCGTAGAAAGCCATGTTAAGCAAGCTTTTCGCGAAGGCATTCCTTCCCTGTCGCATCGCAGCAAGCAGTTTGAATTAATAGCGGCACAAGCTACACAGGGTGTAAAACAATTGCTGGGTGTGCCGGATGGATTTCACGTATTCTTTACCGGATCAGCCACGGAGATCTGGGAACGATCCATACAAAATCTAGTCGCCCATCACTCCTATCATTTCGTTAATGGCGCATTCTCCAAACGCTACTTCGAGATTGCTCAGCAACTGGGTAAGCATGCAGTCAAGAAAGAAAGCCCGCTAGGCAAAGGCTTCACTGATTTTGACATTCCGCAGGAAACAGAATTGATTGCACTCACCCACAATGAGACCAGCACAGGTGTTTCCCTGCCCATGGAATTTATTCACCGCTTCCGTGATCAGTTTCCCAATGCCTTGATTGCCGTTGATGCCGTATCCTCTCTTCCCTATCCCCAGTTTGATTTCACAAAAATTGACACCCTGTTCTTCTCTGTTCAGAAAGGATTTGGGTTACCGGCCGGCCTTGGTGTATGGATCGTTAATGATCAATGTATCGCTCAAGCGGATTCGCTGTTGGCAAAAGGGATGAGCATTGGTACTTACCATAATCTGCCCACGCTTTACGCC
>JAHEZH010000157.1:8833-14044 GCA_023251155.1 Flammeovirgaceae bacterium | reverse complement strand
TTGGCTTTCAGCGCTTGCTCCTGAGCTTGTCGGATGGCGAGCTCTACTTTTTTCCGCTCTTCAATTTCACCCATCAACCGCTCTTCATTTCGATCGATATGAAACCTCATTATTGATAAACCCGTAAAAAAAGCACTATATGCCAGCAATACGACCACATTGGTAAAGTAGTAATTGGGGTCACTGTGTCCCGTTTGATAATACCCAACGCCAAATAAGTTATGCAAAGGATCAAATAACGCGATAATGATTGCTACGTAAGCAGAAGAGGCATAACTGAGAATTTTCTCACTACGATCAAAAATGCCAATCGTCCCTAGTGAAGTTACAATTAAAAAAAAGTGATAGTCATAATAAATTCCTTCAAATTTCAGCTCATTCCCAGAGCCCCACATTTTAGTAATTAATGAGATGATTAAAATGCTTGTTGGAATATAAAAACTGATAAACACACGACTAAAAAGTGTCATCCCGCAATAGTTGGTGTACAGTGGAATAAGAAAGGAAAAACCAATCAGACAGCTCGTGAGAGCCACACTATTCCATTCTATCAGACTACCATATAAAATAGCCAGGAGGAAACTAACCGCCATGCCCAAGAGCGAAATTTGATTAGACAAGATCACCCCCCGCATTGAACGTTGGTTAGTCGTTTCTTTCAAACCCAGGTTGGACAACTTCTTAAGCACGGCATTCATTTCATTTGTCTTTCATATTAGTTGACACCTGACCAATTGGTTTTGGTTTGATAACCAGAGCAATTCCAAGTTACAGGTTAAGGCGCTGGATGCGAACCACCATTACTAAAGTAATACCCTGCTCAAGAAGCTCATCGTTGACATTACGAAATAAGCGTAATTACAAAATCAATCTCCTTGTTAATCTTAGTAACAAGACGATTAAAAATTTCCTCATCAAATGTGGGTTGATCTTCCAGCTCTTCAGCCAGGATAATCAATTTGTCAAAGCAAGTTGTCATGGAGAGTCCTTTCAGTTTATGTGCTGTACCGATCGTATCAGGGTGGGATTTCCTCATTACATGTGTGTTCAATTCATCACCGCAGTTACGCAAACTGGTCTTCGCTGCATTCAGGATTTTCTGCAGCATTTCTTCACTGCCGGAAAGTCGGGTCAAGAGTTCGTTTTGATCAAAATGCTTTTCAGGGTCTGTCACTTTTGAGTTATCAATCGCGGGTGTTTCTTGCTTTAATGCGAGTGGAAGCCATCGGTATATTGCCTGGAGAATAGAGTTCTGTACGACAGGTTTGCTGATGTAATCATCCATTCCAGCATCAAGACATTTTTGACGCTCACCTTTTTCCGTGCCTGCCGTGAGTGCAATGATGGGGGTTCTGGATAAAGTCTCCAGACTCCGAATTTCAGATGCGGCTTCATAACCGTTTTTTTCGGGCATTCGGATGTCCATAAACACAATATCAGGAGTTGTTGACTTAAATTTCTCAATTGCAAGTAATCCATTTTCCGCCTCCACCAACTTTGCGACTGGAAGAATGTTTTCAAAAATAGATTTGATCAAAAGCATATTGACCTGATTATCTTCAGCAATTAAAATGATGGGTGCCACTGTATCCGGTTTAACAGTATGATGAGATTTCAACTTATTTATTTTCTTATTGTTATTCCTTGCATTTACAACACTTGAAATTGAGTCAAGAAGGTGATTCATTTTTATTGGCTTAGGTAACCGCTGTGTAACTTCAAGCTCCTGGCATGCATTGATTAGGTATTCATCATCGGAAGAGCTGTAGAGTAAAATGACAGGTTGGCATTGTATTGAAGTGAATTTTTTAATCTTCCGAATGGTCTCAATCCCATCCATCTGAGGCATGTGGTAATCCATAATGATTACGTCAAATTTCCTACCTCCCTTTATCAGTTCGATTGCATGTTGACCTGAATCAGCTTGTTCAGAAGCAATACAATTGAAGGCCAGCATCTCCTTCAAAATGGCACGGCTATTCAAGTTATCATCTACAATGAGTATGTTTTTAACCTGATCACTATTATTCCAACTCAAATGAGGTTCGCTTCTTGATTTAAAACGAACTTCAAAAGAAAATACACTACCCACTCCCACTTGGCTTTGAAGAGTCAAACGGCTACCCATTAAGGCCAGAAGACTATTCGCAATGGTGAGACCAAGACCTGTACCTCCAAATCGTTTTGTCGTGGAAGCATCTTCTTGAGAGAAAACCTCGAATATCTTTTTCTGATTCTTTTCCTCAATGCCAATCCCTGTATCTCGAACTGTAAATCGAAATAAAGTCTCCTCTTCGGAAATTTTACTTAGGATTTCAATTTTCAATTCAATTTCACCCTTTTCTGTAAACTTTACGGAATTGGATAAAAGATTTACCAAAACTTGTCGCAATCGTATTTCATCCGACCAGATGTAACGAGGTGTGTCAGTTGAAATATTCAATAGCACCTCCAATCCCTTTTGATGTGCCTGGTATTTGATCATGTCTGCCACTTGGCTTCCGATCTCTATCAGATCGGTTCTTTCAATTGATAAATCTAACTTCCGGGCTTCAATTTTGGAGAAATCAAGAATGTCATTTAAAATATCCAATAAAGAATGAGCCGACTGTTCTATGATGGCCATATATTGACGCTGGGTTTCATTCAATTTCGTTTTTGTAAGCAATTCTGAAAAACCAATTACACCATTTAAAGGTGTCCGAATCTCGTGGCTCATGTTCGCCAGGAATTCGGACTTTGCTGCATTGGCCGCCTCTGCCAGCTCCTTGGATTTAAGAAGAAGTTGCTCGGTTTGCTTTTGATCAGTAATGTCATTCGAAAACCCAATCACAACTCGTGTTTCCATTCCCTCCATTTTAAGAGGTATTTTTGTGGTTTGGAAGATGCCTCTTGTGCCATCGGCACGAATAATAACTTCCTCAGGTATAAACAATGGCTCACCTGATTCAATGACATAACGATCTGTTAGAAGGTATTGATTTGCTTCTTCGGACGTGACTATGCTAAAATCGGCTGCTGTTAGTCCAACCATTTTTTCAGGAGTACTACGAAACGCCATTGCCATTGATTTGTTTACAAACAAGTATCGTCCATTATAGTCCTTACAGAAAACAAAACCAGGTGCATGATCTAACATCAATTGACGCTGGTCACTTAATCGCTTTAGATCAGCTTCACTCTTAACGAGTTCATTCGTGCTCTTCTCTACCATTTTTACCAAGAGCCTGTTATTCCTGCGTATACTTCTTGTATTCAAAAAGTACCACACATATAACGCTAGTGCAAGAAACAAAACAACAATTACTTTCATCCAAACTGTATTCCACCACGGTGGCAATACGTGAATAATTAACGAGGCTCCTTTCTCATTCCAAATACCGCTGCTATTACTTCCTTTCACTCTGAATGTATAGGTACCGGGAGGTAAATGGGTATAGGTAGCATTTCGTTGTCTGCCCACATAATTCCATTCTGATTCAAAGCCCTCCATAATATAGGCATATTGGCTTGAGCCGGGATTGCTATAGTTGATGCCGGAAAAGTCTAAAGAAAATATATCGTACTGATGACTTAACGTTATTTCTTTAGTTTGAGTAATCGGTTGCTTGAGTATCGAGTCTGAGTCCAGCACACGGATGGATTTATTAAATACTTTCAGATCGGTAATATGCACGGGTAGCAGATAAGGATTTGTATGAATACTATCAGGGTGAAAAACCAATATACCTTTGTTATGTCCAAGGTACATCGTTCCATCTTTATCTTTGAAACTTGCATCGGATCTAAATTCAATCCCATCAAGTCCATCATGTAGACCATAACTCGTGGTGGTTCCGGTACGTGGGTTAAATTTTAAAAGTCCGTTATTAGTTCCTAACCAAAGATTTTTTTTATCGTCTTCTAAGATACTTCGTACACCTATTCCGCTTAAGACTGTTTTGAAGCTACCTTTGGCCTTATTCATTAGATTCAACCCCTCTGATAAGCCAACCCATGTCGTATTTTCACTGTCGTTATAAAGCGTATACACTGTGTTATCAGAAATACTTGTTGAATCCGTGCTCTTATTTTTAAAACAAGTGGTTTGGCGAGTAGTGACATTAAATTTAACCAATCCATTACGCGAACAGATCCATATCGTGCTGTCCGTATCGTTATGCAAGGTGAAGTTGAAATTTTCAACTTCCTGGTCTGTGGAGTATCTCTTTGTGTAGTTTTCGAATTGGCCGATGTGATCAATTGACATCTTGGAAATTCCCTTTCGTGTAGCAATATATAACATGCTGCCCTCCTGATTTTTCAAAAGACTAGCGACCTCATTTTCCGAAATACTTTGGGAATCACGGGGATCATGCATGAATTTTTTAAAAGTGCCCGATCTTTCGTCATATAATTTCAAGCCTTCCCGGTGAGTGCCTACCCAAACTCGTCCCTTTTTATCTTCGATCAATGCAAGCCCTGGATTTCCAGGATACACTTTGATTTCTTCCTTTTCGATTTTTATAACTCCTTTTTCAGTCGCCATCCACAACCGATTTTTACTGTCTTTAATGACAGCATTAACAGTCGGATTATCTAGTGGCAGTTCAAGCCTTCCAAACATATTTGTATATCGATCTACGATACTGACACCACCCAAATGTGTACTGATTAATATACGCCCCTGGTGATCGCGATAAAGACCTCCTCCCGTATGGGCAATCGAGTTACTACTTAAGCTCTTTGGATCTTTAGAATCAGGAAGGTAATTGGTGAATTTTTCTTTCGTCTTATCAAACAAACTCAAACCTCCATTCTGGGTTCCTATCCAAAGAATATCACCAGCATTATAAAATGCAGTAACTGTATTAATCGGAAGAGAGTTATGATCTTCTTCATAGTGGCGATAGTTTTTAAATGCCCCCGTGGCCAGATCCAGGCGGTCCATGCCCGCATCAACGGTACCAATCCAGACAAAATTACCTTCAGCTAAAACATTATATATCTTGTGTGAGCTAATACTATTTTTAGCACCTGGCAGGTAATGATTAACCATTTTTCTTGAACGAGTATCGTATAGGTAGAGTCCATTATTTTCTGTTGCCACCCAGATCTGGTTTGCCATTGCAGCTTTACTAACACCCATTATATTATCGAGTTTGTTGGGCCAATCAATTGCCTCAAATTCATCTTTTTCCGGGTTAAAAAAACCAATAAAATATTCTCCTG
>JAHEZH010000157.1:1722-8823 GCA_023251155.1 Flammeovirgaceae bacterium | reverse complement strand
CATATCGCACAAATCGATCATGTAATGGATCGTACCTGCATATCGAAGCCCCGTAAGTTCCGATCCAAAGGTTGCCATTGCTATCTCCATAAAGCGTATTTACCTGATTGGTGCTAATGGTGGATGAGTCTTCTGCACTATGGATATATCTTTTGAACTCATATCCGTCATACCGATTCAATCCATTGTGCGTAGCAATCCAAAGAAATCCATCATTATCCTGAAACGTACTTGTTACAAAATTGCTGGCAAGCCCGACTTCAGACGTAATTTGCTTAAATCTTAAACCTGATTGAACTTGAGCATTGATCACGTGCGAGTGGATAATTATAATAGCCGCCAGAAAGAAAAACTTGAAGGATAAAGTAGCAGCCCAGAAATGGGAATACCTTCGTACGCCTTGCAACAACCTATACGAAAAATTTAAGTAATTCATTTGCTTAGGCTGTTTTATCTAAATTCTTAAAAACATTTTGATTGCGTATTGAAGAATCCTCCTCATAGTGTGTATTCACAAAACTGGTTAGTTCGCGGGTTGCCTCATCCATTTCCGCCACGCTTTCTTTTAAAAACCGGGTAATAGAAGCCATTTCATCTTTCGCTATGTAGCTACTATCCATTAGATTCATCAACCCTTGAATTCTTGCAATAGGACCTCGCACTGTATGTGAGGCTTTGAAGGCAATATCCTCTAACATTTTTGATGTCTTTTCCTTTTGCTCTTCTGCCTCCTTTCGCTCCGTAATTGGAAGCGCCAGCGTGAGAAAATAGTTGATCACTCCTCGCTCACTTTTTAACGGAATTACGACCATATCAATCCAGAAAAAAAGACCGTCCTTTCTTTTATTCTTCACTTCACCCCGCCACGTTTTTCCTATTTTGAGCGTATAAAGCATTCTTTTTAAAAAATGAGTTGAATGATATCCCGAATTTAAAATATTGAAATTTTTACCGACCAACTCTTCTTTGGTATATCCCGTGGCTGTTGCGAATGGGTCATTTACTTTTAAAAAAGTGCCATCTAAATCGGTTACGATAGAACAAACATGTACATTGATGGCATCCAGGTAAGACTGAAGTTCCGAGCTTTTTTGCTTCACAATCCAATCCAACTGTTTCGACAGGGAATGTAACTCTTGATTTGACGACTTCAATTCTTCATTTGTCGATATAACCAGCTGATGAGCTCTTTCCAATTCAAGCGCATAACTGTTAATCAAAGCACGGAATACCAGCAACTGGATTAACACAGCCACGGCTGAGCAAATTGAAATTACATTTTTTACCAGTGTGTAAGGAACATTCGGATCAGCCACAAAAGGATATGACCTATCGTACCATGAATAAAAGCCAAAACAAATTAACGCCCAAATGAAGCCGAACAAAATAGAAGTAAAATCCTCAAAAATGAGTATCGAAGAACAAGCAACCGCCACTAATATATATTCCGTTCCCGTCCGCCTATCCCAAATAGCCAATACAAGCACTACTATTGCTAGAAGAAAAACGCTAATACCTTTTGCCGTTCGACTTTTTTTTTGCGAATTCAACCAGAGCACCATCAGCAGAATGGGCACAAAAAATAATCCCTCTATTGCACTGGTAGATCCAAGCAAAGTGAATATGGCTACAAAAAAAAGTATAATGACCGTCCAAATGAATGCAAATGCATTTAATGTATATAAACGAATCTGTTGTTTATAGTCCCGGAGTTCATCCGAACCCAACCTGATAATTAAGTTCCAGTATTTCTTTATCGTAAATTTCACGGAATCTTTGTTGCGCGTTTAAATTTGACGGGGGTGTTAACAATCTACTGCCACTTCTAAAGTTAGATCGAACCTGCTTGTTATTTTTTATATTAGATAGATTCAAGTTTCGACACGGCAGAATGGCGATTGGGAACGGTGGATAAAATAGCCCACTTTACCCAAAAACCTGCGATTATTCTTATTCAAAAACAATCTACACCAGAAATGCAACCTTGAGTGATCCAATACTCACCCTTTTTCTAATGAGTTTTTTCAGCCTTTCATCTGTTAATTCAAAGCTGACCATTGGGTTGTGATTAAGATAACGAAATTGGAAATGTTCACATCAACCTTTATATAGAAGGTGGATCGATTTGATCATGTTTTTTGAAAATCGATCTATGCCATGAAAAGGTAGTTAGATTCTTAATCTATCTTCTTCCGATAGCTTCCTCTATCACAAAGGTAGAATACATAAAAAAAACAATCTCGTTCCGATTATTTTTTAACGTAAATCAGACATTCATTCTCTATCGATGATCCTTGGTATGAAGAAGCGAAAACTGCTTCCTCTTCCAGATGCTGAGGTTAATTCAATTGTCCCACCCCAGAGTTCGATCAATTTTTTACAAATCGAAAGCCCTAAACCAATACCTCCCTTTGAACGGCTTAATCCCTCATGAGCTTGACGGAAAGGTTCAAATATATAGGCTTGTTGCTCCTTGGGAATACCAATACCGGTGTCGGTAACAGTAACGGCAATGCGCTCACCATCTTCTTCGACAATTAGTTTCACCGTACCCTGATTAGTAAACTTAATTGAATTCTTCATCAGATTGCTTACCACTTGCTTCAGATGGATAACATCTATTGCTATCTCCACTTTTGGCGAAACGTGATTCTCCAACTTCACTTCTATCGCTTTCGATTTTAATGAAAGATCTTCGGATAGAGATAAAAATGTAGATTGAAAAAAATCATATACGTTAATCAAAACCGGAAAAGACTTTATCTCACCCGTCTCTAAACTTGCCATATCCAATAATGAATCGATGATATTCTGCAAATCAATGGCTCGTTTTTTAATAATATCAAGGTATTCGGTGCGTTTTGATTCTGACAGGTTTACGTTCTCAAGAATCTCCGCAAACCCTTGTATCCCTTGCAATGGTGTTCGTACCTCATGAGATAGGTTACCCAGAAAAATAGTTTTCAGACGGTTAGCCCGTTCGGCTTCTTCCTTAGCTATTCGCAAACTCTCTTCAAAACGTTTTTGAAAATTTATATCCTGAAAAGTGCCATAAATTCTTACACATTTACCATTGCGAAATTCAGCCTGACCAATGGCGCGCACCCATGTCTCATTTCCTTTAGCGGTCGTTAGCTGTAGCTGTAAATCAAATGGCCGACCAAATTGGGTTGATTCGTATATGGCCTTTGCAATTTGCTCGCGCGAATTACCCTGCTTATAAAAATCAACTCCAGTACCCAATTGCGGTTGAAAATCGGGATCCACTTCGTGAATCGCACGAGTGATGTCTGACCAATACACTTTTCCTACTATCAAATCAACTTCCCATCCTCCTACACGCGAAATTGAACTCGTCTGCTGCAGTATTTCTTTTGTCCGAGTCAATTCAGCTTCTGCATCAAGGCGTTTTGTTATTTCCCGGTAATGCCACAACTGCCCTTTGTTTTTTCCGTCGGACCGGATAGGAATAAAATCTCGTTCCAGTATTCTTCCATCCGCCATACAAATTTGTTCGTTGAGCACCTTCACTTTTTCCGAGAGGATTTTGTTGATCCGGACAGGAAATTCCTCGGGATTTTTAAAAAGGTATTTTACATGCTCAGCTGTTTGGGAACAATCAACGTACATAAGTTGAGCCGGCTTTTCCGGAATGTTAAAGAGCTCACAAAATCGTTCGTTCACCAATTGAATATGTCGTGATTCGTCCTCCACCAATACTCCACCTTCCAGATTTTCTACTAAAACTGTTTGTGTTTGAAAAGAATCATGTAAGGCTTTTTCAGTAAGCTTTCGTGATGTGATATCCGTGATTAGTGCTGTGCAGCGAATATTTTTAGATCCTTTCTCCTTAATTGGATTTAACCTGGCCAGATAAAACCGAGGCGTATCTGAAAAAATATCCTCTATTTCGATCGTGCGTATCTCTCCGGTTGTTAACACCTCATCATATAAACGTTGCGCCTCTGTGGCAAACTCAGGTGCATGGGCAAAAGCTGCAGCAATGGTTTTTCCAATAAAAGAGGATACGGGCATGAATAGCTTGCGTTCATCTCTGCACCACAAATTTTTAAAACAGGCACGTTCGTCAAATTCGACAACGAAATCATCCATGGAAGAGATAATCATTTGCAGTTCATCCTGTATTTGCTTCTGTTTAAATTCAAGCTTACGCCACTCGGTAACATCTTGTGCACAACCTAAAACATAAGGTTCTGCAGCTCCTTCTTGAATTAGGGTGTTTTTAAAAAAGAATATACGTTTTCCTCCAAGCTTGGTCATTATCGTCATAAAGCCTTCAAACGTCTTATGCTCTTTAATATGCTCAAGGTAAAACTGGTAGTCAGGGTGAAATTCAGTCGGTAGAAGAATGGAGATATTTTTCTTTTGTATCTCCTCAGGTTCATAGCCAATGATGGCGGCTCCAGGTCTATTAACGGTTAGTAAATTTCCTTCCAGATCATGTGTACAAATCAACACCTTGCTTTGCTCCACCAAATTGCGATAGCGGTTTTCACTGTCGAGCAACTGACTCTTTATCTTCTTTTCAGAAACCAGGTTGGCTTCCCGGATCTTGTTTAATTTGACGAGTTCATTTTGAACAAAAATATCTTTGTCTGCTTTCAATTTAGCCAGTATAAAGAGAATCGAAATAACCAAAGTTAGATTAAGCCCTAAAAGCGCCATCGAAATATTGGTCGTTATTAATTCCGGCTTCTGCGATATAAAATAGGGATCAAGCCAAAACCAAATTAAGGTAAGCGCTAAAAAAAGAAAAAGGCATTGATAAACGAATCCGTCATACAACAGTATGATAGAACCAAACAAACCCAGAACAGCCCAAATCATGACACAGCCTGAAGCAGCGTATCCACCCAGTTGCCATTGCAGAAGAAATGGAAGTAGCATACTGATTACAATCTGATACAGTCTTGCCGATGAAAAATGCTTATGAACGCTAAACAGAAGAATGTTAATTGAAGAGAGTAAAATGTATGAAAAAGGGATCAAGGCACTGATAAAAAGATGGAGATACGACAATATACTTCCCCATATTAATCCACCCACTGACATCAGCACAGCTAGGTAAACCATGAGATTTTTAGCAGATTTCAATAAATCCGAATCGGCCGCTGTGACACCTATTTTATCCAGTATCCTAATTAATCTTTGCAATGGAATCATGGCTTATCTGTCAAAACATATTGTACAATTACGAGTAGAATTACCAAACGTTCGCCCGTTCATCAAATCGACTTAGCATACCGCTCACCTCTATAAACCAGTCTCTTTTCTTCAATAGGAAGAATAAGTCCGCAACTTATGAGTTCAGAGGCGTGATAAAGTCCATTTTTTGAATTTTAAATCCATAGGTTATCGGTTTGAAATTCCTTTACGATTCAATAGCTTAAAATCCAAGGGGGATGTGATGAAACCCGTAAACGCCATAACAATATCTACCTGATAATTGAGTAACCTGATATAAAGGTCTCGGATCTTTTCTGTTTTGAGTGCTTGGCGGTACGTTATTCTATTACCGAAGCTGAATTCCTGTGCTGGGTAGATAGCCATATAGCTTCCAAGAGGATGTGATTACCTAAATATTTATTTAAGCATGCAAATAGGTAAAAAGAGCTCTTTTGATTGATTCCCGTTTCGCTGGTTTTATCAAAAAATCATTGGCTCCGGCCTCAATTGAATTTTTCCGTTCGTCAAGTCGGGTAGAAGCTGAAAGGGAAATGATAGGGCATCTCAGGCCTCTATTCCTTAATTCACGAATTGCATCCAGACCACTGAAGAATGGCATATGCACATCCATAAAAATCAAATCTGGTGATTTTTCCAGGGCGAGCTTAATAGCTTGGTTTCCATCGGTCGCGATAATCACAGCAGCTCCGTTCTCTTTTATAAAAAGCTCGAAAACCATGGCGTTAATTTCATCGTCCTCTGCAACCAATACAAGTTTGCCCTCTAAAGGCAATACATCGTTCATTTTTATTGCCGGCGGTACATAAAAACGACTTGATTTCAATTCTGATATTACCTCTTCGTTGATTTGCTCATACCTCGCGATTTTTAGCGTGTGATCAATCCTTTTATTCATACTCAATTCTGATTCCCAATGCGTGAGTTCCTCTATCACATCATCTAACCCGATGTATCCGTACCGCGTCTTTACTTTATGCACTAGTTCAGACGCTTCCTTTAAATTTCCATCTTGAATATGCTTGCGGATTTCTTTAAAGTGAATAGGAGTCTCTTCAATAAATACTTCCATAATATCACCCACCTTTTTCTGATCATCTCCAACTAAAGATAACAGATTCTCAAGCTCATTATGAATATATTTCGCCAACATAAGTCGATTTCTTTTGCCTACAACATTACTAAAACTCAAAATTAGCTCCAAAGACTCAAAAGCCAATCTCTAATTTCGTTCTCTTTTACGGGGATTTCTACCATTTTATAACCATGTTCCTCCGATTCAAAAAGCCGGTCCTAATATTACAGTGTAGCGATAAGCTCATTGGCTTATATCCATTAAAATATCTGCAAATACTAGCGCCATAAATGTTCCGAGATAGAGGATTTAATTAACACTACCATCAACTCAGCATCAAATAAAGATGAATACTTTAACACACCTTTATTGAGGCCGCATATTCCGAAAGCTGATTTTTTAATGAAGGAGAATGCTGATTGTAACGAATGCCTAGCTTGACCTGTACCTGGCTTCATTCCCTTCCCTCCATGGAATACGTTCCGTACTTCATGACGAATTGACAAAAGCCTTAGAACTTGGTGACTGCTGATCTGAAAAATGAGCTAAGCCAAAATAAAAACTGTGGCTAATCAAGTAGACGGCCTCACCGACAATAGCCGATGAGGTTCGCCTCTCACACCACCGTAAGTACGGGTCTCGTCTACAGCGGTTCATTAAAGGTGAGGAGATACTTTTCTAGTAAGCGACCCATAGTTCGTATCCGTGCTTAAGTAACCTTTGCAGTGTGATGGTGGTAATCATGATGGGACTCTCTTCCGCCAGCTGGCGGACCACCCACCCATACGTATTCTGTTCCATGCGTAAGCATGATTAATTGA
>JAHEZH010000157.1:0-1701 GCA_023251155.1 Flammeovirgaceae bacterium | reverse complement strand
CTTTTCCGTTAGGTTTTCTTCCAATCTTCCCAGATATACCTTAGCCGGTTGCTCAGCCATCGAGTTCTTTGAGTTTGGGCAAAAACGATGCGGATACCAACATGAAAATCGCGACAGTTGAAAGTCCCGTCAAGAAGCTAAAAATCGTTATATGAAAAATGTTTTAATTTTGGAGGAATATAGCTGAAGCATAATGGAGATATATCAGCATGCTGATATATCTAAAAAGCTGGAATAACAGCACTTGTGCTGTTATTAGGTTGTTGCGGTAATGCACTTCTAAATATCGTCATGAGAAAGATAAAACTTATTGTACTTGGACTAGTTCTCCTTACCTCGTGTAATCACGAATACAAAGCTTGCGACTTCGATTCGCCAGATGAACATGTGCGAATCTATAGCCAGATTTTAAATGAATTAGTTGAACGCCATTTTTACAATTTTTACCTCGGAGAAGAGGAAGAGAGGATTTTTAAACTATCTACGTCAGACAATCCCGACACCGCAGAAATAAAGGAAGAAGTAATTGAGCTTCAGAATAAAGTATTCCATGACTCCACTAGAATTTGCAATGTATTTCTTGATACGATTCTTAGAAAGGAATTCAATCCCTGGAACTACTATGTGAAAGACACAAGCTCGTATGCAAGAGAATTAAAGGAAGTGATTAGTAGATTTTCAAACGAAGGCAGTCAAGTGATAGATAGCCTAAATAGTATGCAGAAGAGGATCAATCCAAAGGACTTTCATTTATGTACCTCTAGAGTTCTTTCACTTGCTGATATTGAGAATAATAAAAATAGATGCATGATAGGAGTAGTAAGCTTTTCAAAAGTGTTCTTGGAGAAATCTGGAAGAAAGGGAATTCTATACTGCAGTTTTCGATGTGGTGAGCTTTGCGGAAAGGGTGAACTTTTAATTATTGAAAAAGTTGAAAATCGGTGGACTATAGTAGATGGAATGATAATGTGGATTTCCTGACGGTGCACCTGCCGCTAACAAAAGCTATAAGGCATGGCGGCACCTTGGATGATTAATTTTTATATTTCGGTGTGCCGCCACGCCATATAGCAAAACGTTGTATGCAATGGCCTTGGACAGTATGAGCAAAGATTTTCCAGAGAAGAAGAATTATCCCGGCATGAGGATCCTTGATGAAACTGATAAGTATTTCATCGCACACGACTTTGAAGACGCCTATTTGATAGAGAAGAGAAATGGAGAAGCGATTGTTCATGACGACTTTTATGGCGACCCCAAATGTGGACTAATAAGCAAGAATAACGATTGGGCTATTATTGCTGGTGAACATATTACGATTTGGAAGGCTGGGAAGAAAACTTGGACAAATAAAACAGGGAAGGGAAAGGTAACGATAGTATCTGACGAGAATCTCCGTGGGTTCATTCTCTCAGGACAACGGACAACCAGACTGTGGAAATGCTAATTGACCCTTGGTCGGACAAATCCGGCATTTGGACGTTAGACATTTCAACTCTTGACTTTAAAAAAATTAGGGACTTCCAGGACTTTAGAGAAACAGAGACGACTGACGAAGTAGTTTGGTGAACGGGCACTGCATACAACACAAGCTATAAGTCATGGCGGCACTTTGGATGATTAATTTTTATATTTAGGCCTACCTAAGAAAACCTTCGGTAGGTAAATCTGCCGCCACGCCTTAAAGCTAGATGTTGTAGG
>JAHEZH010000041.1 GCA_023251155.1 Flammeovirgaceae bacterium | reverse complement strand
GGAATTATTAATGCCGCACGAAATTCAGCTTAGTTATTCAGATGGCAGCCATTGCAGCGTTTAGACGTATTGAAGTTTCGAAATTAGAAGCACTTCGATCTGTTGCCGAGATTAAAGTAGAGAAGAAATTATTTAGCAAAAAGGTAATTGATAATTACTGGAATTTCCTCGACAATAATTCAAAACGGTTGAAAGACTTCAATGGATCCGGCTATGTCTTCGCCGATCTTTTTATTTTTCTCGACGAGCATAAAGGTATCCATCTGCTTAAAGGTGAACACGAAAATATTTCTAACGAGATTTCTAAGAAGCGCGGGAATGCGACATTTCTGTTTTCATTCGAACAAAAGAAGGCCTACTGGAATGGACTAGATTCACAGCATTTTTCTTTAGCTGAGCTGATTGAATTTAATAAAGGTTTTTCTGAAAATGATGATCTGAATTAGCTGAGGCAGAACTGGATGGAATTAATTTATTAAGAGAGAATTTAGAACAGCTTACTGATACTAATCACGTTATTATTTTAAGTATTGGATAAGGGCCTGTTTCGTTACTTGCTTATTAAATAAGTTTAAGCCTTTTCTTAATAATAGTTACTCTCTCCTCAACACTTAGATCACCTCTCAATTCAATGATGGGTGTGTCTCTCTTTGTCAGCAACCATTTTTCATGCGCATCCAATGTTCGGTTGGAGATGCCGGTGTTGGTATCATAATCGGCTGCCCACGCAATGAATTCATTAAACTGCTTGTTTCTTTCGGGCTGGGTATAGATCACTTCACCGTATCTTTCCCATTCTCTTTGCTTCAATCGCTGAATTCGAATATCAGCAGGAATCCATAGAAAAACAATCAGGTCAAACTCAGGAAATTCGTTTCCCCAATTCATCGATGATCCTCCGAATATCCAGTGATTTGCTTTTAAATCGTCATTGATCAACGCATTACGCTCGGCAGCATTTTGCCTTAGTAAGAAGGGGGGATCCGATTTCTTCCAGAAATAATCATCACTGTCAAAATAAGGAATTCTTAACTCCTGAGATAACGCTCTTCCCAGTGTAGTTACTCCGCTGCCCGATGCTCCGAAGATATGAAGTCTCACCGCGTTGAAATGATTAACCGATCAATCGCTTGATCGTAGCTTCTTTGTAGCTGGCGCCAATCGGTATCTTTTTATCACCGATGGAAATGGTATTGCCTTCAATCACTTTGGCCCGGTTGATATTGATGATGTACGATTTATGTACACGGATGAATTTGTCCTTAGGTAAAATTTCTTCTTCCAGTTTCTTTAACGATTCCAGGGCGACAATGCGCTGACCATCGCTGGTATAATAAGAAACGTATTCGCGCAATCCTTCAATGTATAGGATATCATGCGCATTCACGCGAAAGGTTTTGTGCCCGGCATTGATGACGAGCAGATCGGAAACAGGCGCCTGTCGCTGGTTGATCAGTTGGGATACTTTTTGAACGCTGTGCAGGAACCGATCCAATGAAAAAGGTTTTACCAGGTAGTCAGCTACATCCAGTTGATAACCTTCCAGGGCATATTCGGGGTAAGCGGTAGTGAACACCACTACCGGCTTTTCGCGAAGTGATTTCAGGAATTCTGTTCCGGTAATCTCCGGCATCTGGATGTCAAGAAAAAGCAGATCCACTTTATTTTCATTCGACAGATCAAGGAACTCCAGCGGGTTTTTATACTGACCGACTAATTCCAGTTGCGGCACTTTTGAAATAAACTGCTCAAGTAAAGCTCTTGCTAATTCTTCATCGTCAATTAAAGCACATTTTATTTTCATAGGTGATCAGCTTTGGCTGGTGAATAGTTTATACCAGTAGTTCGAGGCTTACGCTATAGGTGGTTTCGTTTTGTTTTACTTCCAGGAAATGGTTTCCCGGATAGAGAAGTTTTAGTCGTTTATTGACGTTCTCAATGCCAATTCCTCCGGTACCGTCTTTTTTGGAATCCATGCGTGGCTTGCTGTTTTCAACTACCAGTACCACATCATTTGATTTGGCTTTCAGCGTGATGTTGATCCAGCCTTCGGTGATGTTTTCAATTTTGCTGTGCTTGAACGCATTCTCTACGAACGGAATAAAAAGCATCGGAGCTACTTCCACATCACGGTCAATTTCACTGGTAAACGTCACGTTCCTGATATTGCTGTCGCGAAGTAACTGAAGCGTGATGTAATTCCGGATGTAAATGACTTCTTTGGAGATGGGCACTTTTTCAGTGATGCTGCATTCATATAATACATAGCGCAGCATCTCCGACAAGCGCAGCACGGTATCCGGTGTCTTATCCGACTTTAAAAGCGACAACGCATAGATGTTATTTAACGTGTTGAACAAAAAATGTGGATTGATCTGCGATTTTAGAAACTTCAGTTCTGAATTGAAATTCTCACTTCGTAGCAGTTCGGTCTCGCGCTCTTTGCGATTGGCAATCTGCGATATTTTCAGAACCGAAGAAAGCAGCAACACGGAGAGAGACATAGACAATTCCATAAATCCGCGAAAGCGAAACCCTGCCGGTGGACGATCCGGATTGTGAGCCGGATTAAATCCCGGTGGTGGTACAAAGTTAGCCCGGTTGGGCGGAGGGCCTATGAATTCAGAGAGCGTGCTTTGGAAGATGACTACCGTACCGGCAATCAGCGCGATACAGATTAAAGAGTAGAGCAGGTATCTCTTCTTCAGATAAAATTTCGGAATGAGAAACTGCATATTAAAATAGGCAATCGGTATATGCAGGGTAAGAAAGAGCAACGTGGGTCGCCATGCTGATGGCTCCTGCGCCCGAGCCGAGAAAAGGGAATAGAACACAGAATAAAGGATAACCGCATACGCTATCCAGAATATAATGTGGCCTATGACGATGACTCTTTTGCTCATACCTCATTCAAAGGTAATTCCTTTTTAAAGCAAATCGGCAACTCTTCTACTAATCAATTGAAAAGATCAATGAATGTGGCGGCTACTTCTATGTGTCAGCGATTTTACCATAAAAATACCGCTGATCATCGGTATCATCTTGATTTATGCGGTGTCCGCGTTGGTGGAATTATACAGGGTGTTGGTTGATTTTTTTTTTAATCCCATTAATCTTCATTGACTTTTGATATGTCTAACGGACGTGTGAAAATAAAAACAGGGTTGAAGTGGTGAAGCAGATTGGGGTTTTATGTCGGGGGACATCGGGTGGAGCGCTTCACCCTGTTTTTTAAACTATTCGGTCAGTGACCCAGGCATGAAGGTGATGAATTTTCAAAATGGCATGAGCGCTATCGTTCTTCTTTTTCTATTGATGATGGGGAGGAATAGCCAAGCACAGGAGCAGCTATCCGCAAAGGTAACACCTATTCTTTTCGATCCTTCTTTCTGGAGAGATGAGCTGCGGTTGAATGGATCTCAATGCCTGCGTATGCAGGAGATCAATAAGGAATTTTATGATCACCTGCTGATGGCATTTAGAGAAAAGAGTGACGATAGGAACGCACTCCGTTCTGCCTTTGCGCAATGCTGGTTCGATAGAAACAGGCAGTTATGGGAAACCATGAGTGCCCGGCAACAGAAAAAGTGGAAAAAGATAGCCGCCCCCTGTCAGCAAGAACTGGAAGTAAATAAGGTAACGTCCTTTTTTGAATAGAGAAGGGTAATGGACAATAACAGAATGAATAAAATAGATCAATGGTTTAACCGTGCCTATTTTCTCTTCGTGCTTTTCGTTGCCGGTCAGCTGGTGATGAGTTGCTCGGAAGAAGAGAATACCAATACGATTGGTTTTTCAAAGAACACCACTAATTATAAAGTGGTATCCCTGGATACCTTCACCGTAAAGGTTTCTACTGTGCTGATGGACTCTATCAAAACTTCCGGCTCAGGCCGCATCTTGGTGGGCCATTATTTTGATCCTAAAATCGGTAAGGTATCCGCCTCTTCTTACCTGAGTATTGCACCTGCTTCCTGGTCGCTCGAAGATAATGCAGTGTTTGATTCCATGGCGTTGATTCTCAAGTATGATGATTATTACTATGGTGACACTACACAAGCGCAGAAGATCACTGTTACTCAGCTAAAGAAAGACATTGTGGGGCGTACCAAGAAAGATGGGTACGTGTATGATGATATACCTTATTCTTATTTCTATGGAGCCGGCACGCTATACAACAGCAGTTCCATACCGGATTATGGGGTTGCTTTGGGTAGTGTGACCTATTATCCTCGTCCCATATCCAAAGATTCGATTTCGATCCGGCTCAGTGATCAACTGGGTAAAGACTGGTTTGCGATGAAAAAAGTAGATGATCAGGACATCGCTTCTGATGCCGCCTTTGATGCTTACTTCAAGGGATTGAAAATTACTTCTACGGCTTCTCCTGCCGCTGCGGCAATCGGTTTTGCATCGGCCACTGCCCACTTACGTATCTATTACCGCACGCTGGGTGCTACCTCCGATCTGGATGTGAAGAAGTATTTTGATTTTACGATTTATAACTCAACACTTCAGTTCAACCAGATCGTGACTGATCGATCAGGAACCTTGTTGAGTACAGCTGTTCCCTTCAAACCATTGCCCAGCGAACAAACCAACAATGAAACATTTGTGCAAGCAGGTGGCGGCTTGATGACCAAGATTGAATTCCCTTACCTGAGCAAGATTTTTGAAGTGGAAAACAATTTGATTTTGATACAAGCCAACTTACTGGTAGTACCAGAGCTGGATAATTCATCAGCCAGTAATCTGCCAAAGACGCTTTCGCTGTATTACACGAACACAACCAACGTACCCATTGGGCAGATACTTAGCGAATCAAGTACCACAGCTCCCCAGACGGCAACACTGGTCAGTGATGATGAATACGAGAATACGGCATCGTATACATTTTTGTTCACTACCTACATGTCTTCTATACTGAAGAAGAATACTGTGCCTCCTTATTCTATTTTGTTGGGGACCACAGCAGCGAGTTTCGAAAATGAAATTACGAAAGTGCGTATCGGCACGGGTAAGACATCCAATTCCAAAATCAAATTGAAAATATATTATTCAACGTACTAATACTTAATGAACATACAAATGAGAACACGGAAAATGAAAAATGGAGCACCCCGATGGCTGGTTACAGTCGCTGCATTTGCCTTTATCTTTTTGGTTGGAGCATGTAATGATTCTGAAACTACAGATGATATTGTCGGAGACTGGGTAAAGAGATCTGATTTTGAAGGTGTAGGTCGAAGTGGTGCGGTGTCGTTTACCATTGGTGAACGCGTGTTTATAGGTACTGGCTTTGATGGTACTAATCGCCTTACTGATTTTTGGGAATATGATGCCGTAAAAAATACATGGTATAAGCGTGCCGTGTTCCCGGGTGCAGCGCGAAACAGTGCCGTTGCTTTTAGCGCCAATGGTAAGGGATATGTGGGTACTGGCTATGATGGTACCAATCGCCTGAAGGATTTTTATGAGTACGATCCTACTACAGATTCATGGAGACGAGTGGCGGACTTTGCCGGCTCCGCCCGCTACGGTGCCGTTGCGGCTTCCGTCAAAAATAAAGGATTTATAGGCTCTGGTTATGATGGCAATGACCTGAAAGACTGGTGGGAGTTTGATCCTACCAACGGAGCACAAGGCACATGGACACAAAAGGTAAGTATTGGCGGATCGAAACGTTCAAATGCATTCACCTTTGTGATCAATGGTACCGTTTATCTGGGTGGTGGTACCAACAATGGACTTTATCCAAGTGATTTCTGGGCGTACAATCCGGAAGAAGATATCTGGAAAGAGAAGTATGCACTCCAGGATGTAAATACGAATGATGATAACAGCTATGATTATATTCTTCAGCGCTCGTATGCATCTACTTTCGTAATCAATGGATACGGATACCTGGCAACGGGAACTTACTCAAGCGCGCTAAGTAATGTGTGGCAGTACAATACAACTGACGATGTATGGGTACAGATGACCTCCTTTGAAGGATCTGCCCGTGAGGCAGCCGTTGGATTCTCTGTGGGTAACATTGGTTACATCACTACAGGAAGAAGTTCAGCAAGTCGCTTCGATGATATCTGGGCGTTTGATCCAACATTAGAAGCGGATGATAGCAATACCGGATGGTAATGTGTCGTTCAATGAATGATCGGTGAAGTTGAATTAACAATCCTACAAATACCAGATGAATATGAGGCGCTGCAAGAGAATATTTCTTCTTATTGTAGTGCCTCTTTTTATTCCATTCTCCTGGGTAAGCGCTCAGGATAGATGTGGTATTGTTGAATACACGCAAAACCTGCGCAATACGAATACACTGAAAGAAAATGACCAGAGTTTTGAAGACTGGCTGAATAAAAAAATAAGCTCACGCAAAGCGCTGCGAACCAATGAAGCCAATAAGGCTTACCGGGTGCCAGTGGTGGTTCACGTCATTCATAAAGGAGAGGCCATAGGCACAGGAGTAAACATTTCGGATGCACAGATCATTTCTCAGATCAGGGTTTTAAATGAAGACTTCAAAAGAGCAAATGCCGATAGCGTAAATACTCCTGCCGAGTTTCAATCGCTGGCGGGCAAGTTTAATGTGGAGTTTGTATTGGCCAAACAAGATCCCAATGGATTGGCTACCACCGGCATCAACCGGGTAAAAGGAACTAAAACTACCTGGGCATCATCCGATGACACGACACTGAAGGCGCTAAGCTACTGGGCCGCTGAAGATTATCTGAATATATGGGTGACGGATCTTTCATCTACTTTGTTGGGATATGCGCAGTTTCCCATTTCTACACTATCAGGCCTTGAGTCAGCAGTAGATAACCGCCTCACGGATGGCGTGGTGATCGACTATACGACTTTCGGTAGCAATGATGATGGTTCCTTTAGTTTAGCTTCTTCTTTTAATAAAGGAAGAACCGCTACGCATGAGATCGGTCACTTCTTTGGTCTTCGTCATATATGGGGAGATGTCACCAACTCTTGCTCTGGTACTGATTATGTGGATGATACTCCGAATCAGAACAACAGTACCAGTGGTTGCCCATCCAGCCCGCAAACAGTATGTAGTGGTCATAAGATGTTTCAGAATTATATGGACTACACCGATGATGCCTGTATGAATATCTATACACAAGGCCAGGTAGCGCGCATGGTTACCGTCATCGAAAATAGTCCGCGAAGAGTAAGTCTTCTTACCTCGCATGGTCTGGAAGAGGCTGCCCCGTTAGCTAATGATGCCGCCCTTATTTCGATAAGGAGCCCGCAGGCTACCCATTGTGCCAATTTCATTATTCCGGTAGTAGTGATCAGTAATAAAGGATCGAATGCCATCACCTCCGTATCGGTTCAGGTAAAAGTGAATTCCGTCATTACCGAAACGAAACAAATTACTTTGCCATCGGCATTAGCGCCTGGTGCTTCTGCTGAAATAACATTATCGTCATCCTCCGCTTTGGCTTCCGGAAGTTATGCTTACAATTTTCAAATCATTACCACCAATGGAGTAACCGATGCCAAGTTATCGGACAATGAACTTGCTGTGACCACCCTCATTCCTTACCAGGTGTCTGCGCCTTTTACCGAAACATTTTCAACCATCCCCTCGTCATGGACCATTACCAATAGCGATCAGCAGTTAACATGGGCCCTCTTCACCGCACCGCAAGTCACTACGACCAACACCGCTATCGGGATCAGCTACTATCAGAATACAAGCGCGGTTGGCACACAGGATGTCATTACTACTCCTGTGTTTGATCTGTCGCAGGCCGTGTCACCTTTTTTTGCCTTTGATGTGGCGTATGCCGTAAATGCATCCAGATTCGATGGACTGAAAGTGTATGTGATTACGGATTGCAGCGGCATCACTGAAGCCAATAAAGTGTATGATAAGGCGGGGACAGCCCTGGCAACAGCCCCCGCACAAACCACTGCCTTCACGCCTTCCGGATCATCGCAATGGAGAAGAGAAATCATTGATCTTCACAATTTCATTGGCTATAGCCGGGTGCAGTTAGCTTTTGTTGGTGTCAATGCGCAAGGCAACACTTTGTTTGTCGATAACATCGCGGTCACTCAACAGCATCTTGAAAATGTGGCCATCACTAAAATCATTAATCCGGCACCTGTACGTTGTGGTACATCCGTTGCTCCTGTATTGAGCATTCAGAACAAAGGCACAGTAGCCATCACTTCATTGAAGATCAACTCTACATTGAACAGCGGCACTACAGCAATAAAAGTGACAGATGCATCATTTCTTCTTCCGGTCGGAAAAACGATGAATATTACTTTGCCGGAAGTGACTTTGCTCACCGGCGAGAATACACTGGCATTTGAACTTGCTGAGCCGAATGGATGGAGTGACCTCGATGTGTCGGATAATTTCAAACAAACAAAAGCCGTGGTGAATGCAACTGCTGACCGTGTACCTCTGCGTGAGAAGTTTGAAGGAACATCCGATTGGATTTCCGTTAATCCAACAGGTACTGCCACATGGACCGCTACGGCTACCAATTATAATCAGTCCATGTATTATGATTCGTACACCAATGCGCTGCTGGGTGATCAGGCATGGTTGGTCAGCCCTGTAATTGATTTCTCATCTACCCCGGTAGCCAGTGTTTTTTTTGATTTATCTTATCGTTCGAAAAATCCGGGTAGCAGTCTGCGCGGTTCTTCTTTAGATACCTTGAAAGTGTACGGCTCTTTGGATTGCGGTAATACGTACAGTCAATTGTTATTGGCTAAAAGTGGTGCAGAATTAAGTGCCATCGAAAAGAGTAATTCCTGGTTGCCCTCATCCACTGCCGATTGGGAGCGTATGTACATCAATCTGAATTCACTGGCGGGGCAGGAGCAAGGCAGACTTGCTTTCGTATTTGTCAACGGAAATGGAAATAATGGATATCTCGATAATGTTGAATTCTATGAATCGGATAATACCGCACCACCTTCTGTGGCTGATCCTTTTCTTGTTTATAACAGCGACAGTAAAAGTAGCAATGACTTCTTCATTACGTTCAATCTCGAAGACAGGCAGGATGTGAATTACGAGTTAATGGATCTCACCGGCCGCTCTATGGCCAGTGCGCAATTACAGGATGTGTTGAATCAAACGTTTGAAGTGAATGCCGTCCACCTTCTGCCGGCAATCTATGTTTTACGGTTGCAGATAGGAGGGCAGGTGTATGCACGTAAAGTTTTTGTTGGGAAATGAGAAAACGGCTGGTATTATTCTTTTAGTCCCGATTACTCTTAAACCTTTCATGGCAGATGGAGTCTTACCGTTTTAAAACACTGACAAATGAAAAAGGAAATACATACCACCCCGATTATTTTGATCATGGCGTTGTTCCTTACCTTAATTATTGTTCTGCTCCAGTCGGCAGCATTTGTTACTTTTAAAGCCCCCCACCATGAACCGGGGCGTAAGAAGGGAGTTTTTGCTGCACCTTCTGATCTTTTTACTGATCGCATTTTCTCCATCGTACAACCCGATTCTGCACAATCGCGGCAGATCCGGTTTTTTACTAACCAGACTGCCGAGCGGATTAAGCGTTTACATCATCATTCTCGGCAGGAACGCAGGCAAATCATGGACTCCTTGCGCCAGCAGTTGAAACCCATTCTTACGGATGATCAGTTCAAACGATTGGAATCAATGGCTTTGTATCCCAACCGAAATGATGAGTAAAAAGCCTGATGGGTTTGAATATCCGTCCGCATAATTTGCATGGATCGTTTGTCCGGAATCGATTATATTTCCGATTCAACAATACCTAACCATGCGAAAAATTCATCTTCCCTTATCTGTTCTTGCTGCAGCGGTAGTGTTCAGCGCCTGCCAGAAGAAAGAGACACTCAACGAAACATTTCAGCGCGTCAATACCGAAGTGCTTCAAAACTCCAAAGCCTACGCTACTTTGGGTGAAGCTACCTCCACTATCGGTCATCGCCTTACGGGATCAGAGAATGGTCACAAGGCAGAAGAGTACACTTACAATAAGTTTAAAGAATATGGTTTTGACGATGTGCAGTACCAGGAGTTTGAAGTAGAAGCCTGGTCACGCGATAAGATAGCTGTTACCATTGATGGCGATACCGTGAAGGCAGTTACACTTGGTCACTCACCGGTAACTGCCGATATAACAGGCGAAGTGGTGGATGTCAACAATGGCCTGGAATCGGATTATGAAAAGAATCCCGATGCCGTGAAGGGAAAGATTGCCTTCATGTATATTGGTCTTCTGGAAGGAACTCCCAAAGAAGTACATAACCTGCACCGCAGCGAGAAGACGGCTATCGCGATCAAACACGGAGCAATTGGCGTGATTATTTTTAATCAGGTGGCTGATGGTGTATTGCTAACGGGTACAGCATCCGTAACGGGCGATTTGATTCCCATCCCAGCTATCTGTATCAGCAAAGAGAGTGGTACCGCATTGAAAGCGAAGTTAGCCGCCAAAAAGAAAGTACAGGCACACATCACCATGACGAACAAAAGTGATATGATTAAAGCACGCAACGTGGTCGCTACGTTGAAGGGCTCTGAACTGCCGGATGAGCGAATCATCATTGGAGGTCACCTTGATTCATGGGACCTGGCTACCGGTGCTATCGACAATGGTATCGGCTCGTTTGCCATTCTTGACATCGCCCGTGCCTTCAAGGCAAATCAACTACAGCCTAAGCGTACCGTTCAGTTCGTGATGTTTATGGGCGAAGAACAGGGCTTGTTAGGTTCAAGACATCTGGTGGAGAAGGAAGCCAAGAGCGGTGAAATAGAGAACGTGAAATATATGTTCAATATCGATATGGGTGGAAACCCGGTGGGTATCAATGCTGGTGGCAAAGTAGAAGACACTACTTTCTTCAAAACATTAGGTGCAGAGATTGCTAAGATTGATACCGTATATAAGAACACCCTCTCCAAAGGATTAGGCTTGCATAGCGATCATCAACCTTTCATGCTGGAAGGTGTTCCGATCCTGGGGATCAACAGCAAGCTGGATCGTTCGATCTACGGCTGCTACCATTCCGATTGTGATGATTTCAAGCTGGTAAACGAAGAACATATCCGTAATACCGCCCGCTTTGGCACCATGATTCTCTATGGTTTAGCCAATGCCGATCAACTTCCTGCAAAGAAGATGGACAGTGAAACCACCAAACAATTCATGATCGACAACAACCTGAAAGAACCCCTCATCATTGCCGGTGACTGGAAGTGGGAGAAGTAAAACATGGATAAATGCAATTGTTAAAAGCGGAAAGTAATTCAGTACTACTTTCCACTTTTAACGATCCTTTCAGTCTGCCTCTGTTTCTTTGTCTTATAATATTCCTTACTCGCTACGTAGATCGTCTTCTCCACCTCGGCAAATACGGTTTGGCTGGCATCAGTCAGCTGCAGATGCTTCACGATATTGATTTCATTCTGCTGCGCCACATCGGTTTGGATCTTCACAATTTCGTCAGCCGTGAACTCAAACACTGCGTACGTATTTTTAGTGGCAGGTTTTCTGAACCGTATGGTGGAAGCCTTATCCCACACCACATACTCTTTGCCTAATAATTGGATCAGCTGAATCATATAGATCGGGTCAGTAGCCGAAAAAAGACTTCCTCCGAAAATGGTGCCTACATAATTTTTGTTTTTATAACTGATCGGTATTTCAATCTTCACGGTCATCAAATCATCCGACACATAGCGGATCCTTCCTGTACTGCGCCTGTACATGGGAGATAAGTTGAAGAGCGCTTTAAACAAGGTTGACTTTTTAAAATAGCGGGCCAGTGTTCTGTTAAGATAGTCGTACATAAATAGTAGTGATCTGATTTAAGGGTAACCGAATTGGAATGCATATCATCCTGCCAAAGGAATGGAATTTTGTGTGCGGTGTTGCTGCCATCAGGCAATCGGTACCATCCTGTGGGTAATGACTAATCCATCGTGCCCCTTGCAGCATGCATGAGTTAAACCTGTGAATAAAAGTGATGAATAAATCCTCACTTTTTATGTTTTCTACGTTGTCCTTTTTGATGAGGTCGTTTTTTTGAAGGCGCGAGAACAGCGGTTTTAGCTGTTGATTATTAGTGATTTATCATTTTATCCTCTTCTTTCTTCCGGTGAGTAATGGTTAAATGGCACGAATTTGATACTCCTATGGATCAGCTAAATGACTGATACTATGAAAAAGATGATGTTACTTCTCACTATTCTTGCCAGCGTTCATTTTGTAGGGCAGGCCCAGACCCATTCAACCCGTGGCTCAGCTTCAGTACGCATACAAAAGCCAGAGGAAGATTCACTTACTATCGTGTGGGCAACGGATGTTCACCGCGACTCCATTACCGGAACTTCATCACTTGAGAACAGTAACCTCTCTCTGAGCAAGGAATTTGCCGAAATGGAATTTGATAGCTGGAGCATTTATCATTACATGATCGCGAATGAAAGCTATGCCAATGAATACGCTCAAGCCGGGCCGACCGGAAGGAAAAGAGTTAATAACAGATATTCAAAGGTGGCGCACCGTACCGATTCTAAGAACGGGTCTCCCCGAGAGTAAGGAGTTCTTTTAACAAGATAACAAGAGCTCTTTTTGGATATCATATCACTCATCGTACAATTCATGATAACTCTACTACCTTTGCACCCCTTTCTTCGGAAGGCGATGCCAATCATTCAAAATGCAATCAGTACAAACAGAATCCAGTCCTTTCTTTATTTCCTTAACGGATTCGATAGTAGAAACTGATGCCTCTCCGGATCAGTTCACTTTGCTGGTGGATGAGCCCCATCCGCTCTGCAGGTTAGCCATAGAAGACTTGCAGCACTATCTTAGGCACCAGCAGGAATGGAATCATAACTTCGGCTTGTCGTCCATAAAACAGGAAGGAGTGGTCATTGGGAAAATGTTTGGCGTACTCGTTGTGAAAACACGACAGAATGAAGTGGGCTATCTCGCTGCTTTTTCAGGTAAAATGGCTGGTGGTAATCATCATTCCCGGTTTGTTCCTCCGGTATTTGATGGACTTACTCCTCATGGTTTTTTAAATGAGGGTATGCAGCAGCTCAACGGTATCAATGCAGAAGTGAACGAACTGATTATGCTGAAGTCAGACGGACATGCTGAGCGAATTAAGCTGCTGAAAACAAAACGTAAAGCATTGTCGGCCGTATTGCAGAAAGAACTTTTCGATCACTATTCTTTTTTGAATCGCGCAGGTGAAGAGAAAAGCCTGAATGAGATTTTCCAGGAAGCATTACAAAGAAATCCTCCCAGCGGGGCAGGTGAGTGTGCTGCTCCGAAATTGTTGCAGTATGCTTTTCAGCATCAGATGAAACCGCTTGCCCTGGCCGAATTCTGGTGGGGTCAGTCTCCCAAATCCGAATTCTGGAAGCACGGTCATTTTTATCCGTGTTGCAAGGAAAAATGTGAACCCATACTGGCCCACATGCTGCATGAGGTGAATGATACTGGAATGGATAAGACATGAGTGTGGAATGGGGTGCCTGGATGGTGCCGGCAGTGTTCCTTTTTTCGCCTTTTTGGTTGATGACTATTGCCCGTTTCAAAAGCCGGAAAGAAGCACTGAAATAGCGCAGTATCCGGGCCGATCACCTAAAGTCTGAATTAATGCTTGTTCTCTGCCGGGAAGGGCATTAATTTCGCGCATGGCAGAGCAAATTCTTATTCTTGATTTCGGTTCGCAATACACACAATTGATCGCCCGCAGGGTACGCGAGCTGAACGTGTATTGCGAGATTCATCCCTTTAGTAAAATTCCAGCTATTACCCCTGATATTAAAGGAGTTATCCTGTCGGGTAGCCCGTGTTCCGTACGTGACGAAGGCTCTCCGGACATCGATTTAAATCAATTTGGAAGCCTGCCCGTGTTGGGAGTGTGTTATGGAGCGCAGCTCATCGCCCAGAAAGCCGGTGGTACAGTATTGCCCTCGCAGATGCGGGAGTATGGTCGTGCCAAGCTTTCCATGGTCAATCATCATAATGAATTATTGAAAGAGATTTCTCTCGATTCGCAGGTATGGATGTCACATGCGGATACTATTGCCGTTTTACCGGATCAGTTTGAGGTGATCGCCAGTACCCCTTCGGTGAAAGTGGCAGCGTTTCAAAAGAAAGGCAGCCCGCTTTATGCCATTCAGTTCCACCCGGAAGTAACGCACTCGCTCGAAGGAAAGAACCTGTTGAGAAACTTTGTAGTAACGATCTGCGGCTGCGCCCAGGAATGGACTCCCGATCAGTTTGTCGACACCACCGTAGAAGAGCTGAAAAAGAAATTAGGCAACGATAAAGTGGTAATGGCACTTTCCGGCGGAGTGGATTCTACCGTAGCGGCAATTTTGATTCATAAAGCGATTGGCAAAAACCTGTATTGCATTTTTGTAGATAACGGACTTCTCCGCAAGGACGAATTTCAAAGTGTATTGAATTCCTATCAGGGCATGGGACTGAATATAAAAGGGGTGGATGCCAAAGAACGCTTCTATGCCGACCTGAAAGGGCTGACTGATCCGGAAGCTAAACGCAAAGCCATTGGTAAAGCATTTATCGATGTTTTTGATGAGGAATCAAAAGCATTGACCGAGGTGAAGTGGTTAGGACAAGGCACGATCTATCCTGATATCATCGAGTCGGTATCGGTGAAAGGCCCTTCGGTGACGATCAAATCGCACCACAATGTAGGTGGTCTTCCTGCCAAGATGAAACTGAAAGTAGTAGAACCATTGAGTGCTTTATTTAAAGATGAAGTACGTCTTGTTGGTAAGACATTGGGCATCGATCCTGCCATATTGGGGCGTCATCCTTTCCCTGGTCCTGGACTTGGCATACGTATTTTAGGCGATATAACTGCCGATAAAGTGCGCATACTGCAGGAAGTCGATAGTTTGTTCATCGGTGGACTAAGAAAGCATAACTTGTACGATAAAGTGTGGCAGGCGGGTGCGATGTTGCTGCCGGTGCAGTCGGTAGGGGTGATGGGAGATGAACGTACGTACGAAAAAGTGGTCGCCCTGCGTGCCGTAGTCAGTGTAGATGGTATGACAGCCGACTGGGCACATTTGCCTCATGAATTTTTAAGTGAAGTATCTTCGGATATCATCAATAAAGTAAAAGGAGTAAATCGCGTGGTGTATGATATCAGTTCAAAACCACCGGCTACTATTGAGTGGGAATAAATAAAATTCATGAGTAAGGTCTTCCGTCCAGGTTCTGTTCTTCCTGTTATTGTTTTTGTTCTGCTGACCAGTGTTTCGGTTCAGGCTCAGGATTTCAAGCGTCAGTATAAAAACGCCAAAGATCTTTTCGATGAGAAGAGCTACAGCCTGGCGATGGAGTCCTTCAAGCCATTGATTATTTATGATGTAAACAATCCTTACTCGGAATATGCCGCCTTCTTCTATTCCTTGTCGGCCTATTACCTGGGATATACCGCCGTAGCAAAAGATAATCTGTTACAGCTAAAAAAGCTTCATCCCGACTGGGATCAGATGGACGATGTGAACTATTGGCTGGCCAAAATTTATTTTGATCAGCGTCAGTATTTTCAGGGGCTGTTGCAATTAAAATCCATTAAGTCATCGGCTCTTAATGAAGATGTGGCTTCCATGCAAAGGGCGTACCTGTCACAGATTGATGATCCGGAAACACTAAAGATGGTGATGGAAGAAAATCCGGACAATGCCATTGCAGCGCAGGCATTAGCGAAAGCGATATCCAAACAACCCGTCTATCAGCAGGACGCCGCGCTTTTAGATCAATTGATTTCAAAGTTTAAACTGGACCGTAACGAGTTTGCTTCGGCCGTTAAGCCGGCATCGGTAAAGAAAGACCGCTATCGTGTTTCTCTGCTATTTCCTTTCCTGGCCAATACATTAGAGCCAACTTCGGCTACGAAAGCCAATCAGTTTGTGATTGATTTATACGAAGGCATGAAACTGGCAGCGGATACGCTGGCCAAACAAGGTATTGCTGTGGACCTGCTTGCCTATGATACAGAAAAGAATGTAGACAAGCTGGCGAAATTATTGAAAACCGATGAGTTGAAATCGTCTGACCTGATCATCGGGCCATTTTTTCCGGAAGAAGCGAAACTGGTGCAGGAGTTTTCCATGGCCAATCATATCAGTATGATCAATCCCGTTTCGAATAACTCTGCTTTTCTGGGAGACAATCCTTACAGCATGTTGTTTCAACCCAGTTTTGAAACACTGGCCATCAAATCGGCCGAGATGGTGGCGAATACCATTGGGAATAAAAACTGTATGGTATTCCTTGGCGAAACCGCTAAAGATTCGGTCATGGCTTACAACTTCATACGCAAAGCAAACCAGCTTGGTTTGAGAATCGTGCTTACCCGGAAAATAGCGAAAGAAAACACATCGGTGATCCAGCCATTGATTGCAACGGCCACCGACTATGATGATAATAAAATGCCCAGGAATTTCAGAATCAGGCGCGATAGCCTAGGAAGTATTTTTGTGGCTTCTGATAATACATTGATCTATTCCAAAGTAATTGGTAGTGTGCAAACGCGTGGCGATTCCATCATTGTCATCGGTACCGAAAACTGGATTGCCAACGAAGCTTCAATTAACTACGATAATTTTGAGCGCCTGCGTGTAACGATGGCTTCACCCAACTATGTATCGGCTCACAATCCGGCTTACCTCGATTTTCGCAGAAAGTACATTCGTAAACACGGCACAGTGCCTTCGCCCTATGCGCGTGTGGGCTATGAGTTTATGGATTTTATAGGCAAAGTGCTTCACCAATATGGCGTCTATTTCCAGGAAGGACTTCATCAGGCAGGGTTTGTGCCCGGTTACTTGAGTCCCGGCTATTCGTTTACCAACAGCCGCGACAATCAATATGTACCCTTCGTGCGCATTATAAACGGGGAACTGGTACAGCTCAATTTGAAGAAATAGCTTCCGGAAAAAGTCTTTTTTGCTTGAAATTCTTACAAGTTCTGCCCATAGCGACTTCTTTTGGCTAATTTCGTTGCCTGTAAAAGCTGCTTCATGGGATTTTCCTCTCTACCGAAACAAATTGTAGCACTCGCCCTATCGGCACTACTGGTAACCGGTTTGGTTATCTATGTCATTATTCATTTAATGGCAAGTGATGGGAAAGTGAACTCAATTACCCGGTTGAGTGACCTGCTCACCGGATATACCCAGTTGGCAGAGCACAACTTCACTCAGAAAAAGGAAGGTAAAACCATCGATGTTGCCAATGATATCATCACCCCCCTGGAAACAGAAAAAATACTGTTGCAGCAGATCGCTGATGGTACATTTACTCATGCCCAATTTCAATCGGGAGGCATCAACTTCAATGCATCTAAATCCGAAGATCGTAAAGAGCAGCTTAAAGAAGCCATAGTCGCTATCGGTAAGTTGCAGGATCAGATCAAAACCAACGATGAGAAAACAGCCACACAGTTTCCTGTGGTGAGCACCTCTGTTCAGAATGTAATAACAGGATATAAAAACGAGGCGGCCGATAAGCGAGCATTGCTTCAAACCTTGGGCTGGATTTCTGTGGTATTGATCGTATTGTTTGTTATTACCGTGCTTGTGCTGGTTAATCGTCAGCTGGCCATTAGCCGCAAAGAGAGTAGCTCCAATAAGTTACTGATTGCTGAAGAAAGCAAACGGGTAGAGCAGCTCACCCAATTCATTGAAGCCATGGCGAGCGGCAATTACAATATGCAGATCGAGTCGGACGCCAAGGATGAGCTTAGCGCCACATTGATCTCCATGCGTAATAAACTAATCAACAATGCAGAAGAGGAAAAGCGAAGAGGCTGGGCAAGCACGGGTATTGCCAACATCAGCGGCATTCTGCGCGACTCAGGTAACGCTGCTGAGTTATATGATAAAGTGATCAAATTCCTGGTGAAGTACACCAACAGTAATCAGGGCGGCTTGTTCATTCTCAATGACGATGATCCACAGGATACCTATCTTGATCTGATCGCCTGCTATGCGTACGAGCGCAAAAAGTTCCTGAATAAACGCATCGGCATCGGGCAGGGGCTGGTAGGGCAATGTTTTATGGAACGGGAAGAAATTCATCTGACCGAGGTTCCGGAGGAATACATTCGGATCACTTCAGGTTTGGGTGGAGAAAAGCCACAGTCACTGTTGATGATGCCGTTAAAGACAAATGAGAAGGTTTTTGGAGTGCTGGAGCTGGCGTCCTTTCAACTTTATCCTCCGCATGTAGTCGATCTCGTAGCCAAGTTTGCGGAAAACATTGCTTCTACTATTTCGAATATCAAAATCAACGAAAGCACGCGCATATTGCTGGAGCAGACGCAGCAGCAGGCAGAAGAGATGAAGGCGCAGGAAGAAGAAATGCGCCAGAATATGGAAGAACTTTCGGCTACCCAGGAAGAAATGCACCGCAAGGAGCAGGAATACATCAGTCGCATTCAGGAACTGGAAGCCCAGTCAAACCTGTCAGTGAAGGTATAAACATGAATTTTTACTAACTTTAGAATTCAAAGTATCCACCCATGAGAAAATTTTTAGCCTCAGTAACACTTGTTCTGGCGTTTTTTCAGGCATTTAGCCAAAACGATCGCAAGGATAAAACCGCTGTTACCTTCGAGGAGTTGTATGATGAGCCCTATTCTGTAAATAAGCTCTTCATTGGATTTCAGCCACTTTACGGTGAAGTGTTTGCTACCAATGTAAACGCTGGGTTCGGGGTAGAGGCAAGTTATTATCTAAAGGAGAAAATTGATTTTAAGGCGCATTTCCGCAAGTCGTATTCATCCAGTTTTTTTGATATCAATCGTGATCTGGCACTAAAAGATGGGCCCAAATACGATGATGGTGCTCAGCTTATTCAGATGTCGCGCACAAAGCCGGTAGGGTTTATTTATTTCGAGGCAGGGGCTACCTATCACATCAAGGATTTCGACATCAGCTCAAAGACCAAAATGGTGTTGTATAAGAACAGCTATAAAGGAGATAAATGGGCCGCGCGCGTTCCATTGAGAGCCGAAGTACCCTGTAAAGTAAGAAAGATTTATGGCGCACGCCTGGGGGGTATTTACTGGCAAAGCACAGCTAACTTGACTGAAGCGCTGAAAAATAAAGGCCTGGATAACACAAGTATTGTCAATACGGAGAACAGCGCGGTAACACTTAGCTCCACGTATGTGGCTGATGCCAATGGAACGGTTAAAGATTTTAATGCATTTGGAAATCTTAAGTCAGCCAATGTGTATGTAGGAGGTTCGATGAGTTGGATCAGAAATGTGGCTGTCAATTTTGATAAGTACGAGGAAGGATTGGACGATGGTATGTTCACTGCCTTTTTTGATATTATGTTTGCCCCAAGTCTTACTTTGGGTAATATGACTTACTATGATCCGGTTTCCAATGTAACCAGTACTTATTCAGCAGAGGCTGTTAAGCTCAATAAAATTGGATTTCGTGCCGGCCTGGATGGAAAGTTCAACCGTACCCTTAGCTGGGGATACGGTGGTGAAATCGGTTATCGTCCGAGCATAGCTGGCCGTGGCTTCTTTGCCATGTTCAAAATCAGCTTACCGCTCTATGGTACCAACCTTGATTACAAGGTAGAGTCATTCGGTAAATAATTCATTGTAATGCCCTTTGATATACTTATCGTCAATATCAAAGGACTCGTACAGACACGTACCTCTACGCCTTCTTTTGTTGCGGGTGAGGCAATGGCAGAACTTCCTGTTTTGGAAAATGCCTATGTAGCCATTAAAGACGGATTGATTGCCGGGTATGGCACGATGGACGAGTTAGTCCGTTCATCGGCCACACAAGTACTAGATGCCACAGGGCGTTTTGTATTTCCTTCCTTTGTTGACTCGCACACACATTTGATCTTTGCTGCTCCGCGCGAAGAGGAGTTTGTGATGAAGATCAAAGGCGTTACTTACGAAGAGATTGCTGCCAAAGGTGGAGGCATACTGAACTCTGCCAAAAAACTACAAGCCACTTCAGAGGAAGAGCTATTTGAGCGAGCCTTGCAGCGTGTGGATGAGATCATTAAAACAGGCACAGGTGCGGTAGAAATTAAAAGCGGTTATGGATTAACGCTGCGTGATGAACTAAAAATGCTTCGCGTTGCCAGACGAATCGGAAGAGAAACACCACTTACGGTGAAGACAACTTTTCTCGGTGCGCATGCTGTTCCTAAGGAGTACACCAAAGAAGACTACATCCGGCTGATACGGGAAGAAATGATTCCGGCTATAGCCGATGAAAAGCTGGCCGACTATATTGATGTATTTTGTGAACAGGGGTTCTTCTCGCCCGATGAAACAGAAGAAATAGTAGAGCGGGGCAAGCAGTTTGGTATGAAGCCACGCATTCATGCTAATCAATTGTATCGTTCGGGAGGAGTACAGGTAGGCGTGAAGACAGGTGCCCTGAGCGTGGATCATCTTGAAAACATAGGTGACGAAGAAATAGAAGTGTTGAAAGGGAGCAGAACCATGCCGACCGCATTGCCAGGAGCAGCCTTCTTTTTGAATCTTCCTTTCCCACCGGCGAGAAAAATAATGGAAGCCGGTTTGCCCCTTGCCATTGCCTCTGATTATAACCCCGGAAGTGCACCAAGTGGAAACATGCCCTTGATGCTTTCGTTGGCTTGTATCAAAATGAAGATGACTCCGGAGGAAGCAATCAACGCATCCACCATCAATACCGCGTATGCGTTGGAACTATCCGATACCCATGGAAGCATCACCAAGGGAAAAGTCGCTAACCTGTTCATCACCACACCGCTTTCCTCCATTGCTTTTATGCCTTATCACTTTGGCAGCAATCCGGTAGAGACCGTTATTCTGAATGGTCAGGTGATTTTCTGATCTTATTTAGTGTTCTATTTATCAGAACCAATCGCTGAGTTGAATTCGAATGCATAGAAGTTCTTTCTATACACAATGTAGGCCATGAGAAAATGTACGGCGATAAATACAGGTAGCGGCACTTTGAATAAGATGAGTATTATCCAGATAAAAGCAGCGATGCCCACTTTCTGAATAAAGAATTCAAGCGTGATGTCTTTAATGAAGAGACAGGCATAGCCTATCGCATAGATACTCAAAGCGAGTAAGATCAACAATACATAATAGATGACGTGAAGCTGCTCAGGGTAATAACGAAGCAGCACGATGGATTCAAAAAGGGAAAGAATAAATACAGTGATCAGAAAATTAACCCCTCTCTTCATTAGTCCAAACGGCAATCCCCGGAAGAAAGCAAAATGAAAATTTTCAAAACGGTGGTAATAAAAGACCAGGACGAGATTGGAAGAGTAGGCCAGCACACATCCCATGGCCATGAACCGTTCATCGTAGGTGTCAAATAAATAGAAGTGAGAAATCCCTATTATAAGCAGGCATGAAAATACCTTCGTGCCGATGACTAATAAGGGTTGTTGCCGAAAGATCCACTCCGGATAAAACCAGATGAAGGGTTTGGTAAACCATCCATCGATCTTGTTTTTCAATGTACTTACTTTCCTTCCAACATCCGGTTTTAAAATTGCGTTTATCGTTCTCCATATTATCAACGCATGAAGAATGACCAACGCAAGGATGATTAAAGCCAGAGATAGAATAGCCTTTACTTTTAATGCAGTAAGGATTAGAAAAAGCCCATACACTGATGCTGGCATTAGTTGAAGAAAAGAGATCATGCTGATGTGCTGGATTAACTGAAAACGCGGCAAGGTCGATGCATGAAATAGAAAATTATTTTCGTGTTTTATTAAAAGGAGATTATTGAAAGTAATCACCTTGAAACTATAGATAAGCCAGACAGTAAGGGGTATAAGCAAAAGAAAAGAAGAACTCACAAATGCTTCTGCTAACGCCTTATGTTCAGGCGCGCGCAGAAAACCAAAACAGATTCCGGCAACCAGCAGGAAGAATCCAAAGTTGACACGATAGTATTCGGTGACAAAGACGCGAAGGAAAACTTTACCCAGTGCTTTCAAAGTTTGATCAGTTGCTTGTTTTGGATACGTAGTGTCTGCACTATCTCCAGGTCAGCGGCAGTGATACTTTGGTGTGATGACATCAGGAATGTGATATCGCCCTGCTTCAGTTTCTCTTTGATGACCTGATAAAGAACAGATCTGGCTTGCTCATCCAGTGTGATAAGAGGTTCGTCCAGTATGATCAGTTTCGGATTGCCGAAGAATGCCGTGACCAGCGAAAGCTTCTTCATCATTCCACTCGAATAGGTTTCGCAGGATTTTTCAAAGAACGCATCCACACCAAATTGGCTTACATACTTATCTTGCCGAGCGATCGATTCATTTTTTATTTTACCAATGAAACGGATGACATCTTTTGCGGTAAGAAATCCGGGATAAGCAGGTTCCGCTTCACTGTAATTAACTTGTGCCCTGAATAACACCGGTTGTTTCCTGGAGTCGATACCGGTAGAAAAGGAGATTTCACCTTCAAAGGGAATAATACCACTTACTGATTTGAAAAAAGTAGTCTTACCCGAACCGTTTTCACCTTTTATCCAATGAATACCAGGTGCAAATTCCAGGTGTCCGATCTCCAGTATAATGTGATCATTGAATTGCTTTTTGAATTGATGAATGATCAGCATGAATGAGTTATTTTGTTGGTTGAGGGCTAAACGTAATTCTGAATCGAAAGGATGGATCCGATCATGGTCATTTTATCAGGCACTTCATTGTGAGCCAGAGACGAGTAGAAAAGAACAACTCCATTTCCCCGGTTGTATAATCCATGTTAAAATTACCTATTTTGCCAGCATGTCGGAAAAACTAAAATCGCTTTTGAGGGACGTACCGGATTTCCCTAAACCCGGAATTGTATTTAAAGACATCACTCCGTTGCTGGCCGTACCTGAAGCAAGAGCGGAGGTAGTGAAATTGATCTTGGACCAGTTCAAGTCCACGCCGGTTGATGCGATCGCAGCCGTAGAGGCCAGAGGCTTTCTGTTCGGTACACTGCTGGCCGAAGCAATGCAGGTGCCTTTCATTCCTATCCGAAAGGCGGGTAAGCTTCCCTATCACACCATAAAAGAAGAATATCAGCTGGAATACGGAACAGCAACGATAGAGATGCACACCGATGCCATAAAACCAGGTTGGAAGGTGCTGATCCACGATGATTTGCTGGCAACAGGAGGCACGGCCTGCGCCTCGGGGTCGCTGGTAAAGAAGTTGGGTGGCGTGGTTGCGGGCTTCTCTTTTCTGATCAATTTATCCTTTCTGGAAGGCGAAAAGGAGATTCGGGAGAAGTTAGGTGTTTCGCCCCGCCACCTCATCAGCTATTAATGATTAAAACTTTTATCTGTTTTATATGTTAAGCAAACGTGTCTGATCTGATAAAAATACCCATGTTCCCGCTATCCATTTTTCCCCTGCCGGGAGAATTGGTGCCCCTGCATATCTTTGAAAAGCGATATCGCCAGTTGCTGGAGGATGCGGAAAAGCGTGATTTTTCCTTTGGTATCTACTTTAGCCATACTTTGAATACAGAAAAACTGGGGGCCCTGGTTCAGCTGGAGAGTGTAATCAAGCGCTATCCGGAGGGAGAATCGGACATTATCGTAAGGTGCACGGATATTTTTGAGATGACCAAATTGTATCGAACCCACGAGGACAAGCTATATCCGGGCGGTGATGTGCGATTATGGAACACGGATCTTACTGTACAGGTAAGCAATAAATTAAAATCGGAGTTTGACTCTTATCTATCGGCCATACATATTTCTACTCCTGCTAAAGAAGTTTCGGTTTATCATATCGCCAATGAGCTGGGTCTTGATATGAACCAGCGCCTGAAATTTGTTTTGTCTGATGAAGAGAAGAAAGAATTATTTCTGCTCCATCACCTGCACTACCAGAAGCAACTTCTGCATCATGTAGAAAAAGCAAAAGATGTTTTTCATCTGAATTGATTTACACTTTCATCATTTTAACAAAATTCCACTCGAACGGCCTTTCTCCGATAAGGTTGTGTTAAATCTTTTTCTTCTTAGGTTAATGAAACTTTAACGTTTGCGCTGCAACATTTAGGCACTTCAGGTCGTCTTAGGTGCAAAGGTTTAGGTTATGAAAAAAATAATAGCAATCACATCCATCGTACTTTTCAGTACAGCAATGTTCGCAGGCGGGGCCGAAGAAAGCCCTAAGAGTTCGTCAGGTATCGCAGTAATGCAAAACGCTGAGAACGGTTTATTCAAAGTATACTATAAAGCAGCCGAAGCAGCCAACGTAAAGGTGTCCATCCTGAATGATGAGAATCAGGAAGTGTTCACTGAAACGATTAGAAAGGTAAACGGCTTTGTGCGTCCGTATAACTTTCAGAACCTGAAAGAGGGCGAGTACACCATTCGTATTGATGATGGTACTCAGTCACAGGCTGAGAAAGTGGTGTACCAATCCGGTAAGCTGGAAAAACTGATCCAGGTGAGAAAGATGAAATCGGATGAGGGAAAATACCTTCTTACCGCCTCCGGTCAGGGCAAGGAACAGATCACCGTTAACATTTACGATTCAACGGATAAGATTATCTACACTGAATTGCAGCAAATCAATGATACGTTCGCTCAGGTTTATAATCTGAGCCAGGTGAAAGGCGGTATTGCTTTTGAAATCATTCATGCCAATGGCACAGCACAGCGGCTTCAGTACTAACAGCAGCTGGTGTATATAAAAACAAAGAGGCCCTTTCCGGGGCCTTTTTGTTTTTATAGGATGTTCCAATAGGTATATGAAGTATACCGATAGCTCATAGCCATCCGATTATTTTTTTGTTTTTCAGTAAGGTGCTTTTGAGTGAAGAAGTAGTGAAAAGCCTCAAATTTAAATGAATTGAATTTTTATGCGTACAAATTGCAACCGTTGCCAAAATTTGATGGATTGGATTTATTGTTCTTATCGATTTTAGCTGTCAATTTTTAGAAAAGAGAAAGCGCTTTTTATGCAAACGTTTTTTTGTTTTAAATATCAGGTTTACTTACAACGAATGGCCGCGAATGAAACCAGCCCGTTACATTTGTATCATGATTACAGCAAAACACAACGTAATCATCTGATACTAGAAACTAAAAAATAAAACATTATGAAAACAAAATCTATCCTTTTCGCAGTAATCGCTCTGGTAGCTACCACAGCCTTTGCACAAACTACTTCTAAAGTAGCCGTTATCAATCAGAAGCAAGCAGGTACCTTTAAGGTGATCTATGAAGGAGCATCTCAAGGTAAAGTAAAGATGAACATCCGTAACACTTCAGGTGAGACCGTATTCACAGAGGTGATCAATGAATCAAACGGCTTCATTCGTCCTGTTAACTTCACAGGTCTTGAGTTCGGTGAATACACGATCGAAATTGCTGATGGCTCAAACAAATTGGCTCAGACAGTAAATTACCAACCTGTAGCTGTTGCTAAGAATGTACACGTAGCTAAGATCAATGAAGAAGGTAAATATTTACTGGCAGTGGCTAACATGGGATCAGAAAAAATCAATGTGAGAATCTTTGATGGTGAAAACAACCTTGTGCACAATGAAAGTGTAACTGTAAATGGCAGCCTTGGTTTAGTTTACAACTTGCAAAAAGTATCCGGCGCTCCTACTTTTGAAGTAACTGATAACTCTGGTGCTGTAAAGACAATCAAATATTAATCTTCTTTCAGAGAGGAAGTCATAAATGAAAAATCCCGGCTGATGATTCTCAGCCGGGATTTTTTTGTTATACACTTTACTAGTGATTACTTCTTGCCTTTTGCAAAGTCGCCTGCTTTCACGATGTTAATCTTATCGAGCTGCAGGTATTTTTTCATGGCTGTATTGATTTGTTCCGGGGTGAGTGCCATTACTTTTTTCTCATAGGCGTCATCCCATGTTAAATCACGATTAATGAACAGATAGTTATTGAGCGTTCCGGATAACACGGCATCCTGTGCCCTGGCTACCGTGCGTGATTGCGACCAGCCTGATTTGGCAGCAGCAATTTCTTCAGCCGTAAAACCATCCGTGATTACTTTGTTGATCTCTTCTTTAAAAGCAGCTTCCAGCTTGGTCACGTTTTCAGGTGCGTAAATGGCATAAGCCATAAATGTGCCTACCGGATCCAATGACCCGGCACTGAATTGTGAACCTACACCGTAGCTCAATCCTTCTTTCTGACGAATACGCGTAGCAAGGCGCGAGTTAAGAAAACCGCCTCCTAACATATAGTTACCTAATACCATGGCCGGGTAGTCCGGATTGTCATCGCGGAAATCAAAGTTGTATGACGCAGTGAAAAAGGCATTTGCCTTATCCGGAGTTTCTATCGATTCGTTGATGGTAGGAACAGGAGCTGCTTTGCCTGCAATGCGGGTAAAAGGAATAGTGCTTTTCCAGTTACCAAAAGAGGCGGTAAGCAAATCTTTGATTGCAGCAGCATCAAAATCACCCACTACGGATATGGTAGCACTTGTAGCACCATAGAAATCTTTATAGAATTTCTTCACCTCCTCCAGTTTTACACTTTTAATCTCAGCTACATCTTCATCCGGATCAGTCACATAGCGCGGATCTGTTTTTGCATACGGATTGATATGGCGTTGCATGCGGGTCATGGCAATCATTTGCGGCTCGCTGCGTTGTGACTCCACATCGGCCAGTTGTTCGTTCACGAGTTTGTCAAATTCATCTTGTGGGAAAGCGGGTTCTTTTAAAACTTCAGTGACCAGTTTGATGGCTTCCGCAAGATTGGGTTTAGTGGTGGAAATACTCACTGATACGTAAGGTGCACTGCCTCCAATGAATACATTCGCTTTCAACTTGTCAAATTCATCCTTGATCTGCTGGCGTGTATGTTTGGTGGTGCCGCGCATTAAGAGTACAGCAACAAAATCAGCGGCAATACTTTTTCCCTGCAATGACTTTTCATCACCTAAGCGAATCGTCATTCGCGCTTCCACTGATTCGCCGCGGGTCTTCTTGGGGAGTAAAGCAAGTTTTATCCCGTTAGGCAATTCGCTGCGTAACGTACGAGACTCGATGTTGGCTGGTGAAGGATCAAATGATTCCCCTTGTGCCACAGTCTGTGAACCTTTATAATCTTTCACTAATGCATTTACATCAGGAGTAGCTGGTATCTCGGAACGATCCGGTTTCTCTGTAGGAATAAACACTCCCGAAGTACGATTGTCCGGTTTCAGATACAGCCTGGCCACACGTACCACATCAGCCACGGTGACGGCTTTGATGCGATCGCGGTTAAGATGCAGCAAGCGCCAGTCACCGGCTGCTATCGATTCACTCAGCTGAAGAGAAACGGATTGGGATGAATTGAAAGAAAGTTCGATTTGCTTGAGGATTTCATTCTTTACGCGATCCACATCTTCCTGTGTGGGTGGTGTAGTGCCGAAATCATCCAATACTTTAATCATAGTGGCTTTGGCATCGTCCAGTGATTTTTCTTTCAATACCTCTGCAAACGTGTAGAGCAGACCCGGTTCCTGGTAAGAACGGGAGAATGCTCCGGTACTGCTTGCCTTCTTGGTATCCACCAATGCTTTGTATAATCTTCCGTTGGGCTGGCTGCCTAATAAACTGCTGAGTACGATGACCGCAGGGAAATCCGCATGTGATCCTGCCGGCACGTGGTAAGCCGTCATGGCTACTTGTACATCTCCTACACGCTTTAATGTTACAAAGCGTTCGCCATCCTGTGTAGGATCAAGCGTGTAGGTTTTTTGAAGCTCACGTGCCGGTTTAGGCGTTGTTCCGAAGTACTGATTGATAAGTTCCAGTGTTTTGGCTTCATCAATTTTTCCTGCTACGGTAAGCACCGCATTGTCTGGCTGATAGTGTCTTTTGTAAAAAGCCTGTAAGCGTTCGATAGGCACATTCTCCAGATCAGCGCGTGAGCCGATGGTGGACTTGCCATAGTTATGCCATAGGTAAGCAGTCGAGTTTACTCGCTCCATCAGCACATTAAACGGACTGTTTTCTCGTGCTTCAAATTCATTTCTAACCACCGTCATTTCACTTTCCAGATCTTTTTTGGAGATGAATGAATTGATCATTCTGTCAGCCTCCAGATCCAGTGCCCACTTCAGGTTTTCTTCCGTAGCATTAAATGTTTCAAAATAATTGGTACGGTCTACCCACGTGGAGCCATTGGGCTGAGCTCCATGCGCAGTCAATTCTTGCGGAATGTTAGGGTGATTGGGAGTTCCTTTGAAAACAAGATGCTCCAGTAAGTGAGCCATCCCTGTCTCTCCATAATTTTCATTCTTCGAACCCACGAGGTAGGTGATGTTTACCGTAATGGTTTGTTTGGATGGATCGGGGAAGAGCAACACTTTCAGTCCGTTTTGTAGCTGGTACTCAGTAATACCCTCCACCGTAGTAATTTTTACCGGAGCGGCCAGTGCGGGTTTGTCCTGCACTTTGGATGCCTCCGGCCCGTTCCCGGGTTTGTCTTTTTTCTTTTGCGCAACTACCGCGCTGGTCAAAGCCAGTAAGGCAATGAATACCCAAATTTTGTTTTTCATTTTTTATTAATTGGTTTTAAAGGTTTGTTCAAAATAGGAGGAACAATTAGCAATAGCAAATTCAAGTAAAGCATTTTTGATAATACGGAGCTTAAAATAGAATGAGGTATTCTTAATACGACATCACAAAAAAGCCTGAATCATCGGATGATGATTCAGGCTTTAACAGCGAGTAGCGAAGGTGGCTACATATTTCTGCGGTATTGCCCGCCTACTTCAAATAATGCGTTAGTGATTTGACCCAGCGAGCATACTTTACATGCTTCCATTAATAAATCGAAGATATTATTATTTCGGATTGCAGCCTCCTGTACGTTCTTGAGCAGCGTTTCTGATTTTGTGTTTTGAAATTGCTGAAGGTGGCGAAGCATTTTAATCTGGTATTCTTTTTCTTCCGGAGTAGCCCGGATCACTTCACGCGGAATGACCGTAGGAGAGCCTTTCGAACTAAGGAAGGTATTCACACCAATAATCGGATATTCGCCTGTGTGTTTCAGGGTTTCATAGTACAGGCTTTCTTCCTGTATCTTGCCGCGCTGGTACATGGTTTCCATGGCACCAAGTACACCACCGCGTTCGGTAATACGATCAAACTCGGTAAGCACGGCCTCCTCGACCAGATCGGTAAGCTCTTCAATGATGAATGATCCCTGCAGGGAGTTTTCATTTTTCGCTAATCCTAATTCTTTATTGATGATCAATTGAATCGCCATGGCTCGGCGAACGGATTCTTCCGTAGGAGTAGTTATCGCTTCATCATAAGCGTTGGTATGTAAGGAATTACAATTATCATAAATCGCATACAATGCCTGCAGGGTGGTACGGATGTCGTTGAAGTCAATCTCCTGCGCATGTAACGAGCGGCCGGAAGTTTGAATGTGGTACTTCATCATCTGGCTGCGTGCGTTGGCGCCATACTTGTTCTTCATGGCCTTTGCCCATATTCTTCTGGCTACTCTTCCGATGACGGCATACTCCGGATCTATTCCGTTGCTGAAGAAGAAAGAAAGATTAGGTGCAAAGTCGTTGATGTTCATACCGCGACTGAGGTAGTACTCCACGTACGTGAACCCATTGGCCAATGTAAATGCCAGTTGAGTAATCGGATTAGCACCCGCTTCGGCAATGTGGTAACCGGAAATAGATACCGAATAAAAATTACGAACGGCTTTATCAATAAAGTACTGCTGTACATCGCCCATCAACCGCAATGCAAATTCGGTGGAGAAGATACAGGTGTTTTGCGCCTGATCTTCTTTGAGAATATCGGCTTGTACAGTGCCGCGCACCTGCGATAAGGTAGCTGCTTTTATCTGCTCGTAAATAGCTTTGGGTAACACCTGATCACCGGTTACTCCAAGTAACATCAGACCTAATCCATCATTTCCTTTTGGAAGCGCGCCCTGGTACGCAGGCCGGATTTCTTTCCTGCCTTTGTAGATGGCATCGATCTTTGCTTCTACCTCTTCCTGCAATCCGTTTTTCTGAATGTAAAGCTCGCATTGCTGATCAATGGCGGCATTCATAAAATAACCAAGCAACATGGGTGCCGGTCCGTTGATGGTCATGGATACAGAAGTCTTTGCATCTGCAAGATTAAATCCGCTGTATAATTTCTTGGCATCATCCAGGCAGCAGATACTCACACCTGAGTTACCGATCTTCCCATAAATGTCCGGACGGTAATCCGGGTCATTGCCATACAAGGTTACCGAATCAAAAGCGGTCGATAATCGTTTGGCATCCATCCCCAAACTCACGTAATGAAATCTTCGGTTGGTTCTTTCAGGTCCACCTTCCCCCGCAAACATACGGGTGGGGTCTTCGCCTTCGCGCTTGAAAGGATAGATGCCCGCGGTATATGGAAATTCGCCGGGTACATTTTCCTGCAAATTCCATTTTAATAAATCGCCCCACGCTTCATAGCGTGGCAAGGATACTTTTGGAATCGGTAAGTGTGATAGCGATTCGGAATGCGTTTGTATGCCAATTTCCTTATCGCGCACTTTGAATTGGAAGAGTGGGCCTTTGTATTGCTTTACTTTGTCGTGCCACCCTTCAATCAACTTCCAGTTTTTGGGATCAAGATTTAGTTTAAGGTGATCAAATTCAGCTTGTAAAACGTTGACGATGTCTTTGTTCTCTTTTAGTGAGTCAATCGTTTTTTGAACGGCATATAGTTTCTGGGCGATTTCTCCCTGCTCTGCCACCCACTGATCGTACGTGCGATTGCCTTCGGATATTTCGCTGAGGTAACGTGTACGGTGTGGCGGAATGACGAAGATCTTTTCTGACATCTCCTGTGTGATCGCAAAATCAGATTGAAGACCGGAAGACGTTTTTTCCGCGATCTTATTCATCACCGCTTTGTACAATTGATTGGTTCCCGGATCATTGAACTGTGAGGCAATGGTGCCAAACACCGGCATGTCGTCCGGGTTTTTATCCCACAGTTGATGATTGCGCTGGTATTGTTTTTTTACATCGCGTAAAGCATCCAGTGCTCCGCGCTTGTCAAACTTATTTAGCGAGATCACGTCAGCAAAATCAAGCATGTCGATTTTCTCCAGCTGGGTGGCTGCACCATATTCAGGGGTCATCACATAAAGGGATACATCACTGTGATCGAGAATTTCGGTATCACTCTGCCCGATACCTGATGTTTCCAAAATGATGAGATCGTAATCAGCTGCCTTTAAGATTTGAATGGCCTCTCTGACATAGACCGACAGTGCAAGATTACTCTGACGTGTAGCCAGCGAGCGCATAAACACTCTCGGATTGTTGATGGAGTTCATGCGAATACGATCACCCAGCAATGCCCCACCCGTCTTACGCTTGGATGGATCAACCGATATAATACCTATGGTTTTATCTTTGAAATCGAAAAGAAACCGGCGCACCATTTCATCCACGATCGATGATTTCCCCGCGCCACCTGTTCCGGTGATACCCAATACGGGGGCACTTGATTTTTCTGCTACAGCATGAATGTGATGGAATACCTCTTTGTGCGCATCGTAATAATTCTCAGCGGCAGAAATCAACCGGCCCACGGCTAACGGATTTTTAGAAGCCAGCTGCTCCACTTCATTGGTCAACGTTTCACCAACGGGATAATCACTTTCCTCTACCAGGTTATTGATCATTCCCTGTAGCCCCATGGAGCGCCCGTCATCCGGTGAATAGATTCGGGTGATGCCATGATTCATCAATTCTTTAATTTCCTCCGGCAGAATAACACCACCACCGCCACCAAAGATCCTGATGTGATCGGCCCCTTTTTCCTGTAGCAGGTCATGCATGTATTTGAAGTATTCATTATGACCGCCCTGATAGCTGGTCATGGCAATGGCTTGTGCGTCCTCCTGTATGGCTGTGTTCACTACGTCTTCCACGCTGCGATCATGCCCAAGGTGAATAACTTCACATCCGGTGGACTGAATGATTCTGCGCATAATGTTGATGGCCGCATCATGCCCGTCAAACAAACTGGCTGCAGTGACTATACGGACTTTATTCTTTGGCTTATAGGGCTGTGGTGCCTTATAGTCGGCAAAGGAAGGAGACGTATTCGGTTTCTTTTCGGCACTGGTTACTGGCGAACTCATGAGGTCGTTTTATGTTTTAACTAAAGCTTAAAATTAGTGAGAATGTAAGGATTAAGCTAACGGTAGTTAGTCTGAAGAAAAGTGCTTAAAGCAGAAATCCTTTTTGAGTGGATCTACGTTGGAGGGGCAAAATTAATTCCTTCACCCCCTATAATTAGTTTATGAAACAATTACCCCGTTTTACTTCCGTGCTGTCACTACTGATTTTGCTGGCGTGTGACCATGAATCTCCTTCACCGGTGCCGCTGATGCCGGATACTTTTGTGCAAGGTGATATGACGAAAGTTTTTCTTTACACAGACGATGGCCGGCTTGCGCAGATTAAAATGATCAGTCAGTTTCCTAACGGAAATACCATGGAGAGTTCGCAATTTTTATCTTACGACACGCAAGGATATTTAAAAGAATTATTGACGGATACCGGATGGAAACTGGTGTACACGCAGGAGGGGGAAGGAGCGCGAATACTACGTGCCGATGAATACATCAATGGCACAAAGTCAAGCTACCACACGTTCCATTATGACAACGAAGGCCGCCTCATAGAAGAGATCACCTGGCAGAATATTCCTGAAGAAGGAGGAGAGATCCCCACATCCAAAAATACTTTTGAGTACGACACAAGAGGTAATCTGACCACGCACCGTATTTACTACTATACACCCTATGGTGCAGCCGCTAAACTGTTAACTGTTTTTACGTTTAGCGAGTATGATGATCAGATGAATACACAGGATCAATTTGATGCGGTGTATTACAATCCGTTGATTACCTTCAGCAAGAACAACCCCGGCAAACTCGTTGTTGAAAATGGCAGTGGCGTCATGGCAAGTACGAGTACCTACCAGTATATCTACAATAAGCGAGGCTATGTTACTCATAAAAAGGTCAACGAGGTGCTGCCGAATGGAGATCGTGTGACCTATGAAGCGAAGTACACGTTTAGATAGAAGGGAATTGCGGTATAATAAAAAAGGCTCCGATACATCTTGCACCGGGGCCTTTTTGCTAATTCAGTGCAGATTATAATTTACCTGAAAGTTCTTTGCTCGCCTTGAACTTAGCTACTTTCTTAGCTTTGATTTTCAATTTAGCACCAGTGAATGGGTTGCGGCCAACACGTGCAGCACGCTTGGATACAGAGAAAGTACCAAAGCCTACTAAAGTGAGACGGTCACCTTTCTTCAAAGTTTTAGTTACTGCTTCTAAAAATGATCCAAGGGCGGCAGTAGCTTGTACCTTAGTTGTACCTGCATCTTCAGCAATCTTCGCGATAAGTTCAGCTTTTGTCATTTGTGGTTGTTTGTTAACGTTAGTGTTAAAATAATGTCGCAAATATATATTCTTTTTTCACTTACCAGCTAAAATCATATTTTTTTTGCCTCACGTCTGATCTTGCGAATGAGTATCCAGTACTCTTTTCCGTAGCCCGCTAAAATTTCTTCGTTCTTCAAAATAGTACGTTTTGCCTCCAGAAAGCATCGTTTGCCATCGGTAATAAACACGGCATTGTTACGCAAACCCTTGATTTTAGCTATACCGCTGGCATCATTCGCATAGCGTGCAAATGTTTTTTTGTAGTTCAGTCCGTTGATTACCTGCTGTCGGTTGATGCGCATGAGGTAACCGTTGTAACCATCTTCGTGCTTCACGTCTTTCCATGGTTGAATGCGGCCCTTGTATTCGCAAATACATGCTCCCTTTGCAATGTCCGCTCGTGTATATAAACCTTTTCCTGATCCGGGTATCTGGGATTTCTTTACGACCAACTGTTTTTCCAACCATGCCATGTGGCAATGATAAGTAAGAAGTGCTGAACTTAATAATAGCAGACAGGGAGAAATCAGTCAGCGATTGATGTGATCGCTATTCTGACGATCTGAATAATTTAGTTGATCTTTATCAGCTGAAAATCAGTAAAGCCAATGAATAGCACATTACGCATTTTTATTTCCGAAAAGTTGGGTGAAGTTTCCGCAGAGATCATCCAGCCGGATCACATGATGGCATTGCTGGTGCTGGCTCATGGGGCCGGTGCGGGAATGGGTCACTCCTTCATGGTACAACTTTCGCAGGCGCTGGCCGCAGGTGGTATTGGCACCTTGCGCTACAACTTCCCCTACATGGAGAAGGGAAAGAAGCGACCCGACAATGGCGTCATCGCAGAGAAGACGGTGCAGCAGGTATTAGCGAAGGCGCACAGCTTATTTCCACTTACGCCCATCATAGCCGGGGGCAAGTCTTTTGGTGGCCGGATGACCACACAATACCTTTCCAGGAACCCGGATGAGTTTGTCAAGGGTATTGTTCTTTTTGGATTCCCGCTTCATCCTGCCGGTGAGCCGGCAACCGATCGGGCCGAGCATCTTAAAACGATAACGCATCCCATGCTCTTCTTACAAGGAACACGCGATGCACTGGCTGAAAGGTCACTGATCGAAAAGGTGACCTCGCCATTGCGTTTGGCTACTTTAATGACGCTGGAAGGCGCTGACCACTCATTTAAATCCGGAAAGAAAAATCTACTACCCGATCTGGCATTGAAAGCCACGGAGTGGATAGCGGATGTCGTGGAGCGTTAGATCAGGTTTACGCTACCTGCAGGCTGTTGTTTCTTGACTTATCCCAGGCCTTCATCTTCCGGATCAAGGCTTGCTCTTCTTTAGTGAAAGAATTGATTTTGATGTTTTTTGACTCCACGAATTCTTCCACACTGGCGAAGAAGTGCAGACGGTATTTGAATACCAGCTTGCTGCCGATCGCTTTCTTGAAATCACGTACACTTGCTTTCTCATCAATCCAGAACAAAGCCAGGTCGTTGGCTTCGGAATATCCCTGCATGAATGGAAAATCAGAGTCCTTAAGACTTTTTAAAATATCTTCTCTGAAGTCTTCTTTTCCCGAAATATAAATAGTTACCCAGTTCATAATTTTATTCTCATCGCACTCCGTTAGATATAGTATTTTGCTTCGTTCATCCTTAGCAGAAGGAGTTACTGCTTAATCAGGACTATCAAGAATTTTCTTTATTGACCTATACAATATAGATCAAAAACATGATCATATCTAATACGCTACGTTATTTGTAAGGTTACAACCACACCGAAAATCATTTACTTCATCAACGAAAAATGAGGTGGGATAGTTTTCATTTTCAGCAATGATTGATCAATAAAAACAGCACGGAAAGGCCACCACCTTTTGTCGTTTTTGATGTCCTGTTTACCTGTTAAAATAAGTGGCTTGGAGAAGATGAATTAGTTATTCGGTCGAAGGATGACGTGTCAGAAGAATCCACTTTCAATAGCGATGTGCCCATACAAAACACAGTTGACGAACGCCAGTAGCCAAACTTTCTGTGGTCACTTTATCTCTCATGATAAAAGTCAGTTACCTGACGCGCGAAGCCGGTATGTAATTCGCTATCCTTAAAAATCCAGTTAATGCTCTTTTATCGTATGTAATCATTTTGCAGAGCGAACAAAGGAGGAGAAACAGAAGCATAAAACATACAGGAACAGGTAATCCTGACCGTAGAATTACCGTTGGGATCAGGTAAGTGGGGTTTGGTGGGAGTAGTGAGGGGGAAGGCTTAAAATATTAACTATTTTTGCGTCAGTTAGTGAATGATGAAAATTAACGGGTTTACAGTTCGCCAGTTGATCGCCCGGATTACTCCTGGAGAGTGGAAATCCGAGCTGGAGAATGCCTCTTCCCGTTATCACCTTATTGCTTGCTGGGCATCCATTATCTTCGATCCCATCTTTGCCATTACCGATTTCATCAACATTCCTGATAGCTGGCTGCACCTGTTGGTGATCCGGCTGGCGGTGTCGGCTGCTATTTTGACTACCGTTATTCTGCGTAAGCCACTGCATCTTCCTTCGTACTTTGTGGTTTCCGTTCCCTTTCTGCTCATCTCGTTGCAGAATGCATATACGTACAGCCTGGTCTCCAATGGAGCGCTGCTGGGGCATAGTCTCAACTACATGGCCCTGCTGATCGGAGCGGCCATGTTTGTATTGTGGGAATGGTACTATTCGGTAGTCATTGTGCTCCTCTCTTCCATTGCCACCAGTGTGTTCATTTACTATAACCCCGCTATCGACATTCACGATTTTTTCGTGCAGGGCGGATTGCTGTTGGGAGTGGTGGCCATCTTTATGGTGGTACTGATCCGTGCGCGCTACAACCTGACGGTGAAAGAAATTAAAGCGAGGCTTGCTCTTCAGGCGAGCTACGAAGAAATACAGGCCCAGTCGGAAGAGATTCAGGGGATCAATGAAAACCTGGAAGCGATAGTGAAGCAGCGTACTGCTGAGCTGGTAAAGAAAAACAAAGCGCTGGAAGAATATGCATTCATCAATGCACATAAACTCCGCAGCCCAGTGGCAAGTATTCTTGGGTTGATGAACCTGATGAACAAAACCCGGCTGGATGATGAGGCAGCGGTAATTGCTCAGCATCTGGTGCTCTCCACCGAAAAGCTGGATGAAGTAATCAGCTCCATGACAGAAGCCCTGGAAAGCGGAGATGATGTTTAGTCGTTCTTTGCTACGCAGCCTTCAATAATCAATCCTGTCTTTTTTGTTTTGCCATGTGGCAAATACCTCTTTTGCTTCTTTGGTATCCATGCGCTCAAATGGGATACTTCGCTGAAGTACCGGTATCTCTATTTCTTTATAGATAAAGTCATCATCAAACCCAATGTCAGCGGCATCTTTTCGGGTGTTGGCATAATATACCCTGGCCGGGCGCGCCCAGTAGATGGCCCCCAGGCACATGGGGCAAGGCTCACAACTGGTGTACACCTCACATCCCTCCAGTTGAAATGTTCCCAGTTGCCTGCAGGCATCGCGAATAGCCATTACCTCGGCATGGGCCGTTGGATCGTTGCTTGAAGTCACCTGGTTGTTTCCACGCCCTATGATTTTATTATCTTTTACAATCACACAACCAAATGGCCCGCCTTTTCCATCCTGCAGGCTGAGTTGTGAAAGGCGCACGGCTTCACGCATGAACATTTGTTGATTGCCATTCATCACTTCTTTGTTTATTTGAAACTCATTGTAAATTTAGAGAACAAAAGATCATAGATGATAACTTTCAGAAATTCACTTTATACTTCTCTGTTCATCGTTGTGCTTGGTGCCTGCTCGAAGAAAGAAGTAAAAGCACCGGCAGCGGTAGGGCCTGTACCTTCTGCCTCACAGCTGGCCTGGCATGAGATGGAGACCAATGCGTTTATTCATTTTACCATCAACACCTTCACCGGGTTGGAGTGGGGAATGGGGAGCGAGAGCGAAAAGTTGTTTAATCCCAGCGAAGCAAATCCTGATCAATGGATACAAGTTTTAAAGGAAGCCGGATTTAAAGGAGTGATTCTTACCTGCAAACATCATGACGGATTTTGTCTTTGGCCAAGTATGTATACGGAGCATTCCATAAAAAATTCACCTTACAAAAAAGGGAAGGGAGATTTGGTAAGAGAAGTAGCGGAGGCATGTAAGCGGCACGAACTAAAGTTTGGTGTTTACCTGTCGCCCTGGGACAGGAATCACGCTCAATATGGTAAGCCGGAGTACATCGACTACTACCGGAATCAGTTGAAAGAACTGTTCGAAGCTTATGGACCTGTGTTTGAAATGTGGTTTGACGGAGCGAACGGTGGCGATGGGTATTATGGTGGTGCTAACGAAAAACGAAGCATCCATGGCGCATCGTATTATGACTGGCCGACTACACTTAATCAAGTAAGGGCAATGGAACCCGATATCATCTTCTTCAGTGATGCAGGGCCAGGAGTACGCTGGGTAGGTAATGAACGAGGTCTGGCAGGAGAAACGAACTGGAACAACATTACACCCGATACCCTTTATGCAGGCAAAGCGGGGATTGAGAACCTGTTGAATACAGGATCAGAAAACGGGACACACTGGATTCCTGCGGAAGTAGATGTGTCCATTCGCAAGGGGTGGTTTTACCATGCGGAAGAAGATTCGTTAGTCAAATCACCTGAACGGTTGTTTGAAATCTACCTCACTTCCGTGGGCAGAGGTTCAACGTTATTGTTGAACGTTCCTCCGGATAAGCGCGGGCTCATTCATGAAAATGATGTGAAATCATTGAAAGGTTTTAAAGCACTATTGGATAGTGAATTTAAAATGAACCTGGCGATGAATGCCAAGATCGAAGCCACTTCGTACCGTGGTACATCTCCGGTGTATGCTCCCTCTCAGCTTATTGATGATAATAAAGAAACCTATTGGGCAACGGATGATGATGTAACTATGGCCGATATTGAATTGGATTTCGAACGGCCACAAAGGGTAAAGTATGTTCTGCTACAGGAATACATTCCACTCGGGCAACGGGTGAAATCATTTGAGGTGGAGGTATGGAAAGACAACGCATGGCAGAAAGTGGCCAGCGCAACGACGATTGGATATAAACGCATTTTAAAACTTGATCCGATTGAAACACAAAAAGTACGCATTCGCATCACCGGGGCAAAGGCTTGCCCGGTGTTGTCCAACCTGGAAGTGTATTAAGAAATGATCATCGGGGTTAAGGCGTCAGTGTCTTGACCTCGGTGATCAGCCGATCCACTTCTTCCATCGTATTGTACAATGCCATACCGATGCGCGTGATTCCTCCTTTTTCCAATAATCCCAATACTTCAATGGCACGTATGGCATAGAAGTGCCCGTCCCATGCACAGATATTTTTAGTGGCCAGGTGGGCACATACCTGATGAGGTGTTTTTCCTTCCAGTGTAAAGGAAACGGTGGGTGCCCGGTGTGGGGAAGTAAAATCCTCACCAATAATTTTTACTCCTTTTATTTTCGACAATCCCTGGTAAAGGTGTTTGGCCAAATGATGTTCATGTGCGCTGATCTGCTGATACGCCTCTTTTAATTTTTCTTTGGGTGTACTGCCATTACCTAAAGAGCCAATGAATTCAATGGCCGCGGTAACTCCGGCAATAGCCGCATGATTCAGTGTGCCGGTTTCAATTTTATCAGGGGCTACTTGTCCGGCTGTTCTTAACCGATCGGTATTCAACCGGTCAAGCAACCCGGGGCGGGTATAAAGTAATCCGACATGAGGCCCGTAAAATTTATAGGCAGAGCAGAGCAGAAAATCGCACCCCAATTCCTGCACGTTAATGGAGAAGTGAGGCGCATAGGCAACGGCATCGAGTACTAACCATGCACCCCAGTGATGAGCAAGCTGACGGGCAAATGTAATGTCGTTAACAGTGCCGAGCGCATTGGAGGCCATCCCCACGGCAATGAGTCGTGTGTTTTCATTTGCTTTGGCAGAGAAGTCTTCATAGTCCAGTGTGCCGTTGGGCAACAGGTTCACTTCACGTACTGTTATTCCAAACTCGCGCAGCATCAGCCACGGGCCACGGTTGCCTTCATGATCCAGTTGTGTGATGATTACCTCATCGCCAGGCTGAAGTTGGCGGGCAATGGCTCTTGCCAAAGCGAAGTTGAGTGTGGTCATGTTCTGACCGATAGATATGGTATCCGGATTTTCGGCGCCAAGCAAGGCCGCTACCGCATAGCGCATGTCACGAATGTATTGATCGGTTTCGTGTGTGGTGATAAACGTACCGTGGGTGTTGGCATTCGATCGTTTATAGTAATTGCTGATGGCATCGATGACTGACAAGGGAACTTGTGTGCCACCCGGCCCGTCAAAATATGTAAGCGTCTGGCTTTCGTGAAGGCGCTGCAGGGAAGGAAATTGTTTGCGGATGAGTTCGGTGTTCAGCATAAAAGAGAGTTAGAAAGCTCAATATAAGCGATACCTGCCAGCTCATACAAACTTTATCCTGATTTGATCCTTAATTCATCCGGGAGGCATCAGACAGGGAGAAATGAGGAATGCCGTTGCTCCTAAAGTACTTTAGTGTGGCCATGAAAATCCTTACTTTTAAGCTTAACCCTTACTAGTAGTGATGACCTCCCGTAGAAACGTACTCAAGTCCATTGGCCTCAGTGCATTAACGCTGCCTTCCCTCTCTTCGCTCGCATCCACTACCATTGACGCGTTGCCTGAAAGAGGGGATTCAGCGTATTGGGAAAAGATCCGTGACCAGTTTTCGCTTGCCGATGATAAAGTATTTTTTAATACCGGAACGGTAGGAGTGATGCCCAAGATAGTGGTCGAGCGAATGGTAGACCATGTTCGTTACATTGCAGAGAACGTGGCCGACTGGGCGTATAAAGACGATAACAAAGAAGAGTTCATCAGTGGCTATAATAACCTGATGGGCATTCGTACGAAAGTGGCCAGACTTATTAACTGCGATGCGCAGGAGGTGGCCATGACCGATAACGTAACCAATGGCATCAGCTATCTCGCCAATGGTATGACCTTACAATCGGGCGATGAAGTGGTGATTACGAATCAGGAACACTCGGGTGGTAAAGGAGGCTGGCTGGTCAAAGAAAAAAGATACGGCGTCGTATTGAAGGAAGCGGTCTTACCTAAGCCATTGAAAACTGCGCAGGAAGCGTATGATGCCATCATTAAAACGTTTACTCCGCGAACAAAAGTAGTGATGATCTCGCACATGATTTCCGGGAGCGGAGCGATACTTCCGGTGAAGGCCATTTGTGCGGAGGCACGCAAGCGTGGCATTTTTACTATTCTGGATGGGGCACAAACCATTGGCCATATTAAAGTAGATGTTCGTGAAATTGGTTGCGATGCCTATGCCGGCTGCTTTCATAAGTGGATGGGAGCGCCAGGGGGCACCGGGTTCATGTATGTGAAGCTGGATCGCATGAAAGAAATATGGACCACCGTAGCCAGCGGACGCTGGGATAATCATGAAGACGAGGGTTTCCGTTTCACACAAAGAGGAACAGGAAATTTTCCGGTGCTAAAAGGTTTAGAAGCCGCACTTGATTTCCATTTTGAAATTGGAATGGACGTAATTTATGATCGCATTCATTTTCTTGGCGAACGCTTGCGTACCGGATTACGAAAGATCGATCAAGTGAAAATCTATACTCCCCCTGATGAAACCTTATGTTCAGGAATTACGGTGTACGGTATTAGTACGATGAACGGTGTTCAATTGCAGGATGCCTACTGGGCAAAAGGAAAGATGCGCCCACGTGCCAATGCCGATGGTGTACGACACTGCACGCATATTTTTAACAGTACGGAAGAGATTGATCACGCATTGGCGATTGTTCAGGAATTATCGAAGGC
>JAHEZH010000156.1 GCA_023251155.1 Flammeovirgaceae bacterium | reverse complement strand
GAAGACGGCAGCTTGCTGGACGTTCTGGAAAATGATTACGAAGAAACTCCGGATTCAGAACTGATGATCGATTCTTTACGCCGAGAGATCAAACGTTCACTCGACACATTGACGCAGAGAGAAGCGGATGTCATCACGTATTACTTCGGTCTTGATCAAGGTCACTCCATGACATTGGAAGAAATCGGTGAAAAATTTAATTTAACCAGGGAACGTGTACGCCAGATCAAAGAAAAGGCCACACGCAGACTGAGACATAATTCACGCAGCAAAGCACTGAAGGATTATCTGGGTTAACCTGGCTACTCACTCAAGCAATAAAAAAAGCTCATTCGAAAGATGAGCTTTTTTTATTAACCACGCTCTCCCCGACCTGCTTTCACTACAACTTCTGAAAAATCTTCGCCCCTTCATCCACCAGCTGAAATTTATCACTGTCCATCAGGTGACTCATGGTGTCAAAAAAGCCGATGATCAGATACCCTCCCTGGTTAAGCGAAGCATGAAACTGGTTCAGAATTTTGACCTTGGCCACATTATCAAAGTAGATCATTACATTCCGGCATAGAATAAGATCATATCCCATCGGATAGGCATCCGTAATCAGATTATGGTATTTAAACTTGGCATGCGAGATCAAGTCATGATTCATGAAAGCATGCTTCCCGTCAGCCGTATAATACCTCGAAAAATCACTGACCGGATTAAATACCTTGTAGTTCCTTTCGTTCTCAATCATTTTGATCTTATGGTACTCTCCTTTTTTCGCTTCTTCAATCGCATTCTGATTGAAGTCGGTAGCAATTGCCCTGGCCTTCTCTTTTAACAGGGTTTCTTTTAATACTATTCCCAGGGAATACACTTCTTCTCCTGTGGAGCATCCGGCATGCCATATCGAAATTGAATTCTTCGACCGGTAGTCATTCACCATGCGCTTACGCAGATTAGTCCACAAAACCGGATCGCGAAACATGGAAGTCATTCCCACACTGATCTCATTCATAAAACTGTGAACAAAATCGGGCTCACTTAAAAACTTAACCCATAATTCGTGAACAGAACCCAGGCTAAAAAGATTGAGTACGCGTATGATTCTCCGCTTCAACGATTTCGGTTCATAGCACGTGAAATCTATACCGTATCTGATGAGTATACTTTGTGTGAGTGAGCTTATTTCCTCATCGGAGGCATCAACAATCATCGTCATTTGTTTACACCACGGCTAGCAATGATACTTTATCAACTACTTCTTTCACCAGAAGGAAAATGACTTTGACAATCTCCCCTTCCAGATTTCGGTTGACCGATATACTTACCTCATAGTGAACAATCTGTCCCTCCACCGTAAAGGGTATCGCCAGGTTCATAAAGCCACTATTCAATACTTCTCGCTGATTCTCCATCCACATATTCTGATAAAAAGGGGCAACAAAGTCAAGCACTGTTTTAGTACGCAGCTGCAAACGTGAAACGCCAAACATTTTCATCGCCTTTTCATTGGCTGTCTTGCACACAAAATCAGCATTGAATTCAATTACAGGTAAAGCGGCTTTCAGTGCACTTACCATGGAATTGAGGTCATTCATCTTCTCCTTCTGCTGAGTAGTGAATTGCGCGAACATCATGATTTTCTCAGGCATGTCTCCTTCAATGGTGATGGGATTAAATGTACCAACCATCCAAAGTTCTTTTCCTGCTTTATTCTTCATTTTAAATTCTCCTGAAAAGAACTTGCCTAAACGAAGATTCTCCCACATCATAATGACGGCCTGATCTTCTCCCATCAGAAAATCAAAATAGCGGGTGGTGAGTTCCTCCTTGCTGAAACCCATCACTTTTAAAAAAATCTCGTTGGCATCCACGAAATGTCCGGAGATTGAAAATTCGGCCGAGGCGATGGTATTATCAATACCGTTCAGATAGCTCTTCAATTCGGATTGTCTGCGCTCGGCCTCCTTCTCCAGTCTTTTTTCATTGGACACATCTACACCAAACTCTATTATTTTTTCGATATCGCCGTTGATATTCAATACGGGATAATCGATCAATTTCATATAGTGACGGTTACCCTTCTTGTCGTACCTGCTGAAAACTCCATTCTGAACACCATGCTCATCAATGGTATCCATCATTTTTTCAAACACATCTGTTTTACCGGTAAGTAATACATACGGCTTACCCACCAGCTCTTCCCGCTGATAACCTAAAAGCTCCAGGTAGTTATCATTGATTTCCAGCACGTAGCCATCCTTGCTGATTTCGATAATCGCATTGGAACGACTGAGTGCTTCCATTTTCTGATGAAAATCCAACGCTCTTATTTTAGTCTCGGTAATATTGGATTGAATGGAGATGTATTTAGTGATCGCCCCCGTACTGTCCTTCACCGGATTGATGGCCAAAGAAACCCAATACGATTCTTTCTTCCGGTTGTAATTCAATATCTCTTCATATATTGGTATACCGGCCGAAATGTGTTCACGGAGTTTTTTAACCGTTCTTTTATCCGTCAGTGGTCCTTGCAGCAAGGTACCCGGTTTTTTGCCTATTACTTCAGCCGGTTCAAATCCTGACATCTTCGTGAATCCCGCATTCACATATTCAATGAAGCCGTTACTATCGGTAATGATGACGGAGTTATCGGTATTGTTAGCAACAATGGATAGTCGCTCAAATTCATTTTCCTTGATCTTCTTCTGTGTGATGTTTTGAATCATACACAAAACCCGCTCCGTGCTTCCGTTCCAATTCAGAATGGGTGTAAACGTAACACTCAGCCACAAATCCTGCCCCAGTGCAGTACGTGTTTTAAAATCGGCGGCCTTTATCTTTCCATCTAAAATAGCATTCCAGGATACCTCTGCCGAACCGCCCGTGATTAACAGATAATTTTTGTTCATCAGATAATCACTTCGATCTCCAAAGAATTGCTCCAATATAGAATTATGTTTGATCAATTGTCCGGTTACATCCAACTCTGCCGTAGCCAGCGTAGAATCAATGGCATTGATAATGCCGGATAACTCACTCTGCTTGCGCGTCATCTCGGCCTGGGTGGCAGCCAGTTCTTCCAGGTTCTGTTTCATCTCCTGCTCTCTTGACTGGAGTTCCTGCGCCAATACCGTCGACTCCTCCAGCAAGGACTTCGTATGATCCATGGTTTTCATGGCTGCCACTTCAGATGCAATGTTCTCACACACTTTCTTTAAGAATTCGATCTGGTGAGGCTCCATCACTTCAAATGAAGCCAACTCAATGACTCCACAGAACACTTCATTGGCAACCAAAGGTGCGATAACGATATTGCGCGGCACCGCTTCACCAAGACCTGAAGTAATCTTTACATAGTCCTTTGGAATATCGGTAATGAAGACGAAATCTTTTTCCAACATGCACTGACCTAACAAGCCCTGCCCTTCCCGGATTTGCTGATCAAGGTGTTTTCTCTTCCCATACGCATAACTACCCAACAACTGAAGATAGCGCTCGCCCTCTTCATTGGTGTACTCAATATATAAACCACCTTGATTGGCATTGATGTACTTCACCAAATGGCTGATGATCTGGTACGTGTATTCTTTCACTTCGGCCCTGTTTCTCAATATTTCGCCAAAGCGGGCTAATCCCTGAGTAATCCAGGCGCGTTTGTCATCTTCTTCCTTGATCTTTTGCATTTCCGCCCGGATGCCCTGCAATGCCTTGCGGATGGGATCTTCTGCATTCAGTTCATGGAGTATGGTTGTCTTTTCAGCATGTGCCAGATCAGAAATTAACTCAGCAGAAACACGAAACTTGCGTTCTAATTGTTCATGGTTCTTTTCCAATTGTTCGAAATTCTCAAATGACCATACAGCGGCCGACTTATCCTGCCGGTACAAAATCCGGTTCGACTTTAAAGTAAGATCGTGCACAAATTTCATCCAGCTCTTCGCTACCAGAAGTGAAGCTACCATTGCTGCCAGTGAGAAGAGGACTATTATCATCGGGTGATTCTTGGTGAATCCAACAATAAGAATAGCAGAGAGACTGAAGAGAAAAATAAAATACAAGCTTAGAAATCTTCTTTTCATAGGAGGTTAAGCAGTTATTTTTTGTTCCGGGATCAATTCAAATATCTTACTGCTTAACTTCCATATAAACTGGGGATGAACACGTTCATGTTTATCGAACTGAAAAGTGGTATTGCAAAAAACAACACTGGCAGGATCGTCCTTCTTTTCGTCTTTGGTCATGAACAGTTGCAGATCTTTAGCGTTTATCTTGACGAGTTGAGGCACATCCCCATAGATCTCCAGATCCAGTGAATCCGATAATTCAGAGATGACGGATGCCGAGATGATATTATCCAGTTCCAGTAAAAAAGCTTCGTTGAGTGTATCGCTCTTTACCGAGTGGCTCAATGTTTTGAATACCTCCACGCTTTCATCGCGATTGAATATTAAAAAACTCTTGCCGGATATATCTCCTATGATCTGAGTAACCAGAATATGCAAATCGCCCTGCTCTTCCGAGATAGATGAAAAATCCTGTTCCTGACGAATCAAAACAGACTGACCATTTATAATTTTAACAGAACGGTTGACCAATCGTGAGAAGGAAGCAGCTGCTCTCTCAAAGCCGCTGTTCATCACCTGAATGAGAAAGTTCTCTCGACTTCGTGTATTCATAGTAATTTAATTTAACGTGAAGTTTCTGGATGATTTACTCCCCATACTGAGACTGAAAATAAAATGAAGAATCTGAGGTACGTTCAGCACAAGGCACACATTACCACTGCCTAAGATGGTAACACCACTGATGAATTTGATTTTATCGACCGGCCGCATCAATGGTTTCTCCACAATCTCTTTTTGTTGCAATAATTTATCGACCACAAACCCAACGGTTCGATTATTAAAGCTGACCACTACAATGTCCAGTTTCTCTTCGGGATGAATGTTATCAAAAGCGGCTTGTAAAACATTCGCAGTATATCCGTGCTTTTCAACCTGTTGCTCGAAAACATCTTTCAAAAAGACCACCGCAATATTCTTACCCAGGTGAGTAGCTACCAATCCACCTCCTGCTTTATGAAGATTGGATTTATACAGCGATATCACCGACTCGGTGTAAGCCAATGGTATCGCATAAATTTCTTCGCGAAGCTCAAATAGCAATGACGATTTCACCGCCATGGAGGAAGGAAGCGAAAGCTGTATAACTGTGCCTTGCCCCTCGATACTTGCCACGCGAATGGTTCCACCAATCGAGTCCAGTGTTTTCTTCACCACATCCATACCTACTCCACGGCCCGATATCGCCGTGACCTGATCCATGGTTGAAAAGCCTGGCTCGAAAATGAGCATACTCAAATCATCTTTTGACAGATTAACGGCATCCTCCGCGGTTATCAGGTTTCTGGCGATGGCTTTGCTCTTGATACGATCGTAATCCAGTCCCTTACCGTCATCACTGATTTCGATAAGTACCGCATCTGTTTCGCTGCTGGCATTCAGTGTAATCACACCTTCTCTGGGTTTACCCCGCTTCACCCTTTCTTCCGGGTCCTCGATACCATGCCCTACACAATTACGGATGATATGAATCAGTGAATCGCTGATTACTTGTAATACGTTACGGTCAATCTCGGTATCTGTTCCCTCGAGCTGAAGTGCTACGCTTTTCTTTTCCAGCGAGGCGGCATCGCGCACCACCCGATGAAATTTATTGAACAGGAAACCCACCTGCACCATGCGTACATCCATAACCGAATACTGCAGGTCAGAACTAATGCGGCTGAGGCGTGCGTATTCATTCGAAGCGTAGGTTCTATTGCTGGCATTGGAAGCAAGTATGCGATCCTTCTCAATGATTAATTCGCCCACAAGATTAAGCAGGTTGTCCAGCTTGCGTACCGGCACCTGTACCAAATCGGAAAAAGAAACCTTGTTGTCCGCTTCGCCCGGAGAATCACTTTCTTCGGACAAAAGTTCTGATCCCATATCGGGCTCCGGGGCGAAGGGACTTATGGCTTCCTGAGCACTGACCGAAGCGCCCGTCTTTGCTTCTTCTTTGGCTCTCTTGATGACGACTTCCAGCTTGGTTTTTATTCCTTTGTACTTGACTTCCGAATTATCCTTGATGGCATCGATCAGATTACCTAATACATCAATGGCTTTGAATACCGAAGCAAACAGGTTTTCTTCCAGTACAATGCGTCCATCGCGAACTTCACCAAACAAATCTTCCAGCACGTGGGCTATTTCTGCAATGCCTCCATACCCCATACCTGAGGCGTTTCCTTTCAGGGTATGCGTAATGCGGAACAAAGCGTGAATGGTGTTCTTATCTGACTTATTTTTTTCGAGATGAGTCAACAAGCGATTGATCTCCTCAAAATTATCCATTGCTTCAGCAAGGAAAATTTCTTTGTATTCTTCTTCTTTATCTTTCATATCGCCCGTCTTTTTAAATACGATTTAGTAACGATCAAAATGGGTTATAAACAACTCACGATGAATCCGGGTATCTCTTTCAAACTTACCACCTGCTTTACAGCGCCAAATTCCAATGCTGCCTTAGGCATTCCGTACACTACGGAAGACTCTTCATCCTGCGCAATGGTAAAACCACCGGCATCTCTTATTCTTTTCAATCCTTTTGTTCCATCCTTACCCATACCGGTAAGAATGACGCCAATGCTATGTTGTCCAAATTTTTCGGCCACGGATTCGAATAAGCAGTCCACCGAAGGATAATTGAACTCACTATATTTTCTATCTGTGAAATTGACAATGGGCCATCCGGAAATGGGATTAAAATCAATCAACGTATTGGTTTCACCGGGTGCGAGGTAAATCACTCCTCCTTTCAACGCCTCTCCTTTATGTGCCAGCTTCACGGGCAACGGGCATTGTTCGTTCAATCGGTGCGCAAATGTTTCCAGAAAACGGGAAGGCATGTGCTGAGCAACAACTACCGGTATCTTCAGGTTTTTGGGCAGGTTATTAATCAGCAACTCAATTGCCCCGGGGCCACCCGTTGAAGCACCTATCACGATGATCTTATAATGGAGTGACTCACTGAAGCTATGTGAATGTGTGTTCTTGCCCGCGAGTTGCTTTGCTTTAAGTAAAGAAATATCGGTGCGCGAAGCTTCTTTGATCAGATCCAGCAAATGATAATCACTGATCCGAAAACTGCTCATGTCCGTGGGTTTATCAATAAACTCGAATGCCCCACGTTGCAATGCATCGAATATGCGTGAATTACTTTTCTCTAAAGAACTTAATAGAATAATCGGGACGGGTTGCTGATCCATTACTGAATTCACCACGTACATGCCATCATAGTCCGGCATTACCATATCGGTGATGACCACATCCGGTTTCAATTGCAGCGCCATCTCGCTCCCCTGCCTGCCATCGTTGGCAATGCCTACCAGCTCAATGGTATCATCGGTTTTAATGATATCGCTGATTACCTTTCGCATAAATGCAGAGTCATCAATCAATACCGTGCGAATGCGGGAAGCCATAGAATTCCCTCCGGCTTAAGCTTTGTTTATTGCTGCAACCAGTTGCTCGTTGGTAAATGGCTTTACGATATAGGCTTTGGCACCCAAACGCAATCCTTCGTTTACAACTGACTCCTGACCTACGGCACTAATCATTACTACTTTTGACTTCAGGCCTTCTTCCTGATATACTTTAAGAATATCCGTGCCAATCATATCCGGTAAGATATTGTCCAGCGTGATTAAATCGGGTTGTAATTCAAATGCTAAATCAATAGCCTCTTCACCGTTACCTGCCTGCCCCACTACGGAATAGCCTCCCATTTCAAGTGCATCTTTGATCAGCGTGCGCATGTACAGAGAATCATCAACGATTAAAACACTCTTTCCCATGATTTCTAAGTTATTGGTTAATAAATTTTATACTCATTCGTTACCGGAATCTTTACGGTAAGCTTTCCTGTTTTACTTTCAAATTTTGCTGTCCGGCAAAAGCCTCCGCCCACATCCATCGCTGCAATGAAAATCTTCCTGGCGGTAAGGTGACTGACTACTGATTCGACATTCCGTTTACCGGTTTGATAATGGAGGCGGACAATATCTGCACCACCCGTTACTTTTGCCCGAAGGGAATCCAATTGGTTTCCCCGAAGCTGGAATTGTGTCAATAGCTCCTCCAGAGCCGAAGTCACATTGTAAAATTTCTTCTGATCCATTCCGGTACCTTCACTATCCGGTAAAAAAATATGCGCTCCTCCGGAAAGACCCGTAATGCGGTCCTGAACGAAAAGACCCACACAGGATCCTAATCCAAAACACGTATAGCTGGCCGGTTCTTCCGAGATGGCGACGTCACCAATATTTAATTTGTATTCGATCATGCCGCTACGGATGCCTTCTTGATCGAACTGTTCATTTCATGATCGATTACTTTGAAAATATCAATCAGAATGATCAATCGCTGACCGGATTTAATGATGCCCTTGATATAATTGGTTTCAGAACTGGAATCGTTGATGATCCCTACCGACTCATCCAGATCGGAAGCGCTTACTGAAATGGTGTTAGGCACCTCATTTACCAGTAAGCCCAATTTCACATCTTCACTTTCTACCACGAGCGTGTACTTGCTTCCGCGTTCTTGTATTGTACGGGTAAGGTTAAAGCGATCTTCCAGATCAAAGATCGCAATCACATTACCGCGGATGTTCGCAACACCTTTCACAAAGGAGGGTGTCTGAGGCATGCGGGTGATAGCCGGAGTAATCACCACTTCTTTGATCTGATCGATATGAAGTCCATACTCTTCGTTGCCTAGTTTGAAAACCACAATCTGCAGCGAACGCTGACCGCCTTTCTGTTCTGTTGATGTTTTGATCTCTGCCATAATCGAAAATTAATGTGAGAAAGAAAGTGATTGTACCGGGCCTTTTATGCACCGGCACAATTTCACCTAACCCTTATTTCTTCAGTTTAAACTGTTGGATACCTGCCTGAAGTTCTGCCGCAACTGCAGACAACTCATCTCCTGCTTTTGAAATTTCCTGCATCCCCGTGCTCATCTGCTGGCTGGAGCTGGCCACTTGCTGTGTACCTGCAGCTGTTTCTTCTGCCACCACCACGATCTGCTCAAAGTTCTTCACGACACTGCCGATCGAATCTTTTTGTGCAACGGTTGCGGTCTGTATTTCCTTTGATGCTCCAAACGTTTCTTCCGTTGATTTGGCAATTTCCTGGAAGATCACTTCAGCTTCCATACTTGACTTGTTCCCTTCTTTCACACTGGACTCCATGGTTTCGATGGCCTTGCCTGCGGCCTGGGTGTCTTTCTGCACATCACTGATGATCTTTTCGATCTCGACTGCAGACTTACGTGAGTCTTCCGCCAGCTTACGAATTTCTTCGGCCACTACCGCGAAACCTCTGCCCGCATCACCCGCACGTGCTGCTTCAATAGCCGCATTCAATGCCAGTAAGTTAGTCTGACTGGCGATGTCAGTGATTACATTTAATGTACGGCCAATCTCTTCTGTGCGTTTAGTAAGTACGCTGATGGATTGAGCTGTTTGTCCTGCCGATTCCTTGATACCGTTCATATTGTTCACTAATACCTTCACGGTCTTCATTCCCTGGTTGGAACTTTCCAGTCCTTTCTCCGCCGCTTTGTTGATGAAGTTGGCCTTCTTCTCCATATCATTGGATGAAACCATCACATGGTTAATCAGTTTAGACGATTCATCAGTACGTGAAGCCTGATCTTGTGCCCCTTTTGCCATTTGAGAAATGGCGGTGGAAACTTCATTCGTGTTACGCTTCATCTCATCGGTTTTCTTTTGCAACAAGTCCGATGACTTAGCCACTACATCCGATCCCTGGCTGATGTTGGACAATACAGAAGTAAGATTGTTCAATGCGGAGTTTACCTGCTTCGCCAAATCGGTATCGCTGTCAACACGTTGCGAAAGGTCACCGGCTGCCATGGCTTTGATTACATCAATGATTTTGTCTTGCTCTTCTGCCTTCTGTTTGAGCTCTTCTTCACGAACAATCTGTTCGGTGATGACATAGCGCACCCCAATGTATTTTACCGGCTTGCCATTGGGCCCCAGTACCGGAGCGACCAATGCATCTACCCAATAGGGGCTACCGTCCTTCTTCCTGTTTTTGATTACCCCTCTGAATATTTTACCTCTTCCGATCGTAGACCACAACTCCTTGAATACTGACTTTGGCATATCCGGATGACGGAACATGCTGTGAGGTTGTCCAATACATTCTTCACGTGTGTATTGTGAAATTTCACAAAGCAAATCATTGACGTAAGTGATATCCCCTTTCAAATCGGCTTCTGAAACCACACAGGCCACGTTGATCTGATCCATGCGCGTTTTCAATTCACGCTGCAGATCATCGATTTCAAGAGCAGCCTTCTTTTGCTGTGTAATGTCTTTAATGAAGGCGGTATATTGCGTATCGTCTCCAATCTTTGTTTTACTCAACGAAAGATTGATCCAGAAACGCGTACCATCTTTTTTGGTCGCTTCCAGATCGCGGCCTACACCGACTACTTTATTTACGCCTGTTCGTATGTTATTCTCCACATATTGATCGTGGTTGCTCTGATGCTCGATCGGTACGATCATCTTCACGTTTTTTCCCAGCACTTCATCGCGGGTGAATCCAAACGTGGCTTCGGCCGACTTGTTATAAAATACAATATTCCGGTCCGAGTCGATTTGGATGATAGAGTCCACTGCTTCGTTCAACGCCTGCACGTTGCGATCTGCCATACGTTGAATTTCCTCCAGGTGATTCTGCATCGCGGTCAACATACCCGATTCAGAGACCGTTATTGTTTCCTGATTTACAGCACCTCCACCGATTCCGTTTCCTTTTTCCTGGTATAAATTCTTGCTCATGTTAATGTTTGTTTGATGTTTGGGTGTATTTATTTCTTTGGGGTTCCGTTTTCTTTCCAACACTTGCTTGGTGGGGTCGGCTTCCCGGTGGATGTCTTTTATTCGTTGCATATCAATTGGCACAAAAGCGATAAAACGTTTCTTTCGATTTAATATGTACAATGGATGCACGCTCAGAAATCACTTCACGGGATACGGCATAGCTCCATGAATTGCGAAGACCGAAGATGACCGCATGTGAGCGTAAAAAAGAGAGTGAACCGGTAATGAAACCAAACAGCGTTGGCCCGATACTATTTGCTTCATTGGCCAGGTCAAATGCACACTGCTGGGTTTCCATTTTTTTCATCGCGCTTACATCTACCCATTTTTTGCCTTCAGCAATTCGCTTAAACAATTGCTGTGCGTTCATTCCTTCCTGTAAGGAAACGCGTTCATAATCGTTGCGGTACGATGCAAATGTCTGCGCCAGAAAAGCCGCATCGCTGCCTACTACCCAAATAGCAAGGTGATGATCTACCGACCATACAAATACCTCATCATATACAATGCTGAGGTTGGAAAGCAGTTCACTGATCATTGCAGCATCGAAGCATGAAGTATCATTGTCTTTTCTTACTTCGAATACAAGGGCCATGATTTTATTTTTCATCTCGTTGTTGTGGTTATGATTCTCCGCTATTTCGTTAGTAAAGGTATCGGACTACCAAGGGGCAAGTAAATCCATGGATTATTGTATTTTGAGTTACCTCTTTCTACCGAACTCAGGTACGTAGATGTACGTACCTGAATCTGGGCGGCCACATCGAGTGGACCATAAAAAGCCGCACTGAAAATATGAGGCAAAAAAAGGGATGAGTTCGTTGATGCAGAAACACGATTCATACGACTGAATTAAAGAGTTAACCTTGTTCTAATCACTCTGCTTCTCTCCTTCACTATCCCCGCACTGAACAGGAGTGTTCATCTGAAAGCATAAAGCAAGATATATTCAGCTTCTGCCCTTGCCTGAAATTGTCGATGAAAGCGGGTGTTACTCCGATGAAACCGGATGATGAGCCGATCGTGATTTTTGATCCGCTTGAAAAGGGTTCCGGGTGCTGATCCATGGCTGAAAGCAGAACCCGTTCAGCTCTTTTAAAACCATAAACAAAGCGTTGTTTTTCGATTTGAAAAATAACTACCGATCCCTGTCTTCAACAGGGAAAAAGAACCCTTAATTATTGTTTTGCAACTGCAGTTTACGACTGATCAGTCTTCCCTTATGATCGTTGGGAATGGAAATCCGGAAGACGGTTCCAAAACCTATTTCCGACTCGGCCACGATAGTACCCTGTAATTTTTCTACTGTTTCTTTTACAATATATAATCCAAGTCCTGCGCCTTTAGAGTGGTGGGATGCTTTGTAAAACATATCGAAAATATGCTCCATGTGCTGCTGGCCAATGCCGATACCATTGTCGATAATCTCCATCTGCACACTCCGTTTATCGGTTGAAATGTTGACCTGAATGAATGGCCTGGATTTATTCTCATCATAGAATTGTATGGCATTACGAACAATGTTTTCCACGACAATTTCAATACGACCGCCATCACCATAGAAAGGAAACAAATCGTCTGTTTTTACTTCGAAGTTGATTTTCTTCACTGCCGGCTCCGAGCGATGGCTGTTGATGATCTTCCACGTCATGTGACTAAAATCAATACGCTGGCTGGTCAATCGCTGATAGGTGGTTCTGGAAAAACTCATGATGTCACGAATCACATTATCCAGTTTAATGGTACTGGCCTCTATCTTGGCAACATAATCCAGTATGGAGACATCTTTGGATTCCAGGCGCATCAGATTGATGAGGCCCAGTATGGAAGTAATGGGCGAACGAAGGTCATGTGATGTGCTATAAAGAAATTTCTCCATCTGCCGGTTTACTTTGGCCAGTTGATCGTTATTTGCCTTCAGTGCATTTTCAGATTCCACCTGGTGCGATATATCCAGCATCGTCCAGTTCAGCACAGCCACTCCTGATTCATCATGATACAGGTGGCAATTCACCAGCGCCGTTAACACTGTACCATCAACACAACGAAAAAGAACAGTTTCCGAACTTACCCTTTTATTTTCGAGCAATTGTTTTTGTAGTTGTTCATAGTAAGAGGGGTCATTGAAAAGGAGTTGAATCGTACTTCCCTTTATTTTACGGTAGTTCTCAAATCCAAAACTGCGCAAGAACAATCGGTTGGCAAACAGGATCGTACCGGATAGTGTGGTGCGAAATATTAATTCGAAAGAAGTATCGATAAACGACCGATACAGGTTTTTAAGATTGGATACCTTCTGTTGTAACACCACTTCTGCCTGGCTGGTAGCCACCCACAGGTAACTGGCCGTACCGGAGTTCTCCGGCACCTTGAACAAGGTGAGTAAAACCATGTGATGAGCTGCGTTATACGGAACACTCACCGGTTCCTTGAATGAATGACCTTCTTTGCGCAGATTTTCAAGTATGAAAAACAAATCGGCCTGCGAAGGGGATTGGATTACTGTTTTTGTAAAAAGCGGATTGCTGACAAGTACATGCCCTTGCTCATCCGTTAATGCCATGGCGAGTTGCTGGTGATTAAAGTTTTTCCAGAACAGATCTGAACTGCTCGCCCCGTCTAAAAAACGGATTCCGGTATCCTCTTTTCCTTCCCATTCCAAACTTTTCACGCGACTTCAGTTACGAGTATAAAATTGCACGTAAGAATGGGGTAGTTCAATACCTGTTTCTTTGCATTTTATTGCGAGTAAATTTACGGGTGCAGTTACGTACTACTACGTAGCGGTAAGATTACATCAAGCCAAGTTTCTCTACTTTCTTTACCAATTCGATTGCATTTTTTACACCGGTTTTCTTCATCAGGTTAGCGCGATGAGTTTCTACCGTGCGGGGACTGATGACTAACCGATCGGCCATTTGCTGACTGGTAAGACCTTCGGAGATTAATTTTACAATTTCGATTTCACGACTGGTGAGTTTCACCTCCATCTCCTGTTGTTTTTTCTTGATGACGTGAGAAGAGTATTTTTTAAAAATTACTTTTTGTACCTGGTGGCTGAAATAGTTTTGTCCGTTGAGAACGGCATTGATTGCATTTTCGAGTTCATTGCCGGTTTCATTTTTTACTACATACCCCCGCACACCATTTTCCATACAGCGGCTGATGTAGTCT
>JAHEZH010000040.1 GCA_023251155.1 Flammeovirgaceae bacterium | reverse complement strand
CATCATTTTCTTTCCATGTCGGGTCGGCCGCGATGGCCATGCGTTGCGTTTCGTTGAACGCAATCACCCAGGGCGATAATGTTGCTGTGCAGGCAATGGGAACAATGTTTTCAAAAACTTCGGGCTGGGCAATAGCCCACTCTAATACCTGCTGTCCGCCCAGTGATCCGCCAATAGCAGTATGGATGCGGTTGATTTTTAGTTCCTGCCGCAGCAGGTCAAACGCATTTACTACATCACGGTTAGTAATTAATGGGAAGCGATGATAAAATGGCTCACCCGTTTCCGGATGAATGGAAAGCGGGCCGGTGGAACCATAGCAGCTGCCGATTGCATTGGCACAGATAATAAAATGGTCGCGTGGGTTAAACGGACTGTCTTCTGTAAATAAGTCGGGCCACCATGATGTGAAGTCGGAGCTGCCCGTAAGCGCATGACATACCCAGACCACATTGCTGCCATCTTTATTAAGTTGTCCCAGCGTAGTGTACTTCAATTGAAAGCCCGGGAGTTGCCCCCCGGACTCTAACTGAAATACATCGGGATGATGATATAAATGGTCTACTTTCAACATTCTTACTTAACCGGTTCTCCTTTACTTACTTTTTCAAATGCCTGCTCAAAGTCAGCCTTGATGTCGTCAATGTGTTCGATGCCTAATGACACGCGGAGCAAATTGGGAAGTACACCTGAGGTGATTTGTTCTTCCTCTGACAATTGCTGATGTGTAGTGGCAGAAGGCTGAATGATCAGGGTTTTTGCATCGCCCACGTTGGCCAGATGACTTACCAGTTTCAGATTATCCACTAAACCCGCTGCTTTATCTTTTGTTCCCTTCACAGTGAAAGAAAGCACCGCACCGAAGCCATTGCGTAAATATTTTTTAGCCAGCTTGTGGTACGTGCTGCTGGGCAAGCCAGGATAGTTGACACTTTCTACCTGAGGATGTTGCTCCAGCCATTGGGCCAGTGTTAATGCATTGTCTACCGCGCGCTGTACGCGAAGCGATAGTGTCTCCAGGCCCTGCAGGAGCAGGAATGAGTTGAACGGAGATTGTGATGGGCCGAAATCACGTAAGCCCTCTACACGTGCGCGGATGATGAAGGCAATATTGGGTAGCCCCAGTGGATTACCTTCACCGAATACTTCCCAGAACTTCAGGCCATGATACCCTTCTGATGGCTCGGTGAACTGAACAAACTTGCCATTACCCCAGTTGTAATTACCGCCATCTACAATCACACCACCGATAGTCGTACCATGTCCGCCAATCCACTTGGTAGCCGATTCCACCACCACGTTGGCACCATGCTCTAACGGGCGGAACAAATATCCGGCGGCACCGAAGGTATTATCTACAATCAAAGGCAGGTCGTGTTTCTTTGCCAATGCAGCGATGGCTTCAAAGTCGGGTATATTGAAGCCAGGGTTACCGATGGTTTCAAGGTAAAGTGCTTTTGTTTTTTTATCGATGTGTTTTTCGAATGCTTCTACGGTATCGCCTTCGGCAAAGCGTACGTCAATGCCTAATCGTTTGAAGGCAACTTTGAATTGATTGTACGTACCTCCGTAAAGAAAGGAAGTAGATACAAAGTTATCTCCTGCCTGTAAAATGTTATTCAACGCAATGAACTGAGCTGCCTGACCGGAACCCACTGCCAGTGCGGCTACTCCGCCTTCCAGTGCGGCCACGCGTTTCTCAAACACATCCGTGGTAGGGTTCATGATGCGGGTGTAAATGTTCCCGAATTCTTTCAGTGCAAAGAGATTGGCTCCGTGCGCTGAATTTTTGAATACATACGAAGTGGTTTGATAGATAGGTACGGCACGTGAACCCGTGGTAGGATCTGCTTCCTGGCCGGCATGCAGTTGAAGTGTTTCGAAACGTAAGTTGGACATGATGTGTGTGTTTTAAATGATTGATAAATTGATTTGGAGCACATACAGCGCTAGCTGAAACCTGAAGCGGTCAAAGCGTTTGCTGTAGCGACTAAAAAGAATATCGCTTAACAGCAACAGCAGATACAAATACAACACGCGGGTGCGGGTGTACGCATCTGTTCGATAGAAAGGGAAATGAATTGGAAGAAATCAGTGATCGTGTTGACAAAGCTCCTTGAGCCGGACTTCAGTTTTTGCTTGAATGTGTTTTTCATTTGATAATCGGTTTATCGTTTCCGCCACCTGGCGGACAGGCTTTAGCACCTTTCCAAACTTTATTCAGAGGGTTGCTAGCGCATCTTAGAGCCTGTTCTCTCAGCGCTTCTTTATAAATCGATTAGGCGAAGTGCTTTATCGATCTGATGACACAAACGTAGAGGGGATTGGTAGAGTTTCCAAACGAAATGTTAAAAAATTTTTTATCCCCTCACTTTCGTTAGGTAGTAATGTGCTGACGGTCAGAAGGTAGAAAAAAGAAAAACGAACCTCTACGGTTGTCTTTCGGGCGACAAGCGGGGGAGAATACGATTCGTAAAATTGATGAACTGATCTCAAAATAGTAAAATGAAAAGTGCAATTGCAGTTGTAATCGGATTAATTCAACTCACAGCAGTGTTCGCACAAAGCCAGAGTGTAACGAGCAACACTTTTGCCGATGCCGCCTTTGCGATTGGTAATCATGAAGGAAGTTTGTCGCTTTTATTCATTCACAACTGGCGTTTGGGCGCGAATAAAAAATTAGGTGTAGGACTAGGAGGTAGAATCACTTCGTATCTCGGAGCCAATCAATACTACATTACCGCTCCTGCCAGCCTGACCTCTGAAAGCACAAGTCCGCTCATCTTCTTCAAAGAAAATGTGACTGCTAACATCGATAGCCTGCTGGTGAAATCGCCACAGATTACATCGGTTAATGCGAGTATTAATATTGATTATCGTGTGTCTGCGAAAGTTATTGTTGGATTTAACATTGACGCTATTGGATTTTCTTTTGGATCGAAGCAAAAAGGAAATTACATCAATGGATACCAGGGGAAGAATACCGAAGGAAATCCCACTTCTTTTAATGTGCTCCTGATTAGTGATAATGATCGTGGAAGCCTGAACTCTGAATTATATGGTAAGTATTTAATCAACGACACATGGGCATTGAAAGCCGGTGCCCAATTTTTGTTTACCGAGTATACTACCGTAACGGAAGTGCAACAGTTTCCTTCCGCCAATGATCGCTTCAGAAATAAATCACTGCTCTTTGCTTTGGGTGTATCGTATCAACTAAAAAACAGATGACCATGAGATGGATATCAGTAATAGCGCTGGTAATAATGCTAATGGCTTGCCAGCCGGAAGATGCAGTGCCAACCAATCCGGTAACGGAAGTTGACTTTAATGTGTCACAAGCCACGCTATTGAAGAAGGGAGTGCTGCAAGGAATCGATCACGTTGCATCGGGCACGGCACATCTGTATGATAATGATGGAAAGAAATTTATTTACTTCGATCCATTCTCATCACAAAATGGACCTGATCTGAAAGTATATTTAAGCAAAGATGTGAATGCCAGCGATTACATTCGCTTAGGCCCACTGAAGTCGACCATGGGAATGCAGGCGTATGCAGTGCCAGTTAATTGTGATGTTACTCAATATCACTACGTGCACATCTGGTGTGAAAAATATACAGTAGTGTTTGCAAGAGCAGAGATAAAATAACAGCGGAGTATTCTGATTGACTTTCAAAAAGCGCTTCTTGATAAAGCAATCTGACCGATATGATACACGTCATGCTGAAGGAAGTCATGTAATCAAGTATAGTAGCTGTACTTGTATTCTTTGCTTGTCCTTCAATCTTCAAGTTGTCGTAATCAAATCCTAGTGAATACCGTCTCTGAAATCTTTCACCATAGTGAATGACCTCTAGGTTTGTGTTAGGAGTGATGCGAGGAATTAAAAGGGTATTGAGGTGTGGGCCATTCCTCTCCATTTTTTAATGGAGAGGAATGTTCGCAATACAGAATGAATCGGGGGGATTCTTCATTCTGAAAAGGAGATTTATTTTCAATAATCACATCTAGATAGACTCTTAACCACCATTTCGAACTATTGTGCCCCTTCTTTATAAATCGCAAAGATAAAAAATTCAATTGGCCAGCTATTCTAGGGTATTTTATCTGCTTCATCATTGCTTCTATATAATGATGTGGAGCTGCTCTTTTTTCGCCTCCGATCCTCATATAATATTTATCCTCAGCCTGATGGGGACGATGCTCGCTTGTGTGTATTTGAAATACATAGATACTTCCTGTGTCATTCGAGTTGTTTAACCGCCTAATTTGAATTCTTTGAGGTACATCTCTAATCTTTCCAACAATCCTTCTTAAAAGATCATCTGGATCTAGAGGGGAGATAGGTGTTAAGTTGCCATTTGAGTATCGAGTACCGGATTGGTCTTTGGATTCTTGTGGTGCTCCCCAAATCAAAATACCTCCGTCTGAATTAAGAAATGCACAAATCTCAATAGCTAAGTCACTATACCAATTACTTAATTTTTTGTTTTGATTGAAAGACTTAAACTCAAGTCGATCATTTTCGTATTGAGGATGCTGAAAAAATGTATGAATTTTTTCATAAGTCAAATCCTTCTAAGGTATCCCAAGAACGTTAAAGCAAAGGTCGATGACTTCCATACAGAGTTGTTGAGTGCTGGTCTAAGTTAATATTAAATAATCTATATCTTTCAATGTTAGATCTTGGTGTTATGGCATGTGGTTAAAAAATAAGGCCATCTCATAAATTGAAATGGCCTTGCTTTTTTAAAGAGTTAAGGATACTAAGTCAACATTGCACCATCTACCTGTATCACTTGTCCGGATATATAAGAAGACATATCCGATCCCAAGAACACACAGGCATCAGCTACATCTTCGGGTTTGCCACCGCGCTTCATGGGTATGGCATCGCGCCAGCCTTGCACTACTTTCTCGTCCAGCTTGGCGGTCATTTCGGTTTCGATGAAACCCGGAGCCACCGCGTTAGAGCGAATGCCGCGTGAGCCTAATTCCAATGCAATGGACTTCGTAAAGCCGATAATACCTGCTTTGGACGCAGCATAGTTGGCTTGCCCTGCGTTGCCTTTCAATCCAACCACCGAAGTCATGTTGATGATAGAGCCCCCTTTTTGTTTCATCATCGGTTTGGCCACTGCCTTCACGGTATTGAATACCGATTTTAAATTCACGGCAATGATTTTATCCCATGCTTCTTCCGTCATGCGCAGAAGAAGGTTGTCCATGGTAATGCCCGCGTTGTTCACCAATACGTCCAGTGAGCCAAACTCGGTTACTACATCATTGATCAGTTTTTCTGCCTGTGTAAAATCAGAAGCATCGGAGCGATAGCCTTTTGCTTTCACCCCTTTGGCAGCCAGTTCGGCTTCCAGGGCCTGGCCTTGTTCTACGCTTGACAGGTACGTGAAGGCGACATTAGCACCTTCTTCTGCATAGCGAATCGCGATTGCTCTTCCAATTCCTTTTGATGCACCTGTTACGAGGGCGGTTTTTCCTTTGAGTAAATTCATGATTGATTCGTAAAGTGTAATCGATTTTCGGGTTAAATTTAAAAGTTTATTTTATTAAAACCGACCCGGCATGAACAGGTTGAATCAGTGGAGGTGGATTGCATTAGTTATTATTTCCGGTTCAACTCTGCTTCAATGGTTTGCTCATTCCTGCGGTTTATTACTTACCCACGATTCGTACAATTATTTATCAGCAGCCAAGAGCTTTAGGGAACATGGACAGTTGCTCGCCATCACGGGTGACCCTTATATTTATTGGCCGCCTCTTTTTCCCGTTCTGCTGTCACTATTCCGTGAACCTTTAAAAGTGATGATGTGGACTCATCTTATTCTATTTGTTGCGATAGGATCGATAATGGCAATCATAGCGGAGCGATTGATTCAACATAAAATAGTTCGTGGCATTTGCATGATATCATTGATGTGCGGAGTTCATCTTATCATGAATAGCGTGTTTTTATGGTCTGAGTTGCTATTTATTTTTTTGGCACTGATTTTATCCTATTACCTACCCAAGAGTAAAGAGTTGAGCAGTGCGTTTGTCACTTCACTGATTTTGGGTTTTCTGCTTTGTATTCAGCGGAATGCAGGGATATATATTGTAAGCGGGGCAGCGCTTTGGATTGCGATTGAAGGTTCGTTGTCTTGGCAACAAAATATAAAAAAGGCACTTTTCTTTTTTATCATTACTACCTCCGGGTTTTGGCTTTGGAATTTATCCATCACCTTTTTATTTTCTTCGCCTTTCCAATTGCAAAAAGGAGACTTCTTTTATTACATAGGATATAATCTAAAGGGAATGATGTGGACATTGCTAAAGACATATTTACCTCTAAAGGAGAGTTGGACCGTGTTGATGGTGGTAATTCTTATAGGGCTGTTCTTTTTTCTTAAAAAGAATTTTAAAGAAGATTTGATGTTACGGGCCATGAGCTGCATTATTCTTGGCTACCTTCTTGGAATTATTCTGTTATTCCGAATTGAAGCTGAAGAAGAACTGGATCGCTTTGTCTCAGTAATCCTGCCTTTCTCAGGGCTGATATTCTTTAGCGCAATTGATAAAATGCTGATTGACAAAAGTAATCGGATCAAAATGATAACTTCTTTTGCCCTTACCCTATGGCTTATTTATCCATTGGGCAGAACAGCAAAGAATGTGATACAATGGCATGAAACGAGCTGTTCAGTCAGTACGGTGTCAGTGAATCAATAGCAGGCTTAGCTCTCCTCCCGTTCGGCCTTCGGCAGATGCCCGCCAGACATATGGTATGAGTAAAAGGCTGGCTTTTAAGCATTTTTTTCAGGCTGTATGCTGGTCTTTACAGGGAAGCCATTTACATCCATTGCACTTGCTGCTGCCTGTTTTTCCGCCCGTTTCTCTACCTGAGTTCTGTAGATATAATAAAGGCCTCCGGCAAATGTGCCAAGCCCCATCCCCACCAGGAGGGAGAAATGTAAAAACTCTCCTGCCACGATCAGGGCCAACCCGGTGACCACCAGTAACAAGTGCTTCGCTTTCATACCTTCAAAATTGGCAAATTAATCCAGAACCGAAAAACTGATTTGCCCTGTACCGTGTTGTATAGCGGTCTGCAAAAATCAAACCTCCCGCATCTGAAAATCTCCTTTTTGAAAGAGCAAGCGGAGGTGTATCTTTGGGCGCATTTAAAAAACTATCTTCTCTTTATGGCAAACTATGATCTTATCGTTATAGGCAGTGGACCAGGCGGTTATGTAGCCGCTATCCGTGCTTCTCAATTAGGACTGAAAGTAGGTGTGGTGGAAAAAGCCGAGCTGGGCGGTATCTGTCTTAACTGGGGCTGTATCCCTACCAAAGCATTATTGAAGAGTGCCCAGGTGTTTGAATACATTCAGCATGCCAGCGATTATGGTATCACTATAAAGAGTGCCGAACCGGATGTGAAGGCCATTGTAAAACGCAGTCGCGATGTGGCTGCCGGTATGAGCAAGGGGATTCAGTTTCTGTTTAAGAAAAATAAGATCGATCATATTGCGGGTACCGGTAAACTGAAAAAAGGCAGCAAAGTGGAAGTAACGGATGCTGCTGGTAAAAAAGTTGATTACGATGCAAAACACATCATCGTAGCTACCGGTGCACGCTCACGCGAATTGCCTGCATTGAAAATTGACGGAAAGAAAATCATTGGCTACCGTGAAGCCATGGTGCTGGAAGAAAAACCGAAGAAATTACTGGTGGTTGGTTCAGGCGCCATCGGTGTGGAGTTTGCTTACTATTATAATACCATTGGTGTTGAAGTTACTATTGTCGAGTTCCTTCCGCGCATTGTGCCGGTAGAGGACGAAGAAGTATCCAAGCAACTGGATAAGTCATTCAAGAAAGCAGGTATCACAATCTACACCAACTCCGAAGTAACGAAAGTGGATACATCCGGTAAAGGATGTGTAGCCACAGTGAAAACTCCGGATGGAGAAATCAAAATTGAAACGGACATCGTTCTCTCTGCAGTAGGTGTTGCTACCAATATCGAAGGCATTGGCCTGGAAGACGTAGGGGTGAAGACCGACAAAGGAAGAGTATTGGTTGACGATTACTATAAAACCAACGTAGCAGGTGTATATGCCATCGGTGATATTGTGAAAGGCCCGGCTTTGGCTCACGTAGCTTCCGCAGAAGGAATTATCTGCGTGGAGAAAATAGCAGGACAAAATCCGCATCCACTAAACTATAATAACCTCCCTGGTTGTACCTATTGTTCACCGGAGATTGCTTCTGTGGGAATGACGGAAGAAGCGGCCAAGAAAGCAGGCTACCAGATTAAAGTAGGTAAGTTTCCGTTCACGGCATCGGGCAAAGCCAAAGCGGCTGGTGCTTCGGATGGTTTTGTGAAAGTAATCTTCGATGCGAAATATGGCGAATGGTTAGGTGCTCACTTCATTGGTGCTAACGTAACGGAAATGATTGCTGAAGTGGTCGTAGCCCGTAACCTGGAAACTACCGGTCATGAAATCATCAAGTCCGTTCACCCTCACCCTACCATGAGTGAAGCCATCATGGAGGCCGCTGCCGCAGCGTATGGTGAAGTGATTCACTTGTAAGAATCAATAGCATTATGGATACAAAAAAGAGGCTCGTCAATCAGACGGGCCTCTTTTCATTAAAAATTAAAAACCAGTTATAAAACACAGCCTGCGTGGTGACGAGATTGTGACGTGATCACAACACAGCGTTGATCGTAGTATAGTGTATATATGAAACGGGCTTAGCAGCAGGATTTTTAATGGGTAATAATTCCTGTTATTTGCCGGATTAAACATCTTTTCAATATCTTAGGAACTTCGTTTAAAAAAAGGATTATCGCTTCTCGAATTCTCATAGCGGAAAATGATTTAGTAGCCGGACTGAAATCCAAAAGTCAGGCTTCGCTGGATTACCTCTATGATCATTATTCTTCTGCCATATATGGTATCATCACCCGCGTGGTAAAAAATGAAGATGTGGCCGAAGAAGTGTTGCAGGATGTATTCCTTAAAATCTGGGACAAAATAGACGCGTATGATGCATCCAAAGGAAAGCTCTTTACCTGGATGCTCAATATTGCCCGTAATCAGGCGATCGATAAAACGCGCTCGAAAGAAATAAGTAAGGGAAGAAAAACCGATGACATTGATAACCTCGTAGGTAGAATTGACAGAGCGGATTACGGAGAACAAAACGTAGAAGCCATCGGCTTGAAAGAAGTGCTGGTGAAGCTGAATGCCGATCAGCGCTTTGTCATCGAAAAATTATATTTAGAAGGGTATACGCAATCAGAAGTATCCGAGGAGTTTAATATTCCGTTGGGTACGGTGAAGACACGCACGCGTATGGCCATGACAGAACTACGCACGATTTTGGAAGTAAATTGAATATAGAAGAATACATATCGACCGGAATACTGGAAGCTTACGTGCTGGGAGAGCTGTCAGAGGCGGAGCGCACGCAGGTGGAAAAGAATATTTCGCTGTATCCTGAACTGAAAGCAGCGTTGCTGGAGGTAGAGGAAACACTGGAGGCTTTTGCGATGAAAGCAGCGGTGAAACCACGTGCCGGTGTGAAGGCGAAGTTGATGGCGCAAATCCAGAAGGAAGAAGAAGTAAAATCAGTAGCCGGTACAAAAACAATAATTGAATCGAATACTGCAAAAGAAACAAAAGTAGTAGCGCTCGCTTCTTCCAATACCTATTGGAAATACGCAGCCGCTGCCTCGGTAGCCTTTGCTTTAGTTACGTCCTATCTCGCCTTTGATTATCGCCAGCTGTGGGTGCAAACACAGGCTAACCTGGATAACCTGCTCGCACAGAACGAACAGATGGCAAAAGACTACAATACCGTTAATTATAAGCTGGATAAAATTCAGCAGGACTTTTCGATTATAGAAAGCACTGCTTATAACAAAGTAGTGTTGAAGGGCACGCCCAACGAACCGGAAGCACTGGCTTCGGTCTATTGGAATGCCACTTCAGAAGAGGTCTTTATCAGTATTCAGAACCTGAAAGAAATTTCAAAGAACAACCAGTTTCAGCTCTGGGCCATTGTAGATGGCAAGCCCGTAGATGCGGGTGTGTTTGATGCCGGCTTTGATGGATTGCTGAAAATGAAAAACATTAAAGGGGCAGTGGCATTCGCGGTTACCGTTGAACCACGAGGAGGCAAGCCAAGTCCTTCGCTCGAAACCATGAGAGTAATGGGTCCGGTTCAGGCTAAGGGCTAAACATCACAGTCCCTTCGCAAAAGATATCCTCCTTTTTTCATCCGCCTTTTGATGCAAAGCCGTTCTATTCAACCCATGAATCTGGCAGTTTACTCCCTTAAAACACGTATTCATCTGTACGCTACTTGTTTTTAAACTTGCTATTGAATAGATTTCCCTGAATGATTGAAAATCATTAGGTTATGAAATAGTTTGCCAGCGCGGCTTTTACAATCAGCACGCCCGAATTTCAGGCACCTGGCGGACTGTTTGTACCGGTTCCTTATTTGGTAACGTTTTTTTTTGAAGCCCTTATAGATCTATTCCCATTAAGAAAACAGCCTTTCCCATGCACATTAAAGGATATTATATCAGGGCAAAAGTTTTTGGTTACCTGGTAGCCGCTTTGGGGGTGTGTATTCTGCTCTATTACTTTTTTCAGGATTACCTGAATTGATTCCTTGTTGCATTAGCAGCTTCTTTTTGATTGTGATGTGAGAAATCACCCGATTTCGTACAGTTTTGCCATGCCCGTTTTGGTATTTTTGTTCTCCCTCATATTAACCTTAAAGTGATGAAGACCTTTTTCCGCATTAGCTTTTTTGTTTTGGTGCTCGCTGGCTATCAGGCCCGTTCTCAAAATCAGGATTCATTACAATTGGTCATGTATAACAGTGCGCTGCAAAAACTAAAGAGCAATGATCTTGCCTCCGCAGGTTTACAGTTCACGCAACTGATCAATTCCGGATTCAAGAACAAAGAGGTGTATGTAAAGCGAGGTCTGGTTTTCTATCAGCAAGGTGAGTTTGAGAAAGCGCGTATTGATTTTGATGAAGCCGTAAAAGCAAGAATCAATACCATGGAGTTGTTTGAAACTCGAGGTAACGCAAAATATAAATTAGAAGATTACCAGGGGGCGTCAACGGATCTTGAAAAAGCAGTGAGTATGGGCGCGAATGGTTTTGAAACATTGGTGAATTTGGGGAATTCCAAATTCAGACTGAATAACTATAAGGAAGCCATTACCAGTTATGACAAAGCGTTTGCTGCAGGCAAGCCCGATGCTACACTTTATAATAATCGGGGTAAAGCCAAGTTTAACCTCAGCGATTTCAAAGCTGCACTTCCCGACTTTGATGAAGCACTGAAGCTGAAACCGGATTATGACAAAGCACTAGAGAACCGTGCGGAAACGCGTTATAAGCTTCAGGACTGGAAAGGAGCGGCTGCGGATTACGATAAGATGGTAGCCAGCGGAAGAAGCGATACCGAATTGTATCAGAAGCTGGGTACGGCCAAATTCAATCTCAACGATAATAAAGGTACTGCGGATGCTTTCACTAAAGTGGTCAGTAAAGGTGTGAAAGACAAAGAAGTGTTTCGTATGCTGGGTTTGGCATTGGCGCGCGAGAAGGATTACAAAAATGCATCTACAGCATTAGCTTCTGCCGTGTCATTAGGTGTTACCGATAAAGAGGTTTTCGAACAGTTGGGCATTAGCCAATATCAGAATAAAGACTATGCCGGGGCAATTGAATCGCTGAGCCGTGCCGTAAATGCAGGGGCTACTTCCAAAGAAGTCTTTTTGTATAAGGGCAATGCAGAGTACGTACAAAAAGAAAACGATAAAGCCGAAGCCGATCTGGAAAAAGCAGTTGCTGCCGGAGCTTCGGATTATGAGGCATTCAAAAACCTGGGCGATATCAAATTCCTGAAAAACGATTTTGCAGGAGCCGTCAGGAATTATGATAAAGCAATCACATTATCACAAACAGATGCTGTGGTATTCAACAATCGCGGTAAGGCGAAGATGAGTAGCAAAGACATGACAGGTGCGCTAGCCGATTTTGATAAAGCCATTGCTTTAAAGCCGGATTATACCAAAGCCTATAGCAACAGAGGTACTATTCGTTTCAATGCGGCCAATTATGCAGGGGCTATTGAAGATCTGGATAAAGTACGCAAGGTAGAAGGTGATTCACCTGAGCTGGTGCGCATGCTGGGTGTGAGCCGGTACCTCGCCAAAGACAACGAAGCAGCGAGACCCTTACTTGAAAGCGCTGTGAAAGGAGGAGTAAAAGACGGAAAGACTTTATTGTACACCGGTTACCTGCGCTACGATGCAAAAGATTATAAGGGAGCGGTAGAAGCGCTACGTGCGGCAGAAAGTGCAGGAGAAAAAGAGCCCGCTCTGTATGAAAAGAGAGGCAAGGCCACGTATCAGATGAAAGACTACGCTTCTGCGATTACTGATCTTGAAAAAGTGGTTCAGGCCGGGCCGGTTGATCTTTCTGTTTCGGAAGCAATAGGTATCTCGTACATTCAGCAGCAGAAAAATAAGGAAGCGCTTCCTTATCTGGAGAAAGCAGCCGCAGCGGGGAGTAAAGAAAAGGAGGTCTACTTCCAGTTAGGTAACGGCCGCTTTAAGGAGAGCAACTTCAAAGGAGCAATAGAATCGTACGACAAAGCCATGACATTGGGGGCGAACGATGAAGTGATTTATAACAATCGCGGTAAAGCAAAACTCAATTCAGGAATGGCTAAGGAGTCGATTGACGATTTCACCCGAGCTATTCAGTTGAAGAGCGATTACCCGCAGCCCATGAAAAACAGAGCCGCTGCTTACTATCAGCTTGGCGATTGGCAAAAAGTAGTTAATGATATCGCCATTGTTACCGGTAAAGGTGCATCTGGTGCGGAAGAATGGACGTACTCCGGTGTTTCTAAAAATAACCTCAAAGATTACAAAGGTGCGGTAGAAGATCTCACCAAAGCCATTGATGGTGGCACAAAGGATAAAGCCGCTTTCGCGGCCCGGGGTAATGCGTTGTATGAATCAAAAGAATATGAAAAGTCGGTAGCCGATTTTAGTGAAGCCATTGAGTTGGGGGAAACCAATGCAGAAGTAGTTTATAAACGCGGCAGTGCCAGGTTTAATATGCTGGATTATAAAGGGGCATCGCTGGATATGGACAAAGCCATCAGTTCCGGCTATACCGATGCAAATGCGTATGATATTCGTGGTTATTCCAAGTTGGAAAACAAAGATCTTGAGGGAGCGATCACGGATTTCAACTCTGCGGTAGAAAAGAATCCCAAGCAGGCATCTGCGTTTTATCATCGTGGTGATGCCAAGTTCAGAAACAAGAATTTGCCAGGAGCCATTGAAGATTATACACAGGCGATCAACCTCGGCTTGAAAGATCCGGTATTGTTCAACAACCGGGGTAAAGCCTACTCGAATCAGGATCAGTTGAAAGAAGCCATTGCCGATTTCTCGGTAGCAATTACTTCAAAGCCGGATTATATCAAAGCCTATGACAACCGTGCACAGGCGTATTACAAGCAGAAAAGGTTTGATGAAGGCGTGAAGGATTACCGCCAGATCGAAAAGCTGATGGAGAAGCCCGATGCTAATCTGTATCAGCAGATGGCCGAAGGTTATTATGAACAAAAAGATTATACCCTTGCCCGCGACTATTATGATAAGACCATTGCCGGTGGTATTAAGGATAAAGACATTCTTTACCGGCGAGGTAAATCCTTACTGGAAGAAGAGGAGTTTCAGCTGGCGCTGAGAGATTTCGATGAAGCACAGAAAGCCGGGGAAAACTCGGTGCAGATTTACCTGGAAAGAGCACGCGCCAACCTTGGTCTTGATAACAAAAAAGGAGCCTTGGATGATCTGGCCAAAGCGATTGCTCTTGATCCCAGCAATGCCGATACCTACTATAATAGTGCGCTGATCAAAGAAGAAAGCGAGCAGTATGAAGGCGCAGTGCTGGACTACAACAAAGTGTTGCGCCTGAATCCAAAAGACGCTGCTGCTTATTATGGCAGAGCCAACTGCAAAGCAGCGCTCGATGATTTTGGTGCAGCGGTTTCTGATATGGATGAAGCCATTACATTGGATGCGAAGAAAGCCTCCTACTACAAAGTGCGTGGCAACTACCAGTTTCAATTGCAGAATAAAGACAAAGCGTGTTTCGACTGGCGTAAAGCAGTAGAGTTGGGTGATCCGAAAGCACGGTTTTCATTTGATCAGTACTGTAAAAAGTAGAACGTCAGCCGTTTCTTCTCACGGCATATACTAAATCAGAGTAAATCTTACATCTGTCAATCATTACGGATTTGATACAGCGCTTGCTGCTTACTTGCTGCTACTTTTAAGTATTGATGAACAAAGTAAAGGGTGTATGCGAAAGAGTTTTTTGATTTTAATGGGAATGGTGACTTCCGTTCTTCTGTTTGCCACCGAAGAAATCAATGGAAGAATAGTGAGCGTGATTGATGGCAACACGATCGAGGTAGTAACGGCTGAAAAAGAAACATATAAAATAATACTACATGGTGTAGATAGCCCTGAACTGGAACAGGAGTATGGCGATAAAGCAAGAAAGTACTTGGAGAAAAAACTGTTAGACAAATCAGTACTTGTGAAAATTCAGGGAAAAGATCGTTGGGGTACCCGATTGGGGGTAGTGGTAATGGACGGTGCTGAAGATCCGCGCTTTGGATTATTGGAAGAAGGCCTGGCGTGGACATCTGAAAAAAATCCGGTAGCTGAACTGGAAACCATCAAAGAAAAGGCGCGCGAAAAAGGAAAGGGTTTATGGAAAGCAGAAAGCCCTACACCTCCATGGGTATTCAGAAGGCAACAGACCATGATGCTGCCGAAAAGTAGTTAACTGTAAACGGATAGTAAATCGTATAGCAACGTTTATAATTATTTCCTATATGCGCTTGATAGCGATTTTATAAGATGCCAATCCAATAAATAATTTTTCATCGCGTTAGAGCCTTAGTATGCACCACCCACTAAGGCTTTTATTTTTTTGTCTATTTCTGTTGGCAGGCGTGATGGCTCACGCACAAAAGCAATCGTTACCCAGTTCGCTGGCACCCGGCAAAGCAGAACCTTCTTCCTCTTCGGCTATTGTAAAGCACACGAAGAAAAAGAAGAAACGTTTTGCCTTCTTCTCGCCTCAGCGCAATGCGTATAAGAAACCCAATGTGAAGCACACTGCACGCTACGAATATTATGTGCGCGTGGAAAAGGCCGCCAAAGAGAAGCAGCGAATGTTGAAAGAACTCTCCAAACCGCAGTATTCTGATTTTCGTTATTTCGGGCACAAGAAGATTCCAAAGCGCAGAAAGCCCAATAAAATGCGGTATTGTACAGAATGTCAAATAAGGCATTGATCCGCAGACATTGGTATGTAGTTTTCCTGTTTACAGATAAACTATTTGCTGATGACTGACTATTTCGAACAATTTGCCGATCGTTTTTCTCCCCTGTTGTGGAATACAATAGTGGTCGTTGGGGCGCTTTTTATCGGGTTGATTGCTCGTCTGATGCTCCATTGGGTGGTAGGGTTCTACACCAGGCGCTCCGAGTATTTTCTTTTCAAATCCATTGTTAAAAATCTGAGTGGCCCGGCCAATTTCTTTGTGCCTTTTCTGTCACTCAATATTTTTATACCGCTCATGAAGCTGAATGCGGTGGAGGTAGCGCGCCTGGATAAAGCAGTAGAGATTGGCCTGATCATTTCATTTGCTGCTTTGCTGATCGGCATGGTGCGCATCTTTGAAGAGATTACGTACAACAAGTACGATGTGAAGAAAACAGACAACCTGAAGGAGCGCAAGATCAGGACGCAATTGCAGTTTATACGACAGTTGGTCGTTGTGATCATTGTGATGCTGACCGTTGCTGCCATTTTGTTGAGCTTCGAAAACTTAAGAAAGATTGGAGCCGGTCTATTAACAGGTGTAGGTATCGGGGGTATCATTATTGGTTTTGCGGCTCAGTCTTCATTGAGCAATCTGCTGGCGGGCTTTCAGATTGCATTTACTCAACCCATGCGTATTGATGATGTGCTGATCGTGGAAGGTGAATGGGGAAGGGTGGAGGAAATCACGCTTACCTATGTGGTGGTATGCATCTGGGATCAGCGCAGGTTAGTGTTGCCTATCCGTTACTTCATTGAAAAACCATTTCAGAACTGGACGCGCAATAGTTCAGAACTATTAGGTACCGTCTTTTTGTATCTCGATTACTCACTTCCCGTGGATGAATTGCGTAACGAATTTTTTCGCTTGCTGGAACTTACTCCCCTCTGGGATAAACGGGTGAAAGTATTGCAGATCACCGATTTGAAAGAACGCACTATGGAAGTACGTGCCTTAATGAGTGCTGCCAATTCGGGACAGGCTTTTGATCTGCGCTGCTACATTCGCGAAAATCTGATTGCTTACGTAAACAAAAACTACCCTACGGCTTTCCCTAAAAATCGCAGCGAAGTGGTGGGCAATACTGCGATCGGAGTTAAAATAGAAGATCATGTGGATGACAGTTCTTCGAAGAAGGGGTAGCAGATGAGGGTTAACCATTTCAAAAATGATTAAACCTGAATGTAAGCGGAGCTGAACGCAGGATGGAATATCACATCAGCAAAAGAGGAAGCGTATCTGCAGCTTCTCTTGCGGGCGCTGCAAGCTTACCCTGAAGAGCACAACATTCTTTCGCCCGCCCCCACAAAACTTCCTATCATCCGAATACTCCGGCAACACGAAAATCTTTCTCCATTAACCCGATTATTCACTGGTAACGCAACCGCGAATTTTTTTATCTTTGATGTATGGATCGGATGAAATGGGCTGGGGTGGTTTTGTTATGTCTGCTGGCATTGCAGCTCAGCGCACAAAAGAAAAAGAAAGATGCTCCCAATTCATTAGGTTCCGATTCACCTTCCAGGGTGTATGCGCCCAAAGCTCCCAAAAAACAAAAGTCTTCCAAAACAACTTATGATGCGCGCGACAAATACTTCGATCGCATGGAAGAAAACGCGAAGAAGCGCAGGAAGAATGAAAGTAATGCCGATAATCCTCAATACACCAAGTTTCAATACTTTGGCCATAAGAAACCACCCAAGAAACGCCCACCGGAAAAAATGAAATACTGCAAAATCTGTGGTATACGTCATTGATTCGCTGCTGAGTCAATTATCAATTAGCCGTGTGCCAATGATAATTACCTGAGAAGACTTATTTTCGTCCTTACAAATAAGCCTGAAATAAGTTTGAACATCGCTACATACATCGAGCACACCAATTTAAGCGCAACGCTGACCATTCGGGATATTGATCAACTGGTCGAAGAAGCGAAGCAATATTCTTTTTTCGGTGTATGTGTGCCTCCTTTTTGGGTGAAGCGGGCACAGCGCGAAATAGGAACTGCCGATATCAAACTGATTACCGTTGCCGGTTTTCCGTTGGGTTACAGTATGACGGAAACAAAGCTCGATGAAATCAAGCGCGCCATTGATAATGGTGCGGATGAAATTGATGTGGTCTGGAATCTTACTTCCTTCAAGACCGGAATACCCTGGACAAAGATAGAGATTGCCAAATGCGGTAAGCTTACGCACGATCATCATAAGCTCCTGAAAGTAATTATTGAGACGGCCTATCTTTCTGATGAAGAGATCACCACAGCCAGTAAACTATGTGCCGATGCCGGAGCGGACTTTGTAAAAACATCTACCGGCTTTGCTCCGAGTGGCGCAAAAGTGGAACACATACGTTTGATGCGTACTGCCGTTCCGGCAACGGTAAGAATAAAGGCATCGGGCGGGATCAAAACCTACGAACAAATTGTTGCTATGATTGATGCCGGTGCTGACCGTATTGGTACATCATCGGCAGTGAAAATAATCGAATCTACTAAAACACAAACCCAACAGCATGAGTGATTTTCTTGCAAACGTTTTTCCAGATGAAGCAGCCATCCCCGCTGCGGTCAATCTTCCTCACTTCATCGAACAGCGCGAATACCTGATCGATGGGAAACTGAAACGCTGGGAAGGCGAATTGAATCCCGTGGCAAGCCCTGTATTTGTAAAGAAGGGAAATGCCTACGAACAAAAAGTAATCGGCAGTACACCCCTGCTCACCAGCAAGGAAGCGCTTGAAGCACTGGACGCCGCAGTAAAAGCCTACGATCAAGGGCATGGAGAGTGGCCATCGATGTCAGTAGCGACACGTATTGAGCACATTGAAAAGTTTCTGTCGAAAATGCGTGAGCAGCGTACGCTCGTTGTTAACCTGTTGATGTGGGAGATTGGTAAATCACAAAAAGATTCTGAGAAAGAATTTGACCGCACCTGCGATTACATTGTTGACACCATTGATAAACTAAAGGAACTCGATCGTAACTCGGCGCGCTTTGTGCAGGAGCAAGGCATCATGGCGCAGATCAGGCGTGTACCGCTCGGGGTGGCACTATGTATGGGGCCGTTCAACTATCCGCTGAATGAAACCTTCAGCACACTATTCCCTGCGTTGATCATGGGCAATACCGTTGTGTTTAAACCCGCCAAATACGGAGTTCTGCTCGTGAAGCCCTTGTTGGAAGCTTTCCGCGATTGTTTCCCTGCCGGTGTAATAAACATTATTTATGGTCGCGGTCGCGAAACAGTAGGGGCACTGATGGAGACCGGCAAGATCGACGTGTTTGCATTCATCGGTACCAACAAAGGCGCGAATGACCTGAAACGTCTTCATCCAAAACCACATCGCTTGAAAGCTATACTGGGACTGGATGCCAAGAACCCTGCTATCGTATTGCCGGATGCAGATATTGATAATGCAGTGAATGAATGCATCACCGGATCACTGTCATTCAACGGTCAGCGTTGTACTGCATTGAAAGTACTGTTTGTGCATAAAAGCATTGTCGATGAGTTCATCAGGAAATTCAATGCGGCTGTCGCAAAAATAAAACCAGGTATGCCGTGGGATGCCGGTGTGGGCTTAACTCCACTACCCGAGCCGGGCAAAACCGATTACCTGAAAGGATTGGTGGAAGATGCAAAAGCACACGGAGCTAAAGTGGTGAATGAAAATGGCGGCACGGTATTGAATACCTTCTTCTATCCAGCCGTATTGTATCCGGTAAATGAAAAGATGAAAGTGTATTCTGAAGAACAGTTTGGGCCGATTGTGCCGATTGTACCTTTTGATACGGATGATGAGCCCATACACTATGTGATGAATTCACACTTTGGTCAGCAGCTCAGTATCTTTGGTAAAGATTCCAAGCGGATCAGCAAACTGATCGATTCATTTGCCAGCCAGGTTGGTCGTATTAACCTGAACACACAGTGCCAGCGCGGCCCCGATACGTTCCCGTTCAGCGGAAGAAAGGATTCTGCCGAAGGAACATTATCGGTAGCGGATGCACTGCGCGTGTTCTCCATCCGCACCCTGGTAGCTGCCAAAATGAATGGAGAAAACAAGGAAATTATCGGCTCTATTCTAAATAACAGAGAGTCATCGTTCTTAAGTACGGATTATATTTTTTAATCACTTATTTAAGAATAAAAAAGATACTCCTTCTCACGCCGTGGTCTGTGTTCTCGCAGACCACTTTTTTTTGATATCTATACCCCTTTCGGTCTGTGAGGACACAGACTGAGGAGTGACTATTGACGAAATGGATTCATCATTGGTCGAGGGTTTTAATTTTTGGTTAAAATGAATGTTGATGTTGTGCGCCATGGGTAATCGGATATCGCTATGCTCGTTTTCTGGCGCACATCGGTAAATAATGATAATGAGGTAAATTCATCACCCTCGTTATCCGTTTCGTCACCCCATTATCCCAATTGATCCCAATCATTACCTTCTTTTAAACTATTTGAGTTTCTTTCGCATCCTGATAGTGCTTGTTGTACCAAGCGCTATCCTGTTTGTTAACCTCGAAGATAAATGAAGACCAGTATTGCATTACTATTGACACTCACTCTTTTCTCCTTTACGGATGATTCACTTTCGTTATTAAAGAAAGCGCAGTCAAAAATCAACGATCATGCCTTTCTTCGCTATGACTATACTCTGCTATGGCCCAATCCGGAAGGGATGGTCGATACACTTATGGGCACTGCTTCTTTTTCGAAGCACGCCAATCGCTATTATGACTATGATTACATCAAAACAGAAAACGGTGGTACCGATCTCGTTTATATCAACGATGAACTGAAGCAGATCGATCATAGTGATAGTGTACTCGTATTCTATACCGAAAGCGATCTTCTTAAAGAAAAACAAATCATCACAGGTAACAGTATTGTCAAGCGATCTCCCATTGCTCTGCTGAGTAAAAAAGACTGGATATATAAGAACGATACGGTCTTATCAGAGAATCAGTATAGTGTGTATAAAACAATTGAAACGGACACACTGATCAATACGAATAAGATTGACGTAGAGTGGTATGTCTATATCAACAAAGCCGCGGCTACATTGGATCGGTATGAGCGCAGGGCTTTCTTTAATGGAAAGAGTTCGCAAATCATTGTTTACTCATTTCATAATTATGCTTTTGAGAAAGCCGGAAAGCAACTTGCCTATCATTTACCTGCTGGCTATCGTACGCAGTTAGGTGTGAAGAAAGAAAAATGGACACTGTTAAAGGAGGGACAGACGGCACCTGTCTTTTCAGCAACGGATCTTCAAGGTAAAGAAGTAAACCTGCAAAACCTGCGTGGTAAGAAGACACTGCTCGTTTTCTCTACCATCAACTGTGGGTATTGCAAGATGGCACTCGATCATTTTAATCGAAAAGGATATCAGTTAAAAGATGATCTTAACGGAGCTTATATCTTTCCGGAAGATAAGGTGGAGAAGCTGACCGTCTATGCCACCAAAGTAAAAATACCTTGGCCCGTATTGCCTGCAGCGCAACAAACTGGAAAAGAGTACGGAGTGACCGGCTATCCTACGTTTTTCCTGCTCAATGAACACGGTGTGATTGAAAAAGTAATGGTTGGTTATAATGAACAGTTTATTGAGAGCTTACGAAAGTAGCTTTGTGTGAATCACTTCACCGGTTCTCTTAAAATGGTCTTCAATTTGTCGGCTGCCGTCTTGCGAAAGTCAGAAAGATAGATCTCATGATGTACTCCATTCCGTGACAGTTGATGTTCCTGAATGAATTGCAGCATCACTTTCAGCGTCTCTGGTTCTTTGTTGAATGGTCCGGTGTGCAGCATTTGTACGGCCTGTGTAGCGGGAAGGGTGAATCGTTTTACTTTACCGGCAAGTGCTATTTTCTTTTTCTCCATCACCTGTTTCACCGCCTCGCTGACCTGTGATGGTGCTACCAACCCGGGCATACGTATCAGCATACGATAATGCCATTGCGCACGCGGAATTTTCACAGGGGCATCGTCCATCGAAACAGCCGCATACCTTGTCTCATCAAACCACCACTGCCCTTCTAGTCTGGCGACCACAAAATCATTACCTGAAGCCTTGCATAGAAATTTCAATGCATACGCTACGGAATACAACGCGCTGATGTTCGCCGCATACTCCTCACCGGAAGGATCACCCTGTCCTTCCAGCGACAAATAGGTGATTTCCTCCAGGTGGATGAGTTCCGGTTGTGATTTTGCGGTATAGTACTGCTTGTACTTTTTTGTCAGATCAAGTTTATTCATTATTTTGATGTTGCTGTCAATCAAAATAAGAACAGAGTGATGACAACCGTATGTCAGCAGAAGATCATTTCATTTAGGAATTCAACAAAGCGGAAAAATGCTGTTCACTAACTACTTTACGGCTTAGCGCTTCCATTTTGGCGTACAGTACACTGTTCATAAAATTGCCCATACTGATTCGTTTCACTCCCAGTGTTTTAAGTTGATGAAAGCCCGCCAGCTGTGGCATGCACATTACATTTACCGGAAGCGGAGTGGCTGATACGATAGCGGTGATATCTTCCTCATCCGTGATGCACGGAAGGAAGAGGCCATCGATACCGGTTTGATCGTATCGTTTTATACGATGGATGGCTGCTGTTCGGGCATTCTCCAATCCAAGTAGAAAAGCATCACAGCGCACGTTGATGAATAATTCAATCCGGTCGGCCTTACAGATTTTAACCAGCGTGCTTAGTTTCTCTGCAAATGCATGCGCATCCACACTACTTCGGTTTCCATTTTCAACCACCGAGTCTTCTATGTTCACCCCCACAATTCCCAGTGCATACAGATGACGCAGACGCCCGGCAATCTCCTCTGCTGATTTTCCATATCCGGCCTCCAGGTCTACCGACAGCGGCAATGAGCAGGACGCCTTGATTCTTTTAATGATAAAAAGATATTCATCGAACGACATCTGTTCACCATCGGTGTAGCCAAGTGTTTCAGCTACTGCTGCGCTGGAGGTAGCAATGGCTTTGAATTTCAGTTTCTCAAAAACACGGGCACTCTGTACATTCCATACATTGCCAATTAATAAGGGCTCAGGTTGTGAGTGAAGTGATTTGAATAAGTTGAACGGAGTATTCATAGGGTTGATTATAGTTAATTTTTATTGCTGCTGAATGAGTCGCGATACATCTTCCATCCTTTGGGTGTTTTCTTCCAAAGCACGAGGAACTTTCCATGGTCGAACATGACTTTGTGCTCATCGAATGATTGCCATTCGCCTTCTTCGGTTACGTATTCTTTACCATCGCCATAGATGGCTGTGGTGATAAAATGGCCATCGCGCGGTTTGATGTCATGGTAAGCCGTACGATAAAATTCCAGTGCCGCATTTGACCCACATAGCGGAGGCGAACCCGGTGCCATAATGCACGCATCTTCCGCATAGCGTTCGATGAAAAGAGAAGAATCGCCTTTTACAAAAGCCTGGAAGTAAATGGCATTACTTTCGGCAATTGCTTTGCTGGCTTCCATCAGCGGCGGAGAGTGATCTGCGGCAGGAGCAGCGCATTGGCACAGGAAAAACAGAAGGGATAAAACAATCAAAGAAGATAGCCAGATTATACGAATCATAAAAAGGAATAGTGTTACACGAGCAAAACTAGCTGCGTACGCTTTCCTAGAATTGTATAAATCGGAATAATGCTCATTACAAGTGAATGCCGGTAGCAGTGATTCAGGCCGTCGTAATCAAAACGAACCGTTCACGTAGTGCTGACGATCATTTTGGATGAAATCAAAAAAAGTATCGGGGATTTGCTCTTTGTTTTGTCAGAATTCATGATCGACTATAGATCGTTATTCCAGCCAATCACACGCCAGCAGCGCTCATGCTACGCTAATGAATCCGGCTTTGTATCTTTCCGACGATTTTAAATGGCTGTATATGGAGGCAGTAACAATGCTTTATAAGAGGTGGTGGCAATGTGCGGGAGCCTGTTCTTCCGATCAAGTGTTGATTGCACAGCTGTATGACGAACTAAGTCGGGCGTACGCCCAGCCCTCACGCCATTATCATACGCAAAAGCACATCGAAGTCCTGCTGGTATGGTCGGACGAGTATAAAAGTCAATTGCAGCATCCTGCCGTTGTGGACTTTGCTATCTTCTACCATGATGCGGTGTATAAAGCTTCACGTTCGGATAATGAAGAGCAGAGCGCACGAATAGCAAAAGAGCGTCTTGCACAACTTCATTTTCCAATGGAAGAGATAAATGCAGTGAGTGAATTTATACTGGCTACCAAAACGCACACGTTGAATGCCTCGGTGTATGCGGCAGACTTAATGTGGTTTCTGGATTTTGATCTTTCCATTCTGGGGGCAGAAGAGGAGGCGTACTTTGAATACGTCAAACAGATCCGCAGTGAATTTAAAATCTATCCGGATTTACTTTACAAGCCGGGACGAAGAAAAGTACTTCAGTATTTTCTGAACAAGGAGTTCATCTTCAAGACCGATGAATTCAGAACCCGCTTTGAAGAAAAAGCAAAAATGAATCTGAGACAAGAACTGGAACGGTTGACATGATAAAACATTTAAACATTAAAGTTACGGGTAGAGTTCAAGGTGTATTCTATCGTGCATCAGCAAGAGAGAAAGCGATGGCAATCGGATTGAAAGGATTTGTGCGCAATGAACCGGATGGTAGTGTTTATGCCGAGGCCGAAGGAAATGAAGAACAACTTAATGAATGGATTGCGTGGTGCAGGCAAGGGCCGCCACGTGCAGCAGTGAGCAATCTGATTATAACTGAAAGCGATCCGGTTGGATTTGTCAAATTTGAAATTGAGAGAGGAGCCTGATTGGGGAGATGAAGTTCTTCGTGACTTTTTCATGTCTTTGACCTTTGCATTGATAGAGAAGGGATACAACATCATCAGCAACAAAAGAGGAATCAAAAGAGAAAGTTTAGTAGTTTGCAACGTTGTTTATAAAGTGAATGATGAAATTAAAACGATTGCCATCACTTCTGTCACTTGTGGCTGCTATTCTATTTTCCTGTCAATCTAAAACTACGAACGAATCTGCTATGAAGCCTGCTGAAAACGATGTTCACTCCTTTGCTCAGCCTAACGATGCCCGAGTTACCCATTTGCACTGGAGAGCACGTGTTGATTTTGAAACGAAGACGATCAAGGCCATTGCTTCCTGGACGATTGAAACGAACCCGGATACTGATATTATCTTGTTGGATACGAAAGGACTGAACATTGAAAAGATAACACTGGACGAAGATGTGCCTACTACATTTCGCCTTGCGGAAAGTGATTCTTTGTTAGGTGAAGCCCTCGCGGTATTGATCAGGCCCACGACTAAAAAAGTAAATATCCATTATCAGACATCGCCCGAAGCGGAGGCCATACAATGGTTAAGTCCTCAACAAACTTCAGGCAAGCAATTCCCATTTCTCTTTACACAGTCGCAAGCCATACTGGCGCGTAGCTGGGTGCCTTGTCAGGATTCACCCGGAGTTCGTTTCACCTACAATGCAGAGGTGATTGTGCCGAAGGATTTGTTGGCGTTGATGAGTGCGTCTAATCCTTCCTCAAAAAATGCAGAAGGGGTTTATCATTTTGAAATGAAGCAACCGATACCATCTTACTTGCTGGCGTTATCAGTCGGGGATTTTGTATTTGCACCGATCAGTGATCGCAGTGGAGTGTATGCCGAGCCGGGCGTAATTGATACGGCCGCGTGGGAGTTTGTCGATATGGAAAAGATGATTGCCGGAGCAGAGGTATTGTATGGTGCGTATCCGTGGGAGCGCTATGATGTATTGGTGTTGCCTCCGAGCTTCCCTTTTGGTGGAATGGAAAACCCGCGATTGACTTTTGCCACACCAACATTACTGGCTGGTGATCGTTCACTTACTTCGGTGATTGCACATGAGCTGGCGCACAGCTGGTCGGGCAACTTAGTGACCAATGCTACCTGGAATGACTTCTGGTTGAATGAAGGCTTCACCGTTTATTTTGAAACACGCATCATGGAGAAATTGTATGGCCGTGATTATGCCGAGATGCTGGCTTCGCTGAATCTTCATGGGTTGAAAGAAGAAGTACAATCGATGCTCCAGGATGGTCATGGTGCAGATACCCGATTGAAACTGAATCTGAAAGGAAGAAACCCGGATGAAGGCGTAACGGAGATTGCGTACATCAAAGGATATTACTTTCTGCGTTCCATTGAAGAGCAGCATGGCCGTGGGAAATTTGATGCATTTGTAAAGGATTACTTCAAACAAAATGCATTTCAGGGCATGACTACGGAGCGGTTTGTGCCGTTCATTAAAGACTACTATCAAAAGCAATTTGCCCTATCGCTGGACGACGCGTTTTTTAATAAATGGATTTTTAGTGAAGGCTTGCCCGATGATTGCCCATCTCCGGCATCTGTAAAATTCAATGAAGTAGATAAGGTAATTACCAATTGGAAATCAACTCAGGAACTGGAGTATGATGTCACTAAAAACTGGAGCACGCATGAATGGCTTCATTTCCTGAAGAATTTACCCGCAAAGCTTACGCTTCCACAAATGGCTTCGCTGGATGAGGCGGGTGGGTTTACGGCATCAGGCAATGCAGAGATCATTACGGTATGGGGAGTATTGGCCATTCAGCATCATTATGAAAAGGCGTATCCGAAGATTGAAACATTTCTCATTAATACCGGAAGAAGAAAGTTCCTGATGCCTTTGTATGGTGAAATGATCAAGACCAAAGAAGGTAAAAAACGGGCCTTATCCATCTATGGAAAAGCGAGACCGAATTATCATTATGTAGCTACGAGTAGCCTGGATAAATTACTAGAAGTAAAACTGTAAAGGGCGTGCGCTTGCTTTCAGTAGTAATTTCTAATGAAGATAAATTCTGATGACTATTTGATATAGAACTAGTTTAATATCTTAGTTTCGATTTTAAGAGCGGCACAATGGACTACGAAGAACACTTTGATCAATCGGTAGAATTAAGAAATGCATTCTGGAGTACAATTGGTAAAATTGAGAGTGATGTATTAACTCATATTATCAATCCTGCTTTTATGGGTGGACCTGCATGGCCATCGTTGCGACAAGCATTTATGAAAATAGATACACCCGAAGGAACCATCATCGCCAGTGATGGCTTAAGTGATCCGTACAGTGATTTTGATGAGAATCCCGATAATCAAAAATACAATGGATTGGGATGTGAGTTTTACTTGGAGTGCGATGAGTTGATGCCCGATATGGAGACGATGAAGACCTCCTGGCAGTTCAGTGTACTGTATCAGGCGGCACAGCTGGCAGCGGGTAATCCGAATATTGGTGGTGCCCTTGATAAATATACGTTTATTTCAACGGAATTATATAACTGCAATGTGCCGGATGAGTTTATCAATGCAGATAAAAGAACAGGAGTGTTACTGAATTTGAAATCGGAAGTAGTGCCTGCTACGGTTGAACTGAGCCTTGAGCCTGTGAAAATGGTGAATGTAAAACTATTGACACTTCAAGAGCTGGAATACATTACCAGTAATGGAGCAGAAGGCAGGGTGAAGATTGCCGGGTTAATTGCAAAGCAGGGTAAGACAGGCCGGTCGTCTCTGGAAAGAGAATCAGTTGTTTGATAAAAAGTATTTTGGCCACCGATTACACGGATGTTCATAGATGGAATTATTTTGTGTGGATCGGTGTACTCTGTGGCCTATCGATTTACTTACACAGCTTCATCTTTGATTCATCGGCTTCTTCGCCAAACCATACGACACCGTACTGGCCATAGATACCAATGCCGATGGCTTGCCATTTTACTTTACTCCATGTGCCGAGGTTAACGATGAGTGGGTTGTGGCCGGGGCTTTTCTTCCAGCCTTCGAGACCTTCGGTAGCATTGGCTCCTGCGGAGCTGTAGTAGGCAATTTCGTAACCATACCCTTCATAGCCTGCAATTTCTTTTGGCTTGGTCCACATGCAACTGGCCTGTTTGTGATCGGAGGTATAGCAGCAGGAGGTCCATGTGCCTTTGTCGGACCAGCTGTGTGGGTTGCAGGTACTGGCGTTTTCGTAGTTGTAATTTTTTTCGAGATCACGTACGTGGGCTTGTGCTACCTTACTGAGTTTGGCAGAATAGGGGATGGCAGGCAAGCGCTTGCTTTTGCGATAGGCCATGATGAGGTCGTACAATTTTTTTTCTTCGCTGCTCAGGCAGATTTCCACAGTAACCGAATCCGTCAGGATGATTTCGGTTTCGGTTGGTGAGGACACCGACCGAGGTGATGAGGTACAGAGCGTTGAGGAAGTATAGAATAGAGAACTAACCAGTGGATATACTACCCGGCCAGGGATAGCAGCGGAAAGCCCGGAGCCGCCAGCTGGCGGTGAGGACTTGGAGCGGATAGCCCGGTGGCGCTCGCGTTTCGTGAAGCCAGGACGCCTGCTTTCTTCTTTTTGCGTGACCCGGAGTTGGGGTCGATTCTCATCACTCCCGTTTTGCGTTTCGGTCGGTAAGGACACCGGCGGAGGCAGGAGCTGTATTTTTTCCGCTGGTGGAGGGTAATTGCCGAAAGAACCTGATAGTACACAAAAAAGAGCAAAGGCGATGAATTTCATAAGACTTACAACTTAATTAAAGTGAACGCGAAGAGTGCAAAATTCTTTCAATCCGCTTCATATTTTATTTAATTTCGCCCCTCACCATGCGGTCAATCCTGATAAAATTAGAAAATCATCCGCAGGGACAACAATTAAAAACATATTCAAATGAGCGATCAGAAAATCAGCATTATCGCGGGTAAACTGAATGTACCCGACAATCCTACTATTCCATTTATTGAAGGTGACGGAACTGGCGTTGATATTTGGCCAGCATCGAAACATGTATTTGACGCGGCAGTAGAAAAAGCGTACAAAGGCAAACGCAAGATCAACTGGAAAGAAGTATTGGCGGGCGAAAAGGCATTCAACCAAACCGGTAACTGGATGCCCGATGAAACCATGGCTGCTTTCCGCGAATACCTGATCGGTATCAAAGGTCCGTTGACTACACCGGTAGGTGGTGGTATTCGTTCGTTGAACGTTGCCCTTCGTCAGGACCTGGACTTGTATGCCTGCGTGCGCCCGGTGCAATGGTTCAAAGGTGTTCCTTCACCGGTGAAAGAACCGCACAAAACAGACATGGTCATCTTCCGCGAGAATACCGAAGATATCTATGCGGGTATTGAATTCCAGGAAGGCTCTGCTGATGTAAAGACCGTATTGAAGTTCATTCAGGATACATTCCCTAAAGCCTACAAGAAAATCCGCTTCCCTGAAACTTCAGGTATTGGTATCAAGCCGGTATCGAAGGAAGGAACGGAGCGCCTGGTACGTGCGGCGATCAAGTACGCCATTGAACACAAGAAGCCAAGTGTAACGCTGGTTCATAAAGGTAACATCATGAAATTCACCGAAGGTGGTTTCCGTGACTGGGGATATGCGTTGGCGAAGAGCGAGTTTGGCGCTGTTGATCTGGATGGCGGCCCATGGCAGGTCATTGAGAAGGACGGTCATAAGATTGTTATCAAAGATTCCATTGCGGATGCCTTCTTACAGCAAATCCTGCTGCGCCCGGATGAATATTCAGTGGTTGCGACATTGAACCTGAATGGTGACTACATCTCTGATGCACTGGCGGCTATCGTTGGCGGTATTGGTATTGCTCCGGGGGGTAACATCAACTACGTCACCGGTCATGCAATATTTGAAGCGACCCACGGTACGGCACCTAAGTATGCAGGTCAGGATAAAGTAAATCCGGGATCAGTGATTTTATCAGGTGTGATGATGCTGGAGCACATGGGCTGGAAAGAAGCGGCTGATTTGATCACGAAAGGATTGAATGCTGCGATTGGTTCCAAGCGAGTGACGTATGATTTCCACCGCATGATGGAAGGCGCTACTCTATTGAAGTGCTCTGAGTTCGGTGAAGAGATTGTGAAGAATATGTAAATCAACGTACGATTGCAGAAGTACATAGTCTGATGTTATTTCTGATTTAGTACTTCGGATTCACCAATAAGAAAGCCAGCGATGAAATTTCATCGCTGGCTTTTTTAATTTGATTTCGGATGTGATTTTTTTTGGATAAGAGGGATTCAATTTTACTTCGTACTTACCTGGCCATTTCCAGCGTTACGATTACCGGCAGGTGATCAGAAGGGTAATACCGGCCATCGTTATCGGGGATTGCCTTGTAATCTTTATTTATCCAATGATTGGAGTGAAAAATATAATCGATGGCTTTGCATTCTATTGAATTTACTTCAAAGCCACAGAAGGTGCCGGGTGCGGGACTGGTAGCGGGGTCGTGCAACGGAATCCCCACGTTATCCATCATGGCCGCATAGGGAGACTCTTCTCTTGTGCAGTTGAAGTCGCCAGTGACAATCAACGGAAGCTTTTGGGCCAGCTGAACTGATTTTATTTTGATGAGTTCGGCACTTTTCCGGCGCGCTTCTTTGCCGATGTGATCGAAGTGAGTGTTGATCACCACCAACTCTTTCTTTGTTTTAAGGTCCTTGAATTTTCCCCACGTGGCAATACGGGTGATGGCGGCATCCCAGCTTTTACTTCCGGCCACGTCTGGAGTTTCGGATAACCAGAACGTGCTGTGATCCATTAACTCCAGTTTTTCTTTTTTAAAGAAGATGGCCGAGAATTCGCCTTTCGCTTTTCCGTCATCGCGGCCAACGCCAATGTGGGCGTAAGCGGGCAGGCTTTTCTGCAGGTCTTCCATTTGCTGTGGCAGCGCCTCCTGCACACCAATAATATCCGGATCGTATTTTTTAATCAGGGTGGTGAGTTTTGTTTTCCGGTTACCCCATTGATTGACTCCATCCGAGGCTACATCGAGGCGGATATTGTAGGTCATTACTTTCAGGGATTGTGAAAAGCCGCTGAAGCTGGCCAGGCAGATCAGGAAAAGGAAAAATTTGTTCATACGTAATTGCTGTTCGCGGGTAAAGGTAACAGTTAACAAATTACCCCATCATTAAACTACAAACGATTGAGAAATTGCAGGAGGGTAAAATGTAGGCCATGCATACCAAATAGTTGGCCCACTTGCCGGGTACAGGCCTGAAAATAAATGAGGTATGTGGAAAAAATGTTGTTGAAAAGCCATCGAGGTGTAGGTTTAAAGTTTCATCTTTGTCAACAATCTTTTTTTACGATTTGGACACTTGTTTTTTGAGCGCGCATCATTGAGCCTGGTGTGTATTATCAAATTGTTAAATGTGTTTTTCAAAAAGTCTAAAAAGATTAAAACTAAACCTAATCCTTACACGTGCCCCCGCTATACTTTTGCGGGGTGAATTAAAAAACTAAAACCAATCCTATGAGAAAAATTTTACAATTAACACTGGCACTGATGCTGGCGGCAACCGGAGGACTGATGGCGCAGGTGACCTCCGCTAGTATTGTCGGTAAGGTTGTCGACAAAAGCAATGAGGGACTTCCAGGTGCTTCTGTAATTGCAGTTCACGGGCCTTCCGGAACTCAGTACGGTACAATTACCCGTGCAGATGGGAGATTTAGCTTGCCAAATGTACGAGTGGGCGGCCCTTATAAAATAACGGTTTCCTTTGTTGGATATACAACACAAGAGAAGAACGATGTCTTTATTAGCCTTGGAAACGAAGCTGACATTACTTTCCCTTTAGTAGAGTCAGGAACTGAACTTGGTGAAGTTGTGGTATCGGGTGTAATTGATCCTATCTTAAGTGCGGACCGTACCGGAGCAGCTACTAACGTTACCAGAGCTCAGCTTACCCAGTTACCAACATTGAGCAGAAGCTTTGCTGACTTTACGCGTCTTACACCCCAGGCTAATGGGTTGAGCTTTGGTGGTCGGAGCAGCAGCTTTAACAACATCACTATTGACGGTGCATTGTTTAATAACTCATTCGGTTTATCTTCTACTGTAGGTGGTCAGACCAGTGCTCAACCAATCAGCTTAGATTCTTTCGAAGAAATTCAAGTGAGCATTGCTCCTTTTGACGTTCGTCAGGGTGCATTCACAGGAGCTAGTGTAAACGCAGTAACCCGCAGCGGAACAAATGAATTCAGTGGATCGGTTTACACCTATTGGAGAAATCAAAACTCAATTGGTTACAAAGTAGGAACTGTGGAGGTTCCTAAGAGTGATTTTAGCAATAAACAATCTGGTTTTAGAGTAGGTGGCCCAATTATCAAAAATAAATTGTTCTTCTTCCTTAATGGTGAAATGGAACGTGGTGAGCGACCATCATCAACATTTAGTGCAGCTCGTTCAGGTTTAACTCCCGATGGAGTAAGTGTTTCCCGTGCTCAGGCAACTGATTTGGATGCGTTAAGTAAATTCCTGTTTGATAATTATAAATACTCAACTGGTCCATACGAAAACTTCCCTTTAAAAAACACTAGCGATAAATTGACTGTGAAGCTAGATTATAACATCAACTCTAATCACAGAGTTAATGTCAAGTATAACTATTTGAAGTCGTACGCAGATATCACTCCAAGTGGTAGTGGTGTAGGATTGACAGGTGGACGTAACCCTTCAGCCAGTGGTATGCCATTCTATGCAGCTTATTATGGAATTAATAACAACCTGAATTCTGTTATCGCTGAATTGAACAGCACTTTCGGAACAAAATTCTCTAATACCTTAAACGCAGGTTATTCAGCGTTCAGAGATTTCCGTAGCAGCCCAGGTGGTATTTTCCCATTGGTGGATATTGGTGATGGCTCTCAGCCTGTTACGGCTGCTAATGCTGCGGCTGGAACAAGTAGCAGTTCTTATTTTACAAGTTTTGGATATGAGCCTTTCACAGCTAATAACCTTTTGAACACAGATGTAATCCAGGCAACGGATAATTTCACTGCTTATATGGGTTCACATACCATTACTGTGGGAGCATCACTTGAACATTATAAGTTTAAAAATGGGTTTGCCCAGCAGTACTATGGTCAGTACCGATACAACAGCTTGCAGGATTTTTATAACGATGCTAACCCGCTCACTACAAATTTACCAGGCGCATCAGCAGTTAACTACCAACTTCGATATTCTGCACTTCCAGGCGGAGCATTCCCTTGGGCAGAATTAAATGCTTCACAAGTTAGTTTATATGCTCAGGACCAATGGAGTCTGTTAAATGATAAGTTGAAACTTACTTACGGTCTTCGTGCAGATCTTCCGATTTATGGAAGCCCTCTTGCTCCTCCAAATCCATCAGCAGAATCACTTACCTTCCGTGATGGTGAGAAAATCGATGTTAGTGTGTTACCTAAATCCCAGGTATTGTGGTCTCCACGTGTTGGATTTAATTTTGATGTCTTCGGAGACAGGAAAACAACAATACGTGGTGGTACAGGTATATTCACTGGTCGTGTTCCTTTTGTTTGGTTATCCAATCAGCTCAGTAACAACGGTGTGATATTTGGGACAATCAATGTAAATCAGTCAGGAACAGTTAATACATCCTCTTATCCATTCAATCCGGATGTTACCGCTTACATTCCTGCTAACGCTACATTGCCTTCTACTTATACTTTGAATTCCTCTGTGCCTGATTATAAAATCGCACAGATTTACAGATCTAACTTAGGTATTGATCAGGTATTGCCTGGAGGTATTATCCTTACTTTGGAAGGTATGTTCTCTAAAGAACTGAATAATGCTTATTTGCGTGATGCTAATTTGAAAAATCCTGTTGGAACATTGGCCGATGGTCGCCCTTACTTTAGCACCATTGGTGCAAATGGCTCATATGTTGCGAACAGTTACCGAATAAACCCCACAGTATTGAATGCATTGGTGCAAACAAATACTTCAAAAGGTTACAGCTATACGTTTACGGTACAAATGAGAAAGAGATTTAAAAATCTTGATGCAACAATGGCGTATAACTATGGTAAAGCAAAAGATGTTAACAGTGGGGGTTCAACAGCAGGAGGTATTTACAGCGGCCGTCCTATTGTAGATGATCCGAATAGCGCATCAGCATCATTATCTGATTTTAATCTTACACACCGTTTTATTGGATCAGTTAACTATTCAGTTGATTATGCTAAACACTTCAAGACTACTTTAGGTATGTTCTTGACTGCTAACTCCGGATTTCATTATTCTTATACATACAGCACTGATATCAACGGAGATGGGCAAACTAACGACCTGATATTTATTCCTGCAAAACAAGGAGATATTAACTTGGCTCCGGTAAACGCTGCTGACACCAGAACGCCAGCACAAATCTGGGCCCAACTTGATGCATTTATTGCGCAAGATCCTTATTTGAGCAAACACAGAGGTGCTTTTGCTGAGCGCAACGGAGCAAGAACTCCTGGAAACATGAAAATCGATGCACGTATTCTTCAGGACTTTTATATCGATGTAAAAGGTAAGCGTAATACTATTCAATTATCATTGGATATCTTTAACCTGACTAACCTAATCGATCCTAATTGGGGAATTACAAAGGCGATTAACAACAGCCGTAACCAGTTGTTAGGACTTTCTTCAATGAGTGCTGCGGGAGTACCTACTTATACATTCCCTCTGCAAAGCACAACCACTTTAACTCCGCTTGTTAATTCATTCTCTAACAACACAGGCTTGACCTCACGTTGGCAGATGCAATTTGGCGTGCGCTATATCTTTAATTAACAGTACATATTGTTTGATAAATAAAAAGAGGCCTTCGGGCCTCTTTTTATTTTAAGAAAAGTTTAAAGAGATGTAAGTTTTTTAATTAATCTCAAATTTTTCAATGAGCATCAGAATTTATATTTGATGTAACCTCCAACTACCAAACCTATTCTGACACTACAATTACACCCTTTTAATTCAAAATTCCGTTGGCTTGCCAGTCTGGTACTGCTTTTCGTATCCGTAACGAACACTACTTATTCCCAAGACCTTGCGAGCATTGGCCAGAAGGATCCGCTCAAAGTTGGTGGAGGCGTTTCCCTCAGTCAGATCTTTTATACTTCCAGAGGAATAGAGAACAGGAGGTCACCGTATAGCTACTTTGCCTCGGGTAATCTCAACTTTAGTCTATACGGCTGGAGTGTTCCACTCAGTTTCAGTCTATCCAATAAAAACGTAACCTACCAGCAGCCTTTTAATCAGTATAGTTTACATCCTACCTATAAATGGATAACAGCTCATGTTGGCTATACCAGTATGTCGTTTTCTCCTTATACAGTGAGCGGTCATTTGTTTCGTGGAGCCGGCATTGATTTAACACCAACCGCCAAACTGAAGATCAGCGCTCTCTACGGCCGTTTCTTAAAAGCGGTAGAGCCGGATTCGCTGAATACAGCAGTGATGCCTTCCTTTAAACGAACGGGATTTGGTCTTAAAGCTTCGTATGGTGATGGAAAAGATTTTGTGGAGGCCGTTGTGTTTCATGCCCGTGATGCGCAGCATTCCATCAGTTATGTTCCTGAAGCGTTGAATATCCTTCCGCAGGAAAACCTGGTGATGAGTATTGGAGGAGGAAAGTCTTTTTTTAAAAGAGTTCTGCTGCGTGCCGAGTACGCTACCAGTGCGCTCTCCAGTGACATCCGTGCGGAAGAAGCTTCTTACGATAAAATGATCTCACGCATTCCGGTTTTTACTCCACGCGTTTCCTCTTCCTATTACCATGCGATCAAATCTTCACTGACTTACCAGGCGGATTTCTACTCAGTGGGTCTTGGATATGAACGCATCGATCCTCAATACCGCACGCTGGGAGCATATTATTTCAATAACGATCTGGAGAATATTACGATCAATGCTGCTACTTCCTTGTTTCAGGGGAAAGTAAGTATCAGTGGAAATGTAGGAACGCAACACGATAATCTGGACAATACCAAGATCAGTACCATGCGCCGGGCAGTAGGCTCAGCTACCGTTACCTATGCTCCATCACAGCGCTTTAACCTGACTACTTCGTATTCCAACTTTCAAACCTACACCAATATACGCTCTCAGTTCGTAGACATCAACCAGCTTACTCCTTACGACAACCTGGATACGCTGAAGTTCACGCAGATTTCGCAGAATGCAGCCGTCACGGCACTGTACACTTTGCAATCGGATAAAAAACGCAGACAGAGCATCAACCTCAATCTGACAGTACAGGATGCCGCTGATAAACAAGCTAACGTAAAGCAAAACTCAGGTGTCCGCTTTTATAATGCCAATACCGCCTATAGCATCAGTCTTGTACCACAGAACACTACAATCTCAGCTTCTGTCAATGTCAGTATCAATGACGGGGCAGGCATGAATACACGTACACTTGGCCCGACACTGGCAGTGAATCGCTCTTTCCTGGATAAGAAACTCCGTGCTACGGCTTCGGTTTCAAAAAATGAATCGTACAACAATGGAATACATATCAATAGTGTACTCAACGGCTGTCTGATGGGAAGTGTCACAATAAAAAAGAAGCACAACCTGAGCCTGAGTATGGTAGTGGTAAACAGATCCAATAAAGTAGAAGGAGGAGCAAAGTCGTTTACAGAGTTGACAGGGACACTGGGGTATAGTTATTCGTTTGGGAGGTAGTGTTGGGAGTTGGGTATTAGATGTTAGGACTTGGGGATTGGGACTTTAGGGATTAGGGCGTGGGTTAAGAGTAAATTTTGATGCTATGATAAAGTCGTTGGAGGATTTCAGGGTGTACAATAGGGCTTTGCAGGTTGGGGAAGAAGTGTGGGATGTTGTTATTAAGTGGGATTATTTTCAAAAGGATACAGTGGGTAAGCAGCTGGTGCGGGCAGTAGATTCAATAGCGGCTAATCTTTCAGAAGGGCTTGGTCGGTATCATTATAAAGAAATAAAAAATTTCAGTTATTACTCAAGAGGTTCTCTCTTTGAAACAAAAACGTGGATAACAAAAGCAAAAAGTAGAAATCTGATTGGGGAAACGAAGTCAAAAGAGTTATTGAATGAATTGGAGCTAATCGGTAAAATGTTAAATACCTATATCAACACATTAGGACCAGGCACTGTAAGCGAACCCGAAGAAGAGTACAGTATCCTCTCCAAGTCCCATGATCAAAATCCTAATCCCCCAAGTCCCAACCCCCAATCCCCAAGTTCTACTACCCCCGACTCCCAAGTCCCAACCCCTAATGCCTAATTTGTTCAGATACATACTGCCCTTTCTTATTCTCCTCACTTCATTAAAAGGAGAAGCTCAAGTATATCCCGTCCAATCTACTCTACAAATCACTCCACCCTATTCATTGACGTTGGCGGATTATGTGGCTCCGGGGTCGGAGAAGGTGGCGTTGAATATTTTTCTTGCGGATGTAAACCGGCCGGAGTTAAGTGTGCGGCTTCGTTTACGTATTGAAGGCGTAGGTATTCGCATTGAAACCAAAGCAGAGTACCTACCCGAGCCGATGATGATCAGCGGAGGTGTACCCCTTCGGTTGATCGGTGCGGATCTGGTCGACTATTTTGATCCACGCAACCTGAATTTCAGTGGTATCACACAGCGTGAATATGAACAGAAGGCTGCTCTGCCGGAAGGTCTTTATCAGTTTACTTTCGAGGTAATCGAATATAATCGCGGAGTAAAAATTTCGAACTCCGCTACCGTGATGGCATGGCTGATCCTCAACGATCCGCCCTTGATCAACCTGCCCAAAGACAATGATAAGATCCGTATACAAAGCCCACAGCAGGTCATCTTTCAATGGACCCCACGTCATACCGGTTCACCCAACGCTGCCTTCTCTACCGAATATGAATTCCGGCTGGTAGAAGTATGGCCTTCAACGCGTAATCCTAATGATGCAATACTCACATCACCTGCCATCTTTGAAACCACTACGGCAGCCTCTACTTTAATTTATGGCCCTGCCGAAACACCGCTGGAGCCGGGCAGGCGTTATGCCTTCCGCATCAAAGCAAAGAGTATTGTTGGTGTAGATGAACTGAATCTTTTCAAGAACAACGGCTATAGTCAGGTATCTACCTTTGTATATGGTGATGCCTGCACACTGCCCACAGGTATACAGGCAGAGGTAATCAGCAGCAGCAAGATTGGTTTTGCATGGGATACGCAGGATAATCATACCGGCTATAACATTAAGTATCGTCTTGCCAACACGCCCAATGCGGCATGGTATACCAACACCAGCGCATTAAACGATATCGAAATCAACTCACTACAGCCGGCTACTACCTATGAATACCAGGTAGCCGCTGCCTGCGGTTCTTATGAGAGTGAGTATTCTCCTGTTGCAACGGTTACTACAAATGAAGCACAAGCCATCACTTACTCGTGTGGACTGCCGCTGAATCCTTTTGACCTCGATCCGTCACAGCTGATTGAATCACTGAAGACCGGAGACGTGATTCAGGCCGGAGACTTTGACGTGAAGCTGACAGAGGTGAGTGGCAGCAACGGAATCTTCACAGGTAAAGGAGTGATTGAAGTTCCCTTCTTTAACAAGGCCCGGTTGCAGGCTTCGTTTTCCAGTATCTCGGTAAACAAAGAGTTGCGCATGGTGGCGGGCAGTATGAACATCACCGGTGGTGGTGTGGAGGTTATTCCTGCCGGCGTGATGGACCTGATGGACGAGCTCACCGAAGCACTTGCGTTAGCAGACTCTGCATTGAATCTGGTTGAATCCAACCTGCCACAGCCATTTGATCCGTATTCTTTTGTAGCCGATAAGGAAGTGAAAATTCCGGGGACGATCACCAGTGTAACCAAAGGCGCCAACGGAGGTGTAGTAGTTACTGCCAGCAATGGAACGGAGCAAACCATTCCTGCCGGTGGTACAACTGCCATTACCGACAGCAACGGCAATGGATACCTGATTGATTCAAAGGGAAACATTCATCCTACCACAGCAGCCATTGCTTCTGCCGCTGCACGCCGTGAGTATAACCTGAATGTGAATTTTGCCAAAGCATCCAATACCCGCTTTGGGTTCGATGCCAAGAAGCATGATGCACTCCTTACTACCTATGAACATGTAAAGGATACCTACTATGCCTCATGGAAATCCATCGCCACCGGCCAGACCGACAATGCGCTCGCTTTACTTGAAGGCACTAACGTAGACAAAACGAAAATCCACTTCGAACAATCGGGGGTAGGACTTGGGACTTCGGACTTAGGAAATATCTCCCAATCCCCAAGTCCTAATTCCCAAATCCTAACTATTAAAGGAACAACAGATGGCGTGCAGGAAAGCGTAGTAGCCCTCTACACACCCTCCGATACGACCAAGAAAGAACAAGTACTGGGCAAACTCAATGTGGTTACCTACAACCAGATTGACAAGCACGTAGTGATCGTACCTGTGAACGGCAATACGTTCGACAAGTTTGGATCGGTTGCCATCCTGCAGGATAGTCTGAATAAAATTTACAACCAGGGAATTGTAAACTGGACGGTAGAACTGAAACCGGGCATTACGGTGGAAGGCATCGCTCCTTTTGAAGATGGCGGCACAGGGTTGCTGAGCAATTTCACCAGCCACATGAAGAAGGTGATCAATGCGTACAAAGAAAATACTACGCCCGATACCTATTACCTGTTTCTGGTAAGCAACCCGCAAGATCCCTCTACACTTGGAGTGATGCCACGCAGCAAAGAATATGGATTCATCTTTGCCGATAAGCACAGCACACTTCCTGAAGTAGCACGCACCATAGCACATGAGTTAGGCCATGGAGCATTCAATCTCCATCATACTTTCATGGAGCCTAATTATACGATCACCAAAGGAACTACAGACAACCTGATGGATTATCCTGCCGGGCCGAAGTTGTATAAGTATCAATGGGATAAGATACGGTATCCGGATATTGTAGTAGGGATTTTTGAGAGTGATGAGGAAGGTCAAAGTTCTGATAAAGGAATTGTAATTGATAGTAATCTTTCATTTTTAACACCTTCAGGAACGTTAATAACTCTTCCAGCCAAATCAGAGATTTTTTATGCATGTAATGCCGCAAACTATTTCGAAAGAGGTACGCTTCTTTCTTTCCGAATAGGCGATATGATGTATTATGCAAATGCAGAAGTCCCGGATCTAAAGATTAATTTCATCAATTATATAAGTACAAAAGGTATTTATCCAGATGCGAATCAAGAAAGGATACAAATTGCTTCAACGAGTGATCTTTATTTAGTCAATCAGGACATCGATGGATTAGGAACAAATGTTAACCTTATAAAAGCTAAGACCGCAAAGCCGGTACTTTATAAAAAAGATTATTCCGGCAAAGCAATCTCATTTACAGAACGTGATGAACTTGGAATCACAGAGGAAATCACTCCTGTTAAGTCGCAGGTTTTTAAACCATGCGATGGAAACAGTGGAAAAATTGTTTTTTTCGGAAGGGATATTCAAAAAATTTCTTCAGATACTCAGACTCAGCAGGCATCAACGATTACTACTGAAGATTCTTATGCGAAATATGCCGCATCAGATTTACATAACTGGCTTAAAGAATCAGGAAGTGATGCTAACGTCATTCTTACAAGATGTAATACTAAAGAGCTGATTTATTTTTCTGCATTAGGTAAAGAATTAATGAGTGACAACGCTCAGTATGACTTAGCGAGAGAGAAGTATGATAACGGAACTTTTGATGGAGGATCGGCTATATGGGCGTGTTGGGATGGAAAAAAATGGAATGTAGAAAGCAAGTTTAAAGAAGGAGTATTAAATCCAACGCATCCTAAGCTTAAATCAGAACTTGCTGGGATTAAGGAAGAAATTGAGAATCGTGTTAACACTATAGAAAATGCTGGCGTAGGTAGAGAGGCGTTGAAAGTAGATGCGGGTGAAGATGGAGAAATCAAACAATCGAAATTAGGATTTTTTGAACTTATAGTTACAGTCAGAGATGTAGCAAAAGAAGTCGTTAATACTGCGAAGGTTCCAGAACAGTTCTGGAACAGTAAGGACAAAACTGCGGAATTTTCAAAAGCAGGAATACATGTACCTGCGCTTTTAGCGGGGGGCGGAGATCAGGTGCTAGATGAGGCGGTGGGATCAGTGCAGTTCATAAGCTTTGCATTGGATATTGCTACTGAACCTAAGATTGTTGTAGAATCCTGGAATAAAATAAAAAATCTCAAGACCGATGATATCAAAAAGATGATCATTGGTGCCGCAACCGATAAATATGAAAAGTATGCGCAGGGAGGTGTAATTGCAAGGCATGAGGGAGGTAAAGATGCTGTCCAATTTGTTGAGGCAGTCATCATGCCTTTGGCCAATGTGAGTAAAAAGGCAAAAGATGTTGTTGAGAGCGCTGATGTAGTCACTGATATTGCAAAAAAATTTGATTTAGATGATGCAATTAGAAAAGATTTAGATGATGTAATTGACAATGCAGACGCTTCAAAACTCATTAAAGAATGTACTGAAAACGGTGAATTCAAAAACTACCTTGAGCAATCTGCTGAAGAACTAAAGAGTATTGCTCAAGCTCAAAAAAAGAAATTTACTTGGCCTGAATTACAAGCACTTTGGAAAAGAGGAAATGACTTTAATGCAAAGCGAAAATTTGACTATCCTTATAGTGAAGTTTGGCTAGAACACCCAACAAAGGTGTACCCGGTAGGTCATAAAAATGCAGGCAAACCAAGGAGATACAGATTGGATTCATTTGATAATGTCGGAGATGGAAAGATTGTTTCACGAAAAGCTACAAGTCTTTCTGAAATTCAAGAGTCAACTTTTGAGAACTACCTTAAAGAATTAAAGGATAAATATCCTGATGGTTCGAGAATTGCAAATTCAGACATTGGTAAGACACTAAAAGGAAAACATTATTTGGAAATTCCGGATACAAATAAGGCATTCTATGAAGCAAGTGAACGTTTTAAGCAGTTAGCTAAAGATTACGATGTAACCATAGTATTTAAACCAGAGTAAAATGACTGATAATTTAGTTAACCTAGTAATTAATAGTTACAAAGAAATAAATTTTGTTCAGAAAGCAGATAAAATCTTTCGTTTCACAGATTTAAATAATAGACTAACCGCCTTTGAAAAAGAGCGCATATTATCCTGCTTTAAGAATTTAGGGTATGTATTTAAAATGAAATCGACAAAAGAGTTTGTAAATAAACAGTCGATAGGAATGGTGGAATTTACGATGTCATTTAATGTCAATAATGGAGTGATCTTGCCTTACTTGTATGTTTATTCTAATGGTGAGAGAGTCCCTTATGATTATCCAAGTTTTGTATTTACATATAAGTATTTAAAAGGTGATTTTGAAACATCAATGGAGCCAGCAACGGTATACACAAATTATGAAGAGTTTGAAATTATAGTAAAAGAAGTCATTGATGTATATATGGAATTTAGAAATGTTTTTTTAGCTAAGTTGAATCATTAATTACTTAACGGGCTAGTAATGCAGGTAAATAAGTTGAAATCAGTTGTGTAGGAATTAATTACATAAGGAAGATAAAAATATAAAAATGTACAAAGTACTCACCATAGTA
>JAHEZH010000155.1 GCA_023251155.1 Flammeovirgaceae bacterium | reverse complement strand
GAGCATTTACCCGAACAAATCCTGAAATACTTCGGTGAGTTTGCTGAACGCCATTACTTCTATCTTTGTCTTCTTCAGATCAAGTGTTTTGTGGCTGTACTTTGAAATATAAATTTTTTCAAAGCCCAGTTTTTCTGCTTCGGAAATGCGTTGATCAATCCGGTTCACTGCGCGCAGCTCTCCACCCAATCCAATCTCTGCCGCAAAGCAAACTTTATCCGATACCGGAATTTCCTCCATGGAAGAAATCAATGACACGCATAGCGCCAAATCAATAGCGGGATCTTCCACCTTTATCCCTCCGGCCATGTTAACAAATACATCCTGTGTACCCATGCGAAAGCCGCAGCGCTTTTCAAGTACGGCCAGCAACATATTCAATCGCTTCTGATCAAAACCGGTAGGCGTACGTTGTGGGGTGCCGTATGAGGCCGGACTTACCAATGACTGTATCTCAATTAACAACGGACGATTGCCTTCGATGGTCGCTCCAATGGTGGCACCACTTAGTTGTCCGTCTTTTTGTGAAATTAATATCTCTGATGGATTGGATACTTCGCGAAGACCTGTGCCCAGCATCTCATAAATTCCTATTTCGGAAGTGGAACCGAAACGATTCTTCGTCGTTCGCAATATACGATACGCCAGATGCCTGTCACCTTCAAACTGAAGGACTGTATCTACCATGTGCTCCAATACTTTTGGCCCGGCCAGCATACCGTCTTTTGTGATGTGCCCCACCAGAAACACCGGTGTATTCGTTTCCTTGGCAAACTTCATCAGCTCACCTGCGCATTGGCGTACCTGACCAATACTTCCGGCAACAGAATCGAGCAAGGGTGAAAACAAGGTTTGTATGGAATCGATCACCACCAGCTGCGGCTGTACACTCTCTACAGCGAGAAAAATATTCTTAGTGTTCGTTTCCGTTAATATGTGAAACTGTGGATTCTTTTTCGAGTCAGACTGAGTGCGTTCGGCACGCATTTTTATCTGCTGCTCACTTTCCTCACCCGAAACATAAAGGACTTTTAATTTGCTCAGCCCTATACCAATCTGAAGCATCAATGTGGATTTACCAATACCGGGTTCACCACCAATCAACACCAAAGAACCAGGCACAATACCTCCACCCAACACACGATTCAATTCATTGTCGGGAGTAATGAGACGTATATCTTGTGTCGACTCAATTTCATCCAGCTTTTTTGGCTGCGCTACTTTTGAATGCGTGGATTCACTTCTCCAGTCGTTTTTTCCTGCATCGCTTTTGGAAACCACCTCTTCCACAAATGTGTTCCAGTTATTGCATGACGGACACTTGCCCAGCCATTTGGCTGACTCATATCCACATGTCTGACAAAAGAAAAGTGTTTTGGACTTAGCCATCGTTTATTGAAACAAAAATTGGTTTTACAAAACCAAAGTTGTTGAATAGAATTGAGTGAAACTAATCGAATCAGTTGGGAAGATCGCGCAGGGGAGAATCCGGTTCGTTGCGCATCGCTTTATAGGTAAGCGTATCCATCCATCCCGGAAAAACTTTATTCATCCACACCGCCATTTTTCCTTGCACCGTCAATACAAGATCTCTCTTCTGATCGATGATGGCCTGATAAATATATTCAGCGGCTTCTTCCGCTTTCATCATTTTACTTTCGTTGCGTGGCGACTCTCCCTGTACATCTCCATGGGCAGTCAGTGCTGAGTTGCGAATGTTAGAAGAGGTAAAGCCAGGACATACGGACAGCACATGAACCCCCCGGCTCATTACTTCTGTACGCAACGATTCCAGGAACCCTTCCATAGCATACTTGGAGGCTGAATAGGCGCTACGTGCCGGTGTCGCTCTTCTGCCATTCACAGAAGAGATACCAACGATAGAACCTTTTGTTTTTAAGATATGAGGTAAGGCATATTTGGTAGCGAACACCGTACCATAGAAATTTACCTCCATTACCTTCTTGAATACCTCCAGATCCAGTTCTTCAAACAAGGCACGCATGGAGATACCGGCATTATTCACCAATACATCGATACGGCCATATACCTGTAATGCCGTCTGTATCATTTCAGCATTATCCTTTTCTACACTTACATCCCCCGTGAAGGAATGTACTGTGATCCCTTTTGCTTTTAACTCCAATTCAGTCAATAGAAGGAATTCGCTTCTGCGCCCGGTGATGAGCAGCTTGGAACCTTGGCGGCCAAATTCAAAAGCAAGGGCTTTGCCGATGCCTGATGATCCACCTGTTATAATTACTACTTTGTCTTTCATTGAAACTAATGGGGAACAAAAATAATCAAAAACAACACTATGTTAACAGTTAGGTAACGATAGTATGAATTTAGAGATATAACGCCTGATTTGGCTTAAAAACAATTAAAATCGAATTAATTCATCAGCATTACAATGTCCTCTCGGGTAAGTGATTTGATCACGCTCTCCTCGCTTTGAATCAGGTTTTCCGACAATTTTAATTTATGCTTCTGCAATTGCAGTATCTTTTCTTCCACGGTGTTTCTGGTGATGAATTTATATGTGAATACCTTTTTGGTTTGCCCGATGCGGTGCGCACGATCTACCGCCTGTGCTTCTACGGCCGGATTCCACCAGGGATCAAGGATAAACACATAATCCGCTTCGGTAAGGTTTAACCCTAATCCCCCCGCTTTGATGGAGATCAGAAATACTTTCAGCTCCGGATCTTTATTAAAATGGTCTACCTGATCTTTTCTGTCATTACTCGATCCATCCAGGTACGCGAAAGGAATTTTTTTATTGTGCAGCATCTCGCGTACAATATCCAGGTGTTTTACAAACTGACTAAACACCAAAAGTTTATGCCCCTCACCTATTGCATTCTCAAGCATGTGCGAAACATCTTCCAGCTTACCCGATTCCCCTTTATACTCCGCGTCAATCATCCGCGGATGATTGGATAATTGCCTGAGCTTCGTAAGCCCCTCCAAAATCATAAAGCGGGAGTTATTAATTCCATCTTTATCAATCTGATCAAGAATTTTTTCGCGATAAAAAGCCTTTGCCTCCTCGTACTTCTCTTCCTGATCGGCCGTCATACTTGTATAGTGCACGTTCTCTACCTTCTCGGGAAGATCGGTTGCTACCTGTGATTTCAATCTTCGCAGCAGGAAAGGTTTTATGATGGAGTTCAGCTTTTTCGTCTTGGCTTCATCTCCCTTTTTCTCAATCGGAACCTGGTATTCGTTTTTGAAGAAGGTTTGACCTCCCAGTAACCCCGGGTTGATGAACGTCATCTGCGACCACAAATCAAGCGTGCTGTTTTCTAATGGAGTACCCGTCAATGTCAATTTGTAGCGCGACTTCAATTGCATGACCGCTTTGGCAATATTCGAAGTCGGGTTTTTGATTACCTGCGATTCGTCAAGAATAATATAGTTAAAATAAAATTTCTGCAGCAACTCACTATCCAGGCGTGCAATACCGTACGATGTCAGCACTACATCATACTTGCTGAAGCGCGATACATCTTTGTTGCGCTGAGTACCGGTGTAATTCAGAATCTTTAAGTGGGGAACAAACTTGGCCGCTTCCACCTCCCAGTTATAAATCAAAGACGTAGGCATAACCAGCAGGGATGCCCCTCGGTCGCCCTTTTCTTTTTCCGCCTGAAGCATGGACAGGGTTTGCACGGTTTTACCCAAACCCATATCATCGGCAAGGCATCCACCCAAATGAAAATCATTCAGGAACCGGAGCCAGTTATAACCTGCTTTTTGGTAAGGACGAAGACTACCTTTAAAACCGGAAGGCAGGTCATAGTCTTTAATACCGTCAAAGTTTTCAATTGACCTGAATTTTTCTGAGATATGGACACGTGCCAGATTGCCTTCTTCCAGTTCCTTCAGCAAGTTAAGGTGGTATTTTTTCAACACCGGCTTCTCATGATCGCCTTGTGTTTCACTCATGGCAAACAAATCACCGTACTTGATCAGCCATGCTTCGGGTATGATGGCAATTTCACCATTAGGCAATTTGAATTCGACTTTCTTTTTAAGAATGAGCTTGCGCAATTCTTTAAACGAAATTTCATACTCACCGAATTTGATCCTGGCATGAATATCAAACCAGTCAATATTTTCTTTTACTTCCAGTTCGATTACGGCCTTACCAACGAAATATTTTTTATCCCTGTTTTCCGGCTGGCTTACTTCAAAGCCCAGGTTCAACAGGTTTACTCTGTTCTCATTGAGCCATGAAAATGCCTGTGCTTTATCTACCGCACAACGGAAGCCCTTGAGGGGCAGGCCTATCTTTATTAACGTTTGCGCGTATTTCTTTTCGCCTTCAATGTTTCGCTTTACGCGATGGAAGATATAGTCGTTATCTTTTTTCTCAAGTGTTACGTTCACCGATCCAAATGCATCGCCGCGAAAGCGATGTTTACCGTATTTGAATGAAAGATCAAAAACGATTTTACCGGCTTCGTCATTGCCGGAAGAAGACTCTCCGTCATTGGCAAAAAGCGAAGGAATGTCTTTCTGTACATTGGGGGCAAGCTCGGATAAAGTAAGCAGGGGATGGGGATCATATTCACTCTTATTGATTTCAAAGCCTTGTACCTCCACATCATCAAACGAAGCAATGAGCGGGGCAACAAAGCGATTGTAATATGTCTCTTCTAAATTTTTAGGAATGGTCACCGACTTCTTTGACAGGAACGGTAACAGCTTTTTCCCATCCACATATTTATCAAATCCATACAGTTTACCATCAATCACCATCCATGCCGGGCTTTTGCACACCAGGTAAGCAAGCGGGCTAGGTATATCCAGTCGTTTTCCTTCGCAGGTAATGGTGGGATAGTAATTGGTATTTTCTTCGCTACGTCTTAAATGAAACTGAATGCTGGCTTTTTTATCATGAACTTCAATCTTCTTCCAGGTGGGTTCACCATCGTTACCCATCTCATACAGATGTTTGCCTTTGAGCTTGTCTAAAATTTCTGCCCGCTTTACTTCCAGGTAACTCTCTATCTGCTCTTGCAGGAGTTCATTGCCTTTTTGCTTGTCGTAAACCTTTGCTAAAAACTCTCCGGGCTTCATCACCTTTACCGAGAATTTTTTGAGGATCACATCCTGATGCATTTTATCCATCAGTTCGATCAATTCATAATCACGCGTATCCAGTCCTTTGGAGAACTCGCGTGCATTCTTGGAAGAAATATTCTGATGCTGATAGGTCAGCTTACCGTGATCGTCAAGATGAACGATGAATGACTCGAAAATAAAGCCCAGGTACTCATGCTGATAAAGCGAGTAGATGATCTGAAATGGTTGTGCTGCTGATACTTTCATTTCTATGCATTTTCCATAAATGCTTAGTACATCACAGATCAGGAGCAACACAAAATGCCCCAAATGAGCATTTTTCACACTAAGCAGATTCGAAAATTAGCGATTTCAAAGTGATTTTTTTCGGCAATTTCGGCTGATTTCCTACACGCTCATTACATGCGCTCTTACAGCAATTCAGTAGAAAAAAAGCGTGAAGCTTTATAGGCAGGATACCATGAAACGATATAAGTGATCACTGTAATCATCAACGCCGTGTAGGCAAAATCCGTGATTTTCATCTTCACCGGATAGCTGGAAACAATCGCATTTTCCATCCCCATACCAACTAAACCAAACTGGTCCTGAATGAAGCAGATAAACCCACCAAGCAAAAGCCCTGTGATGGCACCCGTGAACGAAATCAACACCCCTTCTGACAAGAAGATATCCCTAATCTGATTTTGATTGGCCCCCATAGCGGTAAGCAGTGTTACATCTTTTTTCTTATCAATAGCCAGCATCATCAACGAAAAGAAAATATTAAGCGACCCAACCACAATCAGCAACGATAAAGCGAGAAACGTAAAGAGTTTTTCAATCTTCAACAGCCGGTAGATATCCTCATGCTGCTCTTCATTGGTTTGCACGTTAAACCGATCGCCTACCACGCTGGCAACTGCGCCTCTTACCTTTTCTGCATCTGCATTTTCTGAAACTTTTATCTCCAGCGAAGTTCGTTTATTTCCAAAGTCCAGCAGGTCTTGTGTGAATGCCAAGGGAAGAAAAATATAATTCTCATCGTAGTTTTTTTCAATGGAAAAAACCGCTCCGGGGCGGATGGCCTTGCGCGAATAAAGCTTAGAAGGGTCGAGCGAAGCTTTGGCATTCTTGATGTAAAACACCTGCAGGGCATACATGTTATCTTCCAGCGCGATCGATAATGTATTCTGCACCCCAGCTCCTACAATAGCAAACAGAATACTGTCTTTTTTCAACACCGGTTTGCCTTTGATGATATGATCATCGAGGCGGTGCTGATCGATAAAGTTATCACTTACGCCCCGGATAATGGCAACCATATCCGCATCCCGGTAACGCACCACGGCATAATCTTCAATGACTTCGGTAACAATCTCTACCCCTTTTACGGCTTCGATTTTTTTTATAAAGTCGGGTGATGATTCAAAGGTTTTGCCTTTTACCAATTCTACTTTCAGCTCCGGGTCGAAGGAGGTGTAAACCGATCGGATCAACACCCCCAATCCATTGAATACCGAAAGAACGATGATGAGTGCCGCCGTAGAAAACGCGATGCCCACCATAGAAAGAATGGAAATGATATTGATGAAATTCTTTTTTCTTTTCGAAAGGAAGTAACGCCTGGCAATAAAGAAAGGAAAATTCATGCTGCCTTAGTCGTTGCTTTCCTCTTCCGGAGCAGGAGGAATGTTCAGGTTTTTAATCAGCTCGTCCATGCGCGTAGCGTTTTCTTCTACCTCATCCACATAGAAGGCAAGATTGGGAATAATGCGTGCCTGGTTGCGAATGCGATCACCCAATGCCTTGCGGATTTCACTTTTATGTGTCTCCAGTTTTTTAAGGATGGCAGGCTTATCTTTGGCCAGCATCATGCTGACATAGATTTTGGCAAAACTTAAATCGGGGCTTACGCGCACTTCGGCCACGGTAATGAAAGCATTGTCAAGAATGCCTCGTTTGTCACGCTGGAAAATATCGCTGATTTCTTTCTGTATCAGCTTGGCATATTTCTGCTGTCTCACGGTTCCGCTCATAGGTGTAAAGATAGAGAGGAAATTACGATTTGGAATTGACGAGGTCTGAATTAAATCCGCTGAGTGCCTGCTTGATCCTGATCAAAAGGAATAGTTCACCGGAGATAAGACCGGTTATCCGCCATCTTGTATGCGGTATCTTGTATCCTGCATCCTTTACTTGTTTATTTGCGATTTGAAACTCATTTAAGTGCTTCGCTTCTTTCGCATCAATGACCCTTATCGCCTGCTGGGCGTGCTCTTCCTCCTGGTGATGGTATGCCTTCCGTTATTTATTGATCCGGCAGCGCTAACTATCGGTGAATTGAAGAATGCGTTATTGGGAGAAGCCATTTCATCAGGGCAAACCATGTATGTGGAGGTATATGACGATACGCCTCCGCTGGCAGCCGCTTTCTTTGGCTTGACGGATTTGATTTTCGGGCGATCCTACCTCGCCTTGCAGATGGTGGCTTTTCTTATCCTGTTTTTTCAGGCAGCGTATTTCGCCATGGTGCTTATTAATAACAAAGCCTATGAGGAAAACACTTATCTGCCCGCGCTGATTTTTGGATTGCTTGCATTGCTATCGTTCGATTTTGTCTCGTTCTCCGCAGAATTGCTTGCTTCCACCTTCCTGCTCTTCACACTTAATAACCTTTTCAAAGAAATCGAGTTTCGTGTGCAGCGCGATGAGACGGTATTAAACATCGGACTTACGCTTGGCCTGGCATCGCTGCTGGTGTTTTCATATGCCTTGTTTCTACCTGCGGTCATTTTCCTGCTGGCTGCTTTTGCCCGACTATCTGTACGAAAGGTGTTGTTACTGATGTTTGGTTTTATACTTCCCCACGGATTTCTGACGGTTCTGTACCTGTCATGGGGCAATGCAGCCTTGCTATGGCAGCATTTTTATTTGCCCAACTTTGTTTTTTCAAAACAGGCACTGATCAGCTGGGGCTCACTCTTCTTTATAGGTGCGGTTCCGCTCGCTTATTTTCTTTTTTCGCTGATTATGCTCAATCGTGTAGCACGGTTTACCCGCTATCAATCACAGCTGTTACAAGTACTGTTCATCTGGATGGCACCTTGCGCAATGGTTTTGATCTTCACGAAAGAGCTTACCCCGCACAGCCTGCTGGTGCTTTTGCCTACACTTACTTATTTCATCACTCACTATTTTCTGCTGATCAGACGCAGGTGGATCTCGGAAATCATGCTTTGGCTATTTGTGGGTAGCCTGATCAGCATTTGTCTCCTGTCGCGCTACAACCACATCGGCCGCATCGACTACTCCGGCCTGTTTGTCTCTTCCAAGGAGCACTACCCATTCAAAGGGAAAAAAGTGACGGTACTAAGTAATGATCTTAGTGTATACCGCGATAATGTACTGGGAGGATACTTCCTGAACTGGAAGCTGTCAAAAGACCTTTTCGAAAACCTGATGTATTACGAAAATGTCATTGTATTAAACAACGCTTTTCAGAGCAATCCGCCGGATGTGATTATCGATAAAAGTAATCTGATGGAAGGGGTCTTAAAAAGAATTCCCTCCCTCCGAAAGCAATACCGAAAGGAGGGAGATCATTATATACGAATCAGCAGCTGATTTTATTCACTCTGCGTTCATGACGGCCACCTTCAAAATCGGAATGAAGAAACTTATCCAGGATTTTCACCGCCAGTTCGGCACTTACAAAGCGCTCGGGAATACACACAATATTGGCATTGTTGTGCTGACGTGCAAGGCCTGCCAGCTCTTCGTTCCAGCAAATGGCAGCACGGATGCCCTGGTGTTTGTTTGCCGTGATGGCTACACCGTTGGCGCTGCCGCACACCAGCAATCCTAAATCAAATTCTTTCTTTTCTACAGCCAATGAAACCGGATGAGCAAAGTCGGCATAATCGGCCGATTCCGCTGAATATGTTCCGAAGTCTTTAACTACATACCCGTTATCCGTAAGCCATTTCTTCAACAGCTCCTTGTACTGAAAACCGGCGTGGTCTGATCCGATGGCGAGTGATTTCATCATGCTGATTGTTCGTCTAGTAAAGCTTCGGCTTCATCTCTTTTCCTTTTATTCCGCACCTCTATGGCACAGATGAAAATACTGATTTCATAAAGCACATACAACGGAATAGAAATGATGGTCTGACTCAATGGGTCTGGTGGAGTGATAATCGCTGCTACAATCAAAATAACAATAACCGCATGCTTGCGATATGTGCGCATGAACTGTGGAGTGAGTAACCCTATTTTAGTAAGAAAGAACACCACGACCGGTAATTGAAACAGCAAGCCGGCCCCAAATGTCAAAGCCACAATAGTCTGTACGTACGATGTAATGTCAAATTCATTCTTGATTTCAGGACTGATGCTGTAGGTTGAAAACACCCACACCATCAACGGACAGAGAATAAAATATCCAAACGAGATACCTAGTGCAAAGAGAAAGGAAACAGCTCCTACCGCTCCTTTGGATCCGCGTTGTTCTCTTTTGCGAAGGCCTGGTCTGACGAAGCTCCACAGTTCCCATACTACGTAGGGGAATGCAATGATGAGCCCAATTACAAATGCCGACACGAACTGCATGGTAAACTGCCCTGTCATGTATCTGCTCTGCACGGAGAACGGAATGTCGGTTACACAAAGCGCCTCCACATTACCTGTAAAATGCCCTAACTGGCACATCCATTTGAAGGTGATGAAATCGGCATGTGCCGGTGCAAATATGATATTCTTAAATATCCATGGAGTAAGAAAAAAAGCAGCGATCATAAATACCATGATGGCCACAACAGATCTTACCACATGCCACCTTAGCTCCTCAAGGTGGTCAAGGAAGGACATTTCCTTTTCTTCTTCGTCTACATCTCTCTGATCTAATGCCATAAGTGCCCCAACCCAAAAGGGAATCGTTTATTAACTGTATAAAGGAAATTTCTTCATGAAGGTGTTCACCTTGCGCTTCACGGCCTTCAGGTGTTTCACATCGCCTGGTTTCTTCAGTGTTTCATCAATCAGATCCACTACTTTAATTACGTCCTTTTCTTTGCAGCCACGTGTGGTAATGGCCGATGAACCAATACGAATACCCGAAGTAACCATCGGTGATTGCGTATCGAAAGGAACCATGTTTTTATTGATGGTAATGTCTGCCTGGATCAGCGCCTCTTCAGCTTGTTTACCTGTCAGGTTCTTCGAGCGAAGGTCAATCAGCATCAAATGATTGTCTGTACCACCCGAAATGATTTTATATCCACGCTTGGTAAACTCGTCGGCCATCGCTTTGGCATTCTTCGCTACCTGCACGATATAGTCCATGTACTCATCGCTCAGTGCCTCACCAAAAGCAATCGCCTTGGCAGCAATCACGTGCTCCAACGGACCTCCTTGTGTGCCAGGGAATACACCGGAATCCAGCAGCGAAGTTATTTTTCTGATTTCCCCTTTTGGAGTCTTCAATCCCCAGGGGTTATCAAAGTTTTTACCTACCATGATCAAACCTCCGCGCGGGCCACGCAATGTTTTGTGCGTGGTGGTAGTTACGATATGGCAATGTTGCATCGGGTCGTTCAGCAGACCACGGGCAATCAAACCTGCGGGGTGAGAGATATCCGCTAATAATACCGCCCCAACGGCATCGGCCGCTTCACGTAGTTTTTTATAATCCCAGTCGCGGCTATACGCAGAAGCACCACAGATAATCATCTTTGGCTTTTCGCGCTGAGCGGTTTCCAGTACTTTATCAAAATTAATCAGACCGGTTTCCTGCTCCACTCCATAGAACGAAGGCTGATACAGTTTGCCGGAGAAGTTGACGGGCGATCCGTGTGTCAGGTGACCACCATGAGAAAGATCAAACCCCAGAATCTTGTCACCTGGCTTCAGGCAAGCCAGCATTACCGCGGCATTGGCCTGTGCGCCGGAGTGGGGCTGTACATTGGCCCACTCAGCACCAAACAATTCCTTGATACGATCAATTGCCAGTTGCTCTACCTCATCCACCACTTCACAACCACCATAATAGCGTTTGCCGGGCAAGCCTTCTGCATACTTGTTGGTCAATACAGAGCCTTGCGCTTTCATTACCTGAGCAGAAACGAAGTTCTCAGAAGCAATGAGTTCAATGCCGCTTTCCTGGCGGTGCTTTTCTTTGTCGATGAGGTCGAAGACTAGCTTATCTCTCTTCATAATGTTCCGGGAGTGGTTAAGAGTTTAGTGGTTTTAAAAATAAGAGCCCAAAAATAGGTGAGTAGCGGGCGATAGGCAAATAAATCCGATACGGGTTTGCTATTTTAAATGGATTACCCGTGCCGGATACTTATAATCCAATCTGTTGCTGATTAGTCAGTTGCGAACTGATGCGGTTGGCCTCCCGGGTGATCTCATCCGGATAGTGAGACAGCTCCAGCAGCCGGATGGCATTTCGGGTAGTAAGCGGGCCTGCTTTCAGGCGATGATCAAAGTGAAGCTGATCCTCTTCAATGGTTTCGGTAAAATGATAGAGATCATATTCTGAACCCAGCATGCCGGACAACTCTACATCGTGCGTGGAAACAAAAACCAGATTATCACCTTTATTGAGATAGGAGAGAATGGCTTTTGCTGAGGCGATACGCTCAATGGTATTGGTTCCCTTAAACACTTCATCGGATACAAAAAGATTCTGGTGGCCGCTGTTTACTTCTTTCACCAGCGAGTTCATGATGTTGATCTCTTCAAAATAATAACTGCTTCCTTTGAGCAAATCATCATCAATACGTATAGAGGAAAACTGTTTGAGTATTGGTGTGGTGAACGCTTCGGCAAAACAGGTACAGATGGTTTGTGCCAGTACCGAGTTAATGATGAGCGTGCGCAAAAAGGTAGTCTTGCCCGACATGTTTGATCCGGTAATCAGTACACTCTTGGTATGCACACTGATGGTATTGGTTACGCATTTCTTAATGAGCGGATGATAAATATTTTTTGATGAAATCTTTTTGTGTGGAGCTATAAACTGCGGCACACATACTTCCTTGCCTTCGGCACGTAGTGATGCTACAGAAATAGTAAGATCAATATTACCCACGTACTCAAATAACGTGGCTATATGGTGCTGTTTGTCTTCAAGCTCTTTGGTGAGGTGATAGAGCACATGAATTTCTACCAGCAGAAAAGCTTTTATTAAATCAACAAAGTAAGTGCCTATCTGCGCAAGATCATCTTTCACGCTTCCTCCCTGGCCCAGGCTAAGTAATTTTATTTTTGATTGGAAAGGCTTCAATGCTGCGATGGCCTGTGCCACTTTATCTTTGGGGTGCGGCAATTCTTTCTGAAGTAGTTTCTCTGAAAGACGGATCAGTACATGGAGTTGAGGAAATGACTTTGTAAAGGAATCGGTGTTCCCTTTATTCCAGAAATGAAGCACCATGTTGAGTGTGGCCGGAATGAGAAGGAAGAGCGCAATGACGTTATAAAAAGGTGTGAGTAGCAGCAACAGCACAACAACCATCGTATCTGCTACCAGCCACTTCAACCATTTAGGTCGTTTCAGTAACTGGTTTCTCAATAAGGCGGAGAGGTGATACGCATCGCTGTTACTTAATGCCAGAAGATCTTGCTGAACGCTTTCTCTTGTCCCGGTGTGATTCGTAAAAAATTTGACCTGGCTATTTAAAGTTTCCAGCTCGTTAATATTACCGCTGGGGCGGATCAGTTTGTTATACAAATATTGCTGACCGGGCCTGGTGGTGGTGCGGTCGATGAATTGAAACAGTTCCTGAAAGTCAATGTCGCGCAGTGTTTGTTCCGAAAGCTGATGAAAGAATTTTTGTTTTTGTAATTCAGCGTACAAAGAGATGTGATGAAAAGGAAAGTAATCTGATTTCGGTCGGCCCCAATCGTGCCGGATTTTGTCAAGACTATTTTTCCGGTCTGAGCGTATGCTGAAATAAACCCATACTGCATAAATGCAGACCAGGGCAATCGCAACATAAGCATAACTCATTATAAATGAATGTTTACCGGGAAGAGATTACCAGCTGCCACTGCTACCGCCACCTCCAAAACTTCCACCGCCACCGGAGAAACTGCTGCCGCTACCTGAGCTGCTGCTACTGCTCCAGCTGCTTGAGCTACTGCTGCTGAAGCTTGAGGAGTGATTGTCATTGGAACTGGAATGGCTTTGGGTTGTTTTTGATACGGTATTATCATTTAACGAATTTAACCTGTTCTTTTGAATGAGCTTATAGGCCACCGGGAAACCGACGAGATAAATGGTGAGAACGATGATTCCGCCCACTACACCTACCGATAAAAAAAAGGCAGCATAGAAAGGTATGAGTCCTAAGTAAATCCACCAGATTGTGCGCCCTTCTACCAGCACAAGTGAAACGATGGTGAAGAGACCTACAAAAAACAATAAACCAAGCCCTATAATGATGCGGGTACCAGTGCTGAATTCACCATTGGAATCATTGGCTGTATATTCGCCCTTGATTGATTTTAGTATTCCATCTACACCGGCAATCACACCGGCATCATAATCGTCTTTTCTGAAATTCGGTGCTATTTCATTACGGATAATGCGATTGCTTTGGGCATCGGTCAGAACACTCTCCAAACCCTGACCTACTTCTATCCGCATCTTATGATCATCAACGGCCACCAGCAGTAATACTCCGTTGTCTTTGTTCTTCTGCCCCAGCTTCCATTTTTCCGCTACTTTCAATGAATATTCTTCAATTGATTCTCCGTCCAAAGTAGAGACGATCAGCAGGGCCACCTGGTTGGTGGTTGAATCTTCATAAGTGATTAACTTTTTTTCAAGCTGATCAATTGTAGCTTGCTGCAAGGCATGAGCTTCGTCATGCACGTGCAAACCCCATAACTCAGGCACGGGCTTCTGAGCACTGGCACCGGTCAGTAACAACGAAAAAAATAATACGAAGAGGGGCTGAATTAATCTGCTCATTGATTCACTGTTCTTTTTAAATCCTTGCATTAAAAAAATTACCACGAGTCGCTGGAGCCACCGCCACCGGAGCTGCCACCGCCACCAAAGTCACCGCCTCCGCCCCACGAACCACCACTACCGCCAAATCCTCTGCCTCCCATCAATGTTC
>JAHEZH010000154.1 GCA_023251155.1 Flammeovirgaceae bacterium | reverse complement strand
ACTCCACATAATTGTTTTTCTTGTTGCCATTGCTACTGCAATTGCTCAACCTCGTGTTGTCGGTCTTACCGAAAAAGATCGTATAAAAATAAACGAGCAGTCATCCATCGAAAAGCGATCGAAGCTATACTCCAAGTTCCTTTATAAAGATAGTGTTCGTTTTATGAAGGAATCCAACCGCTACTGGCAAGGTAAACTGGATAGTATCCATGGAGAAATGTCAGGCCGCACAAAAAAGCTAAAGGAGAAAAGAGAAAAACTTGCGCAAAAGATCCAGGACCCACTGCGCAAGCTTCCTGCTCGTTTACAGATTTCAGAAGAAGATTACCGCTTTCCTCCTGGATTGGAAAGAAAGTATACCCGTAAAGAGCTGGAGGCAATTTATGCCACTATGAAGTATTACCTGGTGGAGACCGCAAAGGATACATTGCATTTATTGAAAGGGAGATTTGCAGTGCCTTCTTCCATAGCGAGCAGAGGAAGTGAGTTAAAAAATAAAGCAGGAGTAAATGTGCCTTCTGTAAATAATCCGGTAAGTGGATTGAAAGGAAAGGCTGCCTCGGAGCAGGGAGGGAAGCTGGGGCAAAATGAAGCACTCGGTGATGTAAAAGAACTTACCGGAGATGCAAAGGGATACATGGCTGATTACAAGAAGTACAGCCAGTACGGAGACCTCTCTGTGGACTCAGCAAAGCAACTGGCTTTACAATACGCGGAGAAGGAAGCTCAAAACAAACTAATGGCCCTTGGTGGTTTAAAAAATCAGCAGAGTCAATTGAGTCAATTCAACGAGTTTAAAAAATTACAAGATCAGTATAAGCCACAGATGGATCAGCTACAGGATTCTGCCGCACGCAGAGAAATGGCAAAGAAGAAAGCCGAAGAGCTGGCCATGAAATACCTGCAAGACAATCCTTCTGCATTGAAAGCTGCGCAGCGTAAGATGGAGATGGTGATGAAGAAATATTCCTTTGTTCCCAATTCCAATGATTTGAGTACAGCTGTAAAACGTACTTCACTGAAAGGTAAAAGTTTTCGCGAACGTTTAGTGATTGCCACCAATTTTCAGTTACTCAACATCGATCCTGTAGCCATTGATTTTTCACCGCAGGTTGGATATAAATTCAACACACGCCTCGCAGCAGGAGTAGGGATGATGTACAGGCAAACGTTTAGCGATACTATTCCAGTGATATCGCCCACTGTATTCGGCTACAAAGGCTTTGTGAGTTACGATATAATCAAATCGTTCTTTGCTTACGGAGAATTCGCACAGAACTCGCCCGGGGTAGAAGTAAGAGAAGGAATCTCGAAGCGCTTATGGAAGCCAGCCAGCCGCCATTCTCGGTATTGGGCGCAAGTTTGCCGTGCACAAGAAGATCGATATGACCGTGACCGCACTGTACAATTTCCTTTACCAACATCCCGATCCGGTCTACCCCCGCGCCTTTTTCGTACGAGTAGGGTTTCAATTGAGTGACATGGCACTTGTAAAGAAGAAGCCGGAGTTGAAGTGGTGAAAAGGTTTCTCTGAGCTCTTTCTTTTTTTTGCCGTGGTGTTATCACCTTTCAGCCGTGTCAAGTTTATCACCAGGTATCTATCTTGTGAATTGATGCTGTGAAGAACTGAGGAGGCAGTGATCATTCGGTTATGTACGTGCTATGGTTTGCGTTTAAATAACGAAGTTTGGTCTGATAACACTTTACACGGTTGAACTCATCTCGGATAGGATAGCCGTGATGAATGGATCACCTGGTTGTGCCATAGAAAATCCGGAACGGAATCTTCTTCACGGGTTTGTCGATCTGGTGAATGCGTACAGCCGCAATTTTATCAATCACGTCAAAGCCTTCCGTTACCTCACCAAACACCGTGTAACGTGTATCGAGTGACATTTCGCCACCCTTGGTTTTATAGATCTCACGCTGCTCGGGAGTTACTTGAATACCAAACTCTTTCTCCTCCTCCTCGATGTCTTCATCGGTGTAAATCTGACCCTGTACAATGTAAAATTCCGTTGAAGAAGATTCTTTATCGGGATTTTCGGCATCATCGAAACGGGCCATGGCCAACGCACCCCGCTGATGAAAATGATTTGGATTGAACTCCGAAGGGATATGGTAGGGCAGCTTGTTGTTGTTATCACCCCCCTGTATCATAAAACGGGGAACGATACGGTGAAAGTCCGCTTTCTCGTAATACCCGTCATTGATCAGCTTGATGAAGTTGGCGCGATGCAGCGGAGTATCTTCATAGAGCTTCAGTTTCATCGTACCAAACTCCGTCTCGATGATTACTTCGTTTTCTTTATGTTCTTTGCCATAGCGGGTGAGTACTTCTACGCGATTCTGTTCAGTGACGACTTCCTTTTTCGGGCTACAACCCATGAATGCTGCCGGAATAACAAGTACCAGTAAATAACAAATGAAGAAAGAAGTACGAATAGCGTAGTGATAAAATTTGTACCGTATCATTTTAAATGGGTCATTCACTTTGTCAATTGTTTTTTGCCAGTTGTCAAGTGATCCAACACTATTTTGTCTTGTAGAGTTTATAAGCAATGCTTTCCGTAAAAGACTTGGGTACAACGCATACCATCTTTGCAGAGATCCAGTTAACGAAGCCTGGAATAATCTCTGACTTGCCCGCCAACATTCCTTTGATTCCGATTCGGGCTACTTCTTCCGCTGTCATGGTGAACTTCTCTGCCTTTTCTTTCAGGCTGTCGTTCATCTTGGCACGATCCATAAAACCGGTTGACGTGGCACCCGGGCTAAAGCAACTTACGCTGATGTTTGAGTCTTTCAACTCCCAGCGCAGTGCTCGTGTAAATGAAACTACGAATGCCTTGGAGGCTGCATATACGGCCAGGGCAGGTACTGCCTGGTAAGCAGCCGTGCTTCCTACGTTCATGATATAGGTCTTTCCTTGCTGCTTCTTCAATACAGGAATAAATGCTTTTGACAATTCAACCAGCGCAACCTGATTGAGTTGAATCATATTTTGAAGCTCGCTGCTGTGGTTGACTTCCACATTACCCCAGATGCCATAGCCTGCATTATTGATGAGAACATGTATACCGTAAGGAGAAGCCCATTGTAGTATATCTGCTGCTGCGCCAGGCTGCGAAAGATCGCACGACAAAACATGAACAATCACCTTATAGGTTGCTTCCAGTTCTGCTTTGATTTCGTTCAGCTTACTTTCGGAGCGCGCAACAAGAAGCAGGTCGTACTTCCGTGAGGCCAGCTCTCTGGCCATGCTCAATCCTATACCACCACTGGCACCGGTTATTAAAGCGAAGGCCATTACTTATAATTGGCGATGAATCGCTGGTAGAACAACGGCTTGCTTTCGGAACTCTTGGGCTGGTATTTTCCGGTAATGATGGGAACATACATGACCCGTCTTCGGCTCTTTTCGCCGACAAAAGGGGAGAGGGCCACCCGGTGCCACAGTCTTCCGTCATGCACGGTAAGGTCACCGGCATCGACATTCAGACCGATTTCATTCTTATCCGGAGTCTTTTCATAGAAATACCATTTCTTGAAAAGCATGTTGTACAGGTTCTGATTGTGCGTGCCCGGCAGTAAACGCAATCCTCCATTGTCCGTCGATGAATTGTCGAGGTGAATGCCCACGTTCAGCATAGGCATGATCTTCTGGCCATAAAAAATATCGCGCAGCGCATCAGTATGCCATCCCATCTGGGCGAAGGTGCTGTTCTCGGAATTCACGTAGTGGTTGATGACCAGTCCGTCTTTCTCCGTTTCGCCAATACGGCAATCCGGTGTACCGATGAATTCAAACAAGGCTTTGAGGCGGGGATCTTTCAGTAGTTCGGAAAGGAAGACACTGTGCTGGTTGGAAAACGCAAAACGCTGCACGATCTTCCTGCCATCGGTATTGGTGCCATACTTGATGGGCACCCCGTTCACCAGTTTTACATCTTCGGCAATCCACTTATTCTGGATCTTTTCCATCTCCTGGTGAATGCGGCTTACCGTTTCCCTGGTGATGAAATTTTTGAAGTGGATGAATCCGTTTTGATCAAAGAAAGCTTTTTGTTCGGCAGTAAGCTGCAATCCGAGGTCAAAAAGGGGGTATTTGTTTTTTGAATGATTAGAGATACCGTCTATTTCCGTGTCCATAGTAGCTTTAAAATTCGTGACCTGAGCGATTCAGGAGGTATTCGACAAAAATAAGTAACAATACCTTAACAGTAAAGGTTGCTTATGCCTGACTTTTAGCAGGGTTTTACGTGAACCAGGCCGCAAGGTTTTATTTTGTCCACCACAGCATGAGCCGATAAGACAAATACGTAAACACGGGAGCCGCCAGCACATCGATGGTGTAGTGGATATGCTGGACAAGCAGCAGCGCGGTTACGGTCATGGTAATGGCTATTTTTATCCGTTTAAATGTAACGTTGGGTTCGGGCAACAAGGTCGACATCAGTGTGGCGATGTGGCCGGAGAAGAAAAGGTCTTTGGCGAAAGCGGCATCGTAGGCGATGAGTGACACGATGGGGTCATGAAGAACCACCCAACCGGCGGGTGGCTCCAGGGTGAATACATACATGGTGACAATGCGCATATAATTGACCGTGCAGTACGTGGCCATGGCCAGCAGTATCACCGGTGCCTTCCGGATGTTGATCAGGGCTGTGGCCAGTATGGTGGCATGGATAAGAATGAATATCGGCAACGAAACGTCAGCCGCAGGAACTACGGCAAGCAGCGGATCGTAGAGCAAGCGGCCTGGCTTATTTTCAATAAACTGAAAATAGGAAGGCATGAAGGCAAAAAACAGTACGGCAGAAATGACGATATAGATCAACAGGCTTCTATAACGCGGTTGCCGCAGTGCTTCTTTCCAGGTTAACTCCAACTCGGGCTTAGTTTACAGCGATCAGATAGTAGTTGGTTTTCCCCTTCTGCGCAAGCAGGTATTTACCATGCAGCAAGTCATCGGCCGTCAGTTTCCGCTCCAGCGTAATCTTCGCTTTATTGATGCTCACTCCATTTCCCTGAATGCCCTTTCTGGCTTCGCCTTTGGAGGGGTAGATTTTGGTTTTCTCACCGAACAGACTCACTACATCAATGGTATTGAACTCTTCTTTGCTCAGCGTAAAGGTTTCTTTTTCATCAAAGGCATCTTCTATTTCCGTGCTCGATAATTGTTTGAAATCTTCATACGAAGCTCCAAACAATATGGCCGATGTCTCCTGTGCACGGGTTAATGCTGCTTTGCCGTGAACACGTATGGTAATGTCTTCGGCCAATGCTTTCAACATGATTCGCGATTCCGGCGGATGATGCTCCAGTGCTTCGATTTCTTCTTTGCTCTTCAGTGTGAAGATGCGGATGAAGTTAGGCAAGTCCGTATCGCTTACGCTTTTCATCCAGAACTGGTAAAACTGGTAAGGTGATGTTTTCGTTGGATCGAGCCACACGTTTCCTCCTTCGGTTTTACCAAACTTGGTACCGTCCGCTTTCTTAATCAGTTGTGTAGTGAGTGCATACGCTTCACCACCGTCTTTTCTTCGGATCAGCTCGGTGCCGGTGACAATGTTTCCCCATTGATCGGAGCCGCCCATCTGTATTTTGCAATTCTTGTTTTTATACAGCCAGTAGAAATCATATCCCTGCACTAACTGGTACGTAAATTCGGTGAAGGACAAGCCCGTCTCCAGGCGCTTCTGCACAGAGTCTTTGCTCATCATGTAGTTAACAGAGATGTGCTTGCCTACATCGCGGATAAAATCGAGGAAGGTGAAGTTTTTGAACCAATCGAAATTGTTCACCATCTCCGCTTTGTTGGCTGCTTGGCTGGAGAAGTCAAGAAATTTTTCCAGCTGGGCCTTTACACTGGCCACGTTGTGCGATAATGTTTCCTCTGAAAGCAGATTGCGTTCGGCTGATTTTCCGGATGGATCTCCCACCATACCGGTAGCACCTCCTACCAACACGTACGGTTTGTGGCCGCACTGCTGAAATTGGAGCAAGGTCATGATCTGCACCAGGTGGCCGATGTGCAATGAATCGGCAGTAGGATCGAAGCCGATGTACCCCGAAGTCATTTCAGTATTGAGTTGCTTTTCCGTATCGGGCATGATGTCGTGCAGCATTCCTCTCCAGCGCAGTTCTTCTACAAAATTCTTGTTCATCTCACTATTCAGATAAGGGCGCAAATATACATTCCTGATCCAGTTAAAAGTGAATAGTTCAGGGGTAAAAGTGGGTTTTCGGTTCGCGATGAGCGAATAATGGATAATGCGTAACGGTTTTCCAAAGTCGCCAAATTTTAGTTGTTTTGGGCCGATTAATTTAAATCTCATCGTATACTATCCCTTCCCTCATGAAAAGTCCTGATTCACTGAACCTTGTTGCCGCTTTCCATAAAACGTTTGATCATCCGGTTGTCGATCAGCCTGCTATCCCGGCGGAGAACCGCTGCCAGCTACGTGTGGCATTGATTGCGGAAGAGCTGAAGGAACTGGAGGTGGCTATCCTGGAGAAGGATATTGTGTCGGTGGCCGATGCCTTGTGTGATATTCAATACGTATTATCCGGTGCTATTCTGGAGTTTGGACTGGGGGAGAAATTCAACGAGTTGTTTGAGGAAGTACAGCGCTCCAATATGAGCAAGGCCTGCACAACAGAGGAGGAAGCCAAAAAGACGCTGCAATTCTACCTCGAAAAAGATGGTACAGAATGCTACTACCGAGAGAAAGAAGGCAAGTGGCTGGTGTACCGAAAGGCCGATAACAAAACGATCAAGTCCGTGGGCTACTCACCGGTTGACCTGGATCGCATCGTCAATCGCTAATTACGATCTTATTCTAACGAATTGATAGTCACCCAATAGCGGAAGGCTACGATGGCCTTGTCCACTTTTGAAAGACGATTCAGGTCCTTTTTGCTGATGCGAGGCAATATGATTTTGTTCATTTTAGACAATAACTGGAATACCTTTCGTTTCATTATGTAAAGTTATCAGGTTGATCTTCATTTTTACTGACCCAATTGCCAGGCCATACGTTTCTGTCCCCGGAGTTTTTTATGCCCCAATGTCAGGGAGGTTCATGAACCGGCTTGAATTTCGGGCCAAGTTATTGAGAATTATTTTTACCTTGTAAGCAAGCTTAAACCGTTTATACTACATGTTGATCCAAGAAAGTCCTTTCCTTGCCACCTGGCACACCATCATGCCGATTGCGGCCATTATCTGTTTCACCGCCGGTATTCTTTTCTACCTGGTCTATCATCTTCGCTTATCGTCCATCAAGGATTATCATGAGAAATATGATTTCATCAATGCCAACGAGATCAAATACTACAAGGGTGTATTCTATTCTTTCGGATTGGCGGTAGCCATGATTGTAAACCTGTATGGTGCCGGCAAGGTGGCTGACATCGGAGTGTGGTTCTGGGTCCGGTTGTTCATCTCCATCTCCTGTGCCACACTGGTGGGGTACATCGCCGCTTTGGTGCTGGAGTATTACTACCCGACCAAGATCAACAGCAAGCTGAAGAAGTGGAGGTATATGCCCCGCATCAATCCCAAGACGGGCAATAAAATGAGGGTGTTAAGCGAAGCGGAAGAAGACGTGCATCTGGATGCAGGAAAGCAAGCAGAAGAAAGTGTGTTCTCGATCGACTATGACGTTTGGGTGGATGAGAAGACCAATGATATTCATATTGAAAAGTACCAGGGGCACCTGACCGCACTTCGCTGCGGAAGTTGCGGATTTTACACGATGCGCGTAGTGCGTGAAGAAGTTTCGGAAACACATGAAGATGGCTCACCTTCGGAAATTGTGAAGCACTATCAGTGTTCGTATTGCAAGAGTGTGCGTGCTACGGCATTCCCGGTGTCGACCAAAGAGAGCGAGGATTACAAGAACTTCCGTCCGGCCTTCACGAAGTCCGCTAAAAATATTGATCTGGTTAAAATTGAAATCCATTCCGCCGTAGCCGGTAAGAAATACTTTGAGTTTCAGTCACTTGAGCAGGCACAGAAGTTTCTCAGTGAATATGATTTTGACAAAGTAGCCTGATGAAAGGGGAGATCAGGCACCTTCTTTGCAGGGAATCCGTTTGTAAGTAAAACAAAGCAGGTTCACTGTATACTTTAAACGAGAAGTTTACAACTCTGCCGAGGTAAATGAAATAAGGATATAAATTGAAAGAGATGAAAAGGATATCAGTGTTGTTGACGGTGCTACCGTTTTTTGTTTTTTCTGTTGTTAAAAGTTATAGTGCTCCCACCGATACACTTGCCCTGCAACCCAAAGCGGTGTATGGCAAAGAAGCAAGGGTGATTTCCTACATTTTAGATAATAATCACTATCGCAAGCTGAAGCTGAATGATTCCTTATCCTCACGGATTCTGGATCATTATGTCAACGAGCTGGATAATAACAAGACTTATTTCCTGGCCTCTGATATCCGTTCGTTTGATAAGTACCGCCAGAGTATCGATGACCTTACTCACAATGAAGATGTAAGTCCGGCATTTGATATTTACGCTACTTTCCGAAAGCGCTATCATGAACGGATCGCGTATGTGATGAATGACCTGATTAATCGTGATTTTGATTATACTTCCGATGAGTATTATGAAACAGATCGCGATAAAGAAGCATGGGCCACTACTCCTGCAGAGCTGAACGACATCTGGAGAAAGATAATAAAAAACCAGGCGTTGAGTTTAAAGCTTACCGGTAAGAAGCCGGCAGAGATTAAAGATGTGCTGAAGAAGCGCTACGAGCGATTCAATAAAACCATCGAGCAGTTTAACAGCGAAGATGTATTCAACATCTATATGAATGCGATCACGGAAGCGTACGATCCGCATACCAATTATTTCTCTCCCAAGGCCTCCGCGCTGTTCAAGCAAAGCATGAGCTTGTCGCTGGAAGGGATAGGTGCTCAGCTTCAGACCGATAATGACTACACTAAAATTGCACGCATTATTCCTGGGGGCCCGGCTGAGAAATCAGATCTGCTTCATAACAATGATTTGATTACAGGGGTAGCCCAGGGCAATGACGGTGAAATGGTCGATGTCATCGGCTGGCGAATTGACGAAGTGGTGAAACTGATCAAAGGCCCCAAGGGCACCACAGTGCGTATTCAGTTTTTGCCGGCTAAAACCGGCGTGAACGGCCCATCAAAGGAAATCAAACTGGTACGCGATAAAATCAAACTGGAAGACCAGGCAGCCAAGAAGAATGTGATTCATTACAATGCCAATGGCAAAGACCTGAAGTTGGGCGTGATTACGCTCCCTAATTTCTACATGGACTTTGATGCCTACCAGAAAGGCGATAAGGACTACCGCAGCACCACCCGTGATGTGAAGCAATTAATAGTGGAATTACAAAAAGAGGGAATCGATGGACTGGCCATTGATTTGAGAAACAATGGCGGAGGCTCACTGCCTGAAGCCATCAATCTAGCCGGATTGTTCATTAAAGATGGTCCCGTGGTTCAGATCAAAAATTCAAATAACCAGGTGCAGGTGCAAAATGATGAAGACAAGCAGGTGGTTTACGGAGGCCCTCTGGTGGTAATGACTAACCGATTCAGTGCCTCGGCTTCTGAAATTTTTGCCGGAGCTATTCAGGACTACCAACGTGGTGTGATTGTGGGAGAATCCACTTTCGGAAAAGGAACCGTACAAACCGTACTTGACCTCGGTCGTTTTATCAACGATAAAGAAGAAGTAGGACAATTGAACCTGACTATTCAGAAATTCTACCGCGTAACGGGAAGCAGTACCCAGAATAAAGGAGTCACTCCGGATGTGAAACTCCCTACCGCTCTGGATGCCACGCAATATGGCGAAAGCTCGAGCCCTAATGCACTGCCATGGGATGTGATCAAGAGCGCTTCGTTTCAGAAAACACCGGATGTAAATGCGAACATCATTGCCGGATTAAACAAATCCTATCAGGAAAGAACGAAGGTAGACCCCGCTCTGAAGAAATTCATCGTGGATACTGAAGAGTTGAGAAAGAACCTGGCCGACACCAAAATCTCGTTGAATGAAGCAACGCGCAAACGCGAGATGGATGAAGCAGAGAAAAAGAAGCTTGCCAATGACAAGGATAAACTGGATACCAAGTTGCCACCTAAAGACGGCAAGGAAGGGGTAGCTGTGAAAGAGCTGACCAAGATGGATGACCAGTACCTCCGCGAAGGATTACTTATCCTGAGTGAACTGGTAACGAAGCGAATCGGATAATTTGGAAGACCTATAAAAATGATAAAGGCTTACTTCATTGGTAAGCCTTTATTATTTAATGCTTTTCAACCAACTTACTGTACCGGAACAGGAGTGAGGATGTATCCTTTCGAGCGAAGAAGTTGGAGAATTCCTCGATCGGCCTCCAAATGAGAGATACCAAGCGCAATGAAAGAAGCGTTTTCTTTCATCATCTTTTCAATTTTAGGGAGCCATTCTTCATTGCGTTTGTAATAGAATTCCTCCAGAAACACGGGATTGTTTTCAGTAGGATGAAGGGTGTACGCAAAGATCTCTTCCAGTTTTCCTTTGGGATAGTCGGCCATCAGTTTCTGGTATTCACTCTTCTGTACATCGAAGTGGTCTACACTATGCAACAAAGCCTTCACCTGGTCTTCCATCGGGAATTTTTCAAGAGCCGCCGCCTCGCGCTCGATTGACTCGAGGCTGTAGGTAGTCAGGTTGTTCTTTTTGGCTACCGCAAGCAATTCAATGTCGTAAAACTTAACTTTTTCTTTCAGTGACAGGCGCGTCATGGTAATGGAAAGCGCCAGCGGTTTCAACCTGGCGTAGTGCGTTTCAAACGCCTTCTTATCGATACCGAATTCACTTTGAAAGAAAGCGACCAGACGCTCGTAATCCTCTTTACTCATCACCGACTGAAGTGTTTTACCCTTGGCAAAATGGACCGCTTTGTTGAGTTCGTGCTGTGCGTGATGGTCCACCTGGTCTTCAACGGTGAAGACAGTACACTTCAGCAACCGGGAAGTGGCTTCCTCGGGAAGGTAAAATTCTTTCTCTCCGATAAATTTGGGAGTGCCCATCAGGTACGATTTTGCCGTCAGGTTGTTTCCGGAGACCTCCCAGAGTATGGAAGAACCTTGCGCAAAAAGAAGGGAAGGGATAAAAGCTAACAGACTGAGTACTAATTTTTTCATCAGGGTTGGATTGTTTTCAGTTGACGTTTGGGGTTTACTCAAACGATAGTTACAGTAAAGAAACAGAGAAAACTTTAAAAACAGAAAATCAACACCAGGGCTTTATTCACTATTTATGCATAGCGCTTCACTGTTTTTTTATCTATTTTAAGAAGTTTTTAGAAAGGAGAGACGTTTAATGAGCGAAGAATTACTCAAAGCCATAATTCAACTTTTTGCCATTGTAGCCAAGGAGCGGATTACGGAAGATGAGCGTGCGAAAATCAAGGAATTCCTGTCACTGCATCTTAACCAGGAGGCGATAAAATATTACATCAATCTCTTTGATCAATTCTGCAAGGAGAATAAACGCAGTGCCACTTCTGATCTGGCCAATGTAGACGATGAAACGCTTCAGTTTGTTGATGACTGGGCGCAGATCATGCAGATCTCCAAGAAGGTAAACCAGGCACTCACGATGCCCCAGAAGGCGGTACTGGTCATCAAAATCATAGAACTTGTTTTTGTGGATGGTGATATGTCTGATCGCCAGGGTAACCTGATTTTTTATATTGGTGAGGCATTGAAGATTCCGATGAAAGACCTGCAGGCCATGCGCGCTTTCGTCATTGGTCAGGACATTGAAGAGCTTGCTTCTAAAAACATACTGGTCATTGATGAAGGCTCGGATGATATGAAATATCCCGGGCCTCGCATCATTGAGAAGAACCTGACCGGCCTTATTGCCATACTTCGCCTTGCTGATATTGAAACGTACTTCATCAAGTACCTGGGGATCACTTCACTTTACATGAACAGCATTCCGCTGAAGAGCCGGAAAGTAGATGTGTTTCCTACCGGAAGTACTATTCGCGGAAGCAAGATCGAAACGATTTACTATAGCGATATTGTTGGTAAGTTTCTGTATGAAGAAAGTGAAACCGAAGTGTCGCTGGTGGCGGAGCATTTGTTTTATCACTTCAAGAGTGGAAGAGCGGGGTTACAGAATGTCAACATTGCCGAGCGGGGTGGTAAACTCGTCGGTATCATGGGGGGCAGTGGTTCGGGTAAATCCACCTTGCTGAGTGTACTGAATGGTTCGGAAAAGCCATCCAGCGGCCGTGTGATGATCAATGGAATTAACATTCATGAACATCCTGAAAAGATTGAAGGTGTGATCGGGTTCATTCCGCAGGACGACCTCCTGATGGAAGATCTTACTGTTTTTGAAAACCTTTATTACGCTGCGCGTTTGTGTTTTGGCCAGTACAGTAAAGAGCAGCTGGGCACGCTTACTGAAAAAGTATTGCAGAATCTGGGCCTGGCTGAGATCCGGGATTTGAAAGTAGGCTCAACGCTGAACAAAACAATCAGCGGAGGTCAGCGTAAGCGATTAAACATCGGGCTGGAGCTTTTACGCGAGCCGTACGTCTTATTTGTTGATGAACCTACGTCCGGACTTTCGTCACGTGATTCGGAAAACATCATGGACCTGCTGAAGGAACTGGCCCTGCGGGGTAAAATGATTTTTGTCGTCATTCATCAACCTTCGTCTGATATTTTTAAAATGTTTGATACGCTGCTCATTCTGGATGTGGGTGGCTTTCAGATCTATTATGGCAATCCGGCCGAGTCCATCAACTACTTTCAGGATATTGTTAATGCGGCCAACAAAGTTCCGGGTGCTTGTCCGGAATGTGGTAACATTAACCCCGAGCAGGTGTTTAATATTATTGAAACGCGTGTGGTGAATGAATACGGTCGCTTCACGCTCACGCGGAAAATTTCTCCCGGTCAATGGTATCAGTACTTTAAGAAGAAGATAAAGATTCCAAAGATTGAGCAGGCTGAAGAGCACCTGGCGGTATCCCAAAAAATACCTACACGCCTGGAGCAGCTTACGGTGTTCATCATTCGTGATGTGCTGGCCAAGTTAGCCAATCAGCAATACGTAGTTGTAAACCTGCTGCTGGCCCCGGTACTGGCCTTGTTCATTGCTTTCTTTGTCAAATACTATGATGCAGTAGGAGTAGAAAATCCTCATTACACCTTCTTCTATAACAACAACGTGCCCGTTTACTTTTTTATGAGTGTGGTGGTGGCGCTGTTTGTCGGACTGATCATCAGTGCGGAGGAAATATTTAAAGACCGCAAAATTTTAAAGCGTGAAAAGTTTTTGAATTTGAGTCACGGTTCCTACCTGATTTCGAAGGTGTTCATTCTTTTCTCCTTATCGGCACTGCAAACACTTACTTTTATATTGGTGGGTAATTATATTCTGGAAATACCCATCAGTGAGATTCGCTATTGGTTTATTCTTTTCTCGTGCTCCTGTTTTGCCAACATGCTGGGGTTGAATATTTCCTCTGCATTCGATTCGGCGGTTACCATTTATATTCTTATTCCTATTCTGATTATTCCCCAGTTGTTGCTGAGCGGGGTGGTGATCAGTTTTGATAAATTCAATCCGACGGTAGGCCGTCCAAATGGTATTCCTTTGATGGGAGAGGTGATGGCTTCCCGCTGGGCATTTGAAGCGTACATGGTTACGCAATACAAGGACAACCCGTTTGAAAAGCAATTTTACGAAGCGGATAAAAAGCAGGCCATTGCTCAATATAAACGCTTGTACTACATTCCCACGCTGCAATCGAAGCTGGCGGGTATTATGAGTAACCGGAGCAAATGGCGCGATGACAGTGAGGATAATCCCGTGAAACAATCATTGGACCTGCTGCGCAATGAGATCACTCATGAAGTGGAAATGATTGGCCGCGATAAATTTCAGGAGGTAGAGCTGCTGCGTCCCGGAAAGTTTGATTCGGCCGTGTATAACAAGACGTCTCACTTCCTGGCCTTGTTGAAAGAATATTATAATGTGCGCATGAATAATGCCATCAGTCAATGCGAACACAAGATTGACTCAATGACAAAAACACCTGAAGCAAAGGAGGCCTTCAATGAGTTTAAACTTAGTTATGTAAATGAGTCGGTCAGTCGCAAGGTGGAAAATTCGGACGATCCTACACGTATAGTAGAATGTGATGGAGAACTCATACAGAAGATCTACCCGATTTATTTTGAAGAGCATCGCCCGCGCAATTTTCTTGACTTTACTTCTA
>JAHEZH010000039.1 GCA_023251155.1 Flammeovirgaceae bacterium | reverse complement strand
TTATCTTCATTCAAATTCACCCGCCACTTACGGGAGGGATCAGTGCAATCTCGTCAGTCTCCGTTAGGGCGATATGGTCTTCGGCATATTTTTTATTAACGGCAATAAACAGCGATTGCAATTCAGCGAGTGATGGGTATGATTCGTTCAGGTGTTTTCTCAGATCAGCCACCGTATTCCCTTTCACTTCAACGGTGACCAGCCGGTCGCCCAATATGTCTTTGGTGATTCCAAACGTTTTAACGGTGTACTTCATTAAATGTGAAATTACAAATTTAGAACTTCGTAATGCGAATTTAATACACGTGTGAATTGCTCTATTCACCACAAAGTCTTCTCCTCACAGAAGGTCATTCGAAATTCGTCATTTGAATTGCCATTGTTTTTCTATCTTGACACCCCAATAGGATATGCTTTTCGATAATCACAACCGTCCGATTAACTATCTGCGCCTGGCGGTGACAGACCGGTGCAATCTGCGTTGTTTTTATTGCATGCCCGAAGAAGGCATTCACTATCTGCCCAAAAAGGAACTGCTCACCTATGAAGAAATAATCCGGCTGGTTCGTCTGCTGGCAGAGCAGGGTGTTTCTAAAATCCGCCTTACGGGAGGCGAGCCCTTTGTGCGCCATGATCTGATGAACCTGATCAGAAATATCACTGCACTTCCGGGAATTAAGGAGTTGCATCTCACCACCAATGGAATACTTACTGCACCGCATATTCCTGAATTAAAAAAACAGGGACTGGCTTCCGTTAATCTGAGTCTGGATACGCTGGATGAAGAACGGTTCAAAATGATTACCCGCAGAGATGAAGTGAAACGGGTACAAGAAACCTATGATCTCTTGCGGAAGCATGACATACCGGTGAAGATCAATGCCGTGGTAATGGAGGGAAAAAATACAGAAGATATCCTCCCTTTGATCGAGTTAACAAAAACACAACCCGTATCGGTTCGGTTTATTGAAGAGATGCCTTTCAATGGCGAAGGCAGCCACTACACGGCACTGACGTGGACGTACAAGAAGATCATTGATCATATCCGTATCCATTTTCCAGCACTTGAAAAGATCACCGATCCGGAAAACTCAACCGCCTATCATTATCGCATTCCGGGGTACAAAGGAAGTATCGGTATTATTGCTGCCTTTAGCCGTACGTTTTGTGGTACGTGCAACCGCATACGTATTACCGCACAGGGTGAATTGAAAACCTGTTTGTACGACGATGGTGTTCTGAATATAAAACACTTACTGCGCTCAGGGATCACCGATGCGGAGTTGATGAAGGAATTGCTCACCGTGTTTGCACAACGCAAGAAAGACGGATTTGAAGCGGAGCAAAGCAGAAAGAACCACCAGCCCGTTCATGAATCGATGTCAACCATAGGGGGGTAATTGATGACGATGACTGCCGACTCGTACCTGCTTATTCTTGCTTTCTTTCTGATTGCACTGGTTTATTCTTCCGTTGGCTTCGGTGGCGGCTCCAGTTACCTTGCCTTGATGGCTATTGCCGGTGTGCAGTTTGAAATCATTCGTCCTGCCGCATTGCTGTGTAACATTGTGGTGGTAACGGGTGGAACGTTTATCTTCTATAAAGACAAACTGATTGATTTTAAAAAGAGCTGGCCATTTATAGCAGCCAGTGTGCCCATGGCTTTCCTTGGGGGATACTGGCCTGTCAGAGAAGATTCGTTCTTTCTTATTCTTGCCGTTGCACTGATCATTGCGGCACTGGTACTTTGGTTTCAGGACAGCCTGTCTGCCGAAGGCGGAGAGGAAAAGAAAATATCCGATCATGTGGGGGTGAATCTTGGTCTTGGTGCAGGTATTGGCTTCTTGTCCGGACTGGTAAGTATCGGTGGAGGGATTTTTCTTTCTCCTGTTCTTCATATCCTTCGCTGGGAGGCAGTGAAAAAAATATCCGCGCTGGCAAGTCTGTTTATTTTAGTGAACTCCATGAGTGGATTGGCCGGTCAGCTTTCACGGTCCGCAACATTGGATTGGGAGTTTATTCTTCCACTACTGATGGCCGTGTTGATGGGAGGCCAGATTGGTTCACGATTAGGTGCACGGAAATTTAATCCGGTTCACATCAAGCGCATTACTGCCGTCTTGATACTGGTGGCAGGTATTACTATTTTAAAAGACCACTGGTAGTTGATTGGTAACTACATCTTGATGCCATCCAGAAAAGCAGCCATGGGATTTGATTTATCTTCAGCGTCAATGCCATACTTGCTCATCTTCTGCTGAAACTCTTTTGGAGGAAGACCAAACTCTGTCTTAAAGCATTTGGAGAAATAGGAGAGGTTGGAAAAGCCCACCTCGTACATGATTTCTGAAATGTTTCCTTCTTTGTTTTTTAATAACAAGGAGGCTTTCTTGATGCGGTACTTTTTAATGATTTCGTTTGCCGATAGATGGGTGAGCGATTTGAGTTTGCGGTACAAATGAGTTGAGCTCATTCCGATTTCGTCACTTAATAATTCTACACTGAAATCCGAATTGGAGATATTCGCTTCAATGGTATGCATTACTTTCTTCAGGAATTTCTCATCTTCATTTTCTTTGTTGGTTTCGAGAACAGGTTCAGTGATCAACTCATGCCGGAAGTAAGCCGCCAATTCAAGATTACGATGATGGAGATGATCAATGTGTGCTTCCAGTAGTTCAATCTCGAAAGGTTTGGTGAGGTAAATATCCGCACCCTTTCGTATGCCTTCTACCTTTTGTGAGGTAAGCGCTTTCGCGGTAAGCAGTATAATGGGAATGTGACTGATGCGATTGTCTTGTTTTAAGAGCGTACAGAATTCAAGCCCATCCATCACCGGCATCATTACATCACTAATAATCAGATCAGGCAGATGCCGCTGTGCGAGGTGAAGTCCTTCTTCGCCATTTTCGGCAGTAATAAAATGGTATTTGTCTTTAAGTGCCAGCCGGATGAAATCAATCATGTCATGATTATCCTCAACCAACAGCACCGTGGCTTTGGTGGAGCGCAAAAACTTTGCAGTTGGGTTGCTGACTATTATTGATTTTTGTTCGTTGAAATCTTCGGCTTCCTTTTCGTGCTGAATGATTTCTGCCGGGAAGTGTGCATTGCCGGAAGCGAGCAGTAATGTAAAGTATGTGCCGGTTTCTTTCGAGCTGTTCACCTTAATTTCTCCCTTATGAAGTTTTGTGTATTCCGAAACCAGAGTAAGACCTATGCCAGAACTGTTTTCCATTTTCTGTGCGCTGGCCGATTGATAGAAGCGATCAAAAATTTTCGATTGCTCTTCCTGGGCAATACCCACCCCCGAATCCCATACCGAAAGTTCAATGGCTCCATTCATAAAGTCATCGTATGGTGGCAGGGAGCGTAGCGATATTTTTATTTTCCCTCCTTTGGGGGTGAACTTGAATGCATTGGACAGGAGATTAAATAGAATGGTTTCAATTTTTTCGCGATCAGCCCATACCGGGCATTCCTTGTCGATTGACTGGAAAGTAAAATCAATTTCATTTCTCCCGGCTTTGTCAGAGAATAAAGTGTAGAGCTCGCTGCACAGTGGCACCATGTCGAACCATGAAATCTTTAGCGAAGGATTCTCATGTTCCAGTTTTCTGAAATCAAGTATCTGGTTGATGAGCCGAAGCAACCGCTGTGAGTTTTTCTCTGCCAGTGTAATCAACCCCGTGTTGACTTCATCCAGCGTACCACTTTTAATAATTTGCTGAATAGGTGGAATAATCAAACTAATGGGGGTGCGCAATTCGTGCGAGATATTGGTGAAGAACTGCTGCTTGGTTTGCATGATCTCTTCGGCATGATCTTTTTCCAGTAGTGCAATCTTCAGTTCATTGCTCAGGCGAAGACGTGTGGAGTAAATTTTGAACGCGATAATTGCGATGGCGATAAAAAGTAAAGCGTAGAGCAAAAGAAATAACGGACTCAGGAACAGGTGAGGTTTAATAATGATTTTGATGGAGGCCACCTCATCACTCCAAAGGCCATAGTTATTGGTTCCTTTTACTTTTAAGGTATAGGTGCCAGGAGATAGGTTGGAATAGACAGCAAAGTTTTTAGATCCGGAGGTGTAATTCCATTGCTTGTCAAAACCCTCTAACTTGTAGCTATACACATTCATCTCGGGCTGCCAGTAGTGAAGGGCCGAAAATTCAAAGGCAAGAGCACGCTGATCGTATTCTAAGGTGAGTTCTTTGGTGGAAGCAATGTCTTCTGTAAGCAGGATCTTGTCATTTAATTGATCACCGGGGTGGATGGATTGATTATTGACTTCCAGTGACGTGATGTAAATGTCGGGTTGATAATTATTGGGAATGATATTGGGAGAAATACTGATAAATCCATTATCGCCGCCAAAAATGATTTCGTCCGAGTTATTCCGGATAGCAAATCCGGCAAAGGTCTTTAAGGGAAGCTCTTTATCTAATGGAAACAATTCCGTGTGCTGATCCCGGATAGAAAATTTCAGGATCGAGTTGTTGGCCGTAGCCCAGATATTTCCATACTCATCCGATATGACATTGGCAATATCAATGTCGTTACCGGTGATGACGGGATGAAAGATGGCGGTATCCAGTTTAAGATTGTATTCGATCAGCCCATTGTGCATGCCCGCCCACAAGCTACCCTGAGGGGCATAGTAAATACGATCCACATTTTTTCCATTCGCAACGGCAGCGAATTTATGGATGCGCGTGAGTGAATAATTTTTTGTGTCAATGCGATATAGATTATTCTGATGCACAGTCCATAACGCATTGGCCGCATATACATTGGCCTCTTCCAGTTCGGTGACAAATTCAAACCGGATATCCTGCAGGTTTTCGAACCCGCTCGCTACTTTAAAGAGGCCGCCATCGGAAAAACTTACCCAAAACGATCCGTCTATTCCCCGGGTAAAATCATTGGTATAGTTGGTGATCAATCCATTGGAATTATTTGCGCTGATGGAGTACATTTTTTGCTGACGCTCGTCCCACACATTAAGACCTCCGGCAGTTCCTATCCAGATGCGGTCATAGTCGTCTTCTCCCAGCGTGTAGACGTTGTTTAACAATATTCGTTCATTTTGATCCGAGTCAATGTTGAACACCCGTTTCTTATTGGTGGCAGGATCCAGGCGGATGGCTCCGTGCAGTGTGGCAATCCAGATGATTCCTTTCTTAGTCACGATCAATGACCGGACTTGCCCACCGATGGTCTGATCACCCACGTTGTGAGTGATTTCATGATAATCGTAAAAGTTGAAATTCATTCGGCTCAGGCCCGCAAAGGTGACAAACCATAGTACGCCATCTTTGCTTTCAAAAATTTCCCAAATCGCATTGTTTGCTATGGAGTAGGACACTTCCGGATTATGGAAATAGACCGTGCTCTTTTTAGTAGTCGGATTGAAAACGTTTAATCCAAAATCCGTTCCCAGCCATAGGTTTCCCTCTTTATCGGTGTGAATGTTTTTTATTACTTCATTGCTGAAGTTGGTGTTGTTCTGCGTGTAGTGTTCGAAATCGTGAGTGACCGTATTGAACAGGCAAAGTCCGGTTTCTGTGCCTATCCATAAGAGATGGTCGCGGTCTCTTACCGGTTTAATATCGCAGACAAGATTGTTCTTTAATTGCGGTTTGTAAGTTCCTTTCAGATCGAAATGCTCAAACGTGGTGCTGCCCGGTGCCAGTTTATCCAGTCGGTCATAGGTGCCCACCCAAAGATTACCTTGCTTGTCCTGGTAAAGGGAGCGAACCGTATTGTGGCTCAGGTTGTTTTTCTCGGCCGTGTAGCTGGTGAATTGTTTTGTAAGGGGAGAATAATTGAACAAGCCGGTCAATGTTCCTATCCAGATGTTTTGATCGCGGTCCTTATAAAAGGAGCGAATGTAGGAGGCTCCTTTCAGTTCAATCCGGGTAATCCTGAAGGTGAGGGTGTTTATTTTACAAAGGCCTCTGCGTGTGCCCACCCATAAATCGTCTCCGTCTACCAGCAGGCAGATGACATCATTGGAAGGAATGGAGTTGGGAGACTCTTCATTTTTAAAAACTTTTAAATGATACCCATCATAGCGGCTCAGGCCATTGCCGGTAGCGATCCACATGAAATTGTTTTGGTCTTGCACTACCGAGTTGATTGTGTTGGAAGGGAGGCCATTGCGGGTGGTGAGGGTGGAGAAGAAAAGAGTCTGTGCCGATGCGGTGTGCGAAAACAGGAAACAAAAACAAAGAAATAGCAACGATGAAAAAGCGCGGGATGATTTAGGAAAGAATGATTGGCCTAACGCCCGGCAAAAAGCAGCAGAAGCACGGAATCTCATAAAGATAGTCGGGAGTAAATTGAGGAAATATAGTTGGATAATCTCCATAAAGTAATAAAGGGCTTTTTGACACTTAAAACAGATTGTTCGTTTTTAAATGCTTGTAAACAAGGCACTTAAAACATTTCTGGTGTTAAAAAGAGTACTAATTTTTATACCCTCAGGTACGATTTTTATCCTTTTCTGTATGATTTTTTAGGCAAATAACAATCGTTTGAACCTAAGTTGCAAACGGTTTCGAACCCCAAAATCGACTTGATTACCGGAAACCGAGTTTGGGGGTGGAGGCCACGGATTTTTTCATTCATTACTTAACTCAAACCAATCTAAACCAGCTTATGAGAAAAATCTACAGTGCAACAAAAGTTACTGTGATTCTGATCTTGCTGACGTGCTTCATAGCGGCACGGGCGCAGCAAGTGATCACAGGTGTAGTCAAAGATGAGAATGACGCACCCTTACCCGGAGTGAGTGTTATCATCAAGGGAACAACCACCGGAACCACCACGGATGTAGACGGAGCTTTTAAACTAGAGGCCTCCGCCAATGATGTACTTACCTTCTCTTTTATTGGCTATAAAAGCCAGGAGATAACTGTCGGTAACCAAACCAATCTGGACATCAAACTCGGTAATGACCTTACCCAACTCGATGAAGTTGTAGTCGTAGGGTATGGTGAGCAGAAGAAGATCACCGTGACGGGTGCTGTTGTTGCGGTAAGCGGTGGTGATCTGATGAAATCACCGGCAACGAACTTGTCCAACTCTTTTGCCGGCCGTTTAGCCGGAGTGGTGGCAGTACAATCCAGCGGTGAGCCGGGGAATGATAACTCGACTATTCGAATACGGGGTGTGAATACAACAGGTAACAGTTCACCTTTAGTTGTTATCGATGGTATACCTGATCGTGATGGAGGTTTGAATCGCATTAGCCCGCAGGATGTTGAAACAATTTCTGTGTTGAAAGATGCGTCTGCTGCGATCTACGGGTCACGTGCTGCAAATGGTGTTATCCTCATTACTACTAAAAGAGGAAAATCAGGAGCGCCACAGGTTACTTATGATTTCAGTCAGGGCTGGAGCCAGCCAACGGTAATTCCCAAGATGGCCAATGCATCAGAGTATGCTGCTATCATGAATGAAATTCCTATATACAAAAACATACCTGCTGCGGAATGGGGAAATGCGTGGTCAGCTATTCAACAAACAGGATCATTCACCTCACCATCCGCGGGTACAACCGTTAACGCAAATTATAGTCCTGCAGACGTAAAGAAATATGCCGATGGAAGTGATCCATGGGGGCACCCGAATACCGACTGGTTTAAAGATGCGTTCAAAACATGGGCGGCACAAACTCGCCACAATCTGCAATTGTCCGGTGGATCAGAAACTATAAAATACCTTGCTTCGGTGGGGTATATTAATCAGGATGCGATCTACAAGAACTCAGCAACTAAATACCAGCAGTACAATGCGCGGATTAATCTGGACGCTAAAATCAATAAATATGTCAGTACCAGCTTAGGATTAATGGCACGTGAAGAGGTAAGAAATTATCCAACGCAAGACGTAGGTGCAATCTTCCGTATGCTGATGCGCGGCCGGCCTACAGAACCCGAAGTTTGGCCTAACGGATTACCGGGACCGGATATTGAAAACGGACAAAACCCCTATGTGATTACTACGAATGCCACTGGGTACATCAAAAACCCAACGGATTATTTGCAAAGCAATTTGAAAGTAGAAATTACCAATCCGTGGATACAAGGACTAAAACTGACACTGTCTGGCTCTGCTGATAAAAGCATTACCCGTTCAAAGAAGTGGGAGACACCATGGTATCTGTATACCTGGGACAAGACAAGCTATGAAGCAGATGGTGTTACACCCAAACTGACAAAAGCACTTCGTTCTACCTTTAGTGATCCTCGGCTTACGCAATCAACGGCTACAGTATCGAATTCCAATCTGACAGCATTATTGAATTATGACAGAACTTTTGGAAACCATACGATAGGAATATTAGCGGGTATGACGCGTGAGAAATTCCAGGGCGACTTCATCCAGGCTTACCGCAGGGATTATATTTCAACCGCCATTGATCAGCCATTCTTTGGGGGAAGCACTCCTGTAAGCCAGGTAATATCCGGTGGTAATGATAACCGTAATACCTACAATCGTGCGCGTTTAGGTTACTATGGTCGTATTAACTACAACTATAAAGAAAAATACCTTGCTGAGTTTGTGTGGAGACGTGATGGTTCTTCTTTCTTTCATGAATCCAATCGTTTCGGATTTTTCCCCGGACTGTTGTTAGGGTGGAATATTTCCAATGAAGATTTCTTCTCCAGTAATGTGCCGTTCTTTAACTTCCTGAAGTTGCGCGGTTCATACGGAGTGATGGGGGGTGATCAGATTTATTATCCGGGAACAGACATTCTTGTTGAGTATGCTTACTTGTCGTCTTACAGTCCTGGAATTTATCCGATCAATAACCAGGTTGTAACTACACTTACAGAAGGATTGGTAGCTAATCAAAATTTCACGTGGGAAAGAGCGAATAATGGTAACATTGGTTTGGAAGGAACAATCCTTGATAATAAACTGGATTTCACCTTTGAATACTTCAACAACACACGCAGTAAAATGTTGATTCAAAAGACAGGTTCTACACCAGCAACAACCGGTATTGCCAACCGACTTCCTCCGGTAAACGAAGGAAAGATGACCAACAAAGGATTTGAATTATCATTGGGATACAATGGGCAGGTAGGTGATCTGAGCTTCCGCCTGGGTGTAAATGGAGGATATAACAAGAACAGAGTGGTTTTCATGGATGAAACTACTGCCAACCCAACGTATCAATGGCAGACCGGCCACGTGTATCAGGGATATTTAGTTTATAAATCAGCAGGAGCATTTAAGGACCAGGCGCAGATCGATGCTGAGACGACCATGAATCCGAATGGTGAAGCAGGCAAGATTTATTACGGTGATGTTACCGGTAAGTTGCTGCCTGGCGACATGCGCTTTGAAGATTATAATGGGGATGGAAAAATCAATGCTGATGACCGGGTTAGACTTAATAAGTCCATCACTCCGAATTTCAACTATGGTATCACTATGAATTTTCAATACAAGAGCTTCGATCTTTCTGTTCTCTTCCAGGGGGCTTCCGGTGCGTTGCTTCCATTCGGAACAGAATCGGGTGATATTGGAAACTATCTGAAGTACAGCTATGATCACCGCTGGACGATCGATAATCCCAGTAGTGTAGATCCCCGCCTTGCCATACGCGGAGATACTTACTATACAGGAGGGAACTTTGGTGCCAATACCTACTTTCTGTACAACAAGAACTACCTGCGGTTAAAGAATATTGAATTAGGCTATAACGTTCCTGCCGCATTAGTAAAGAAAGCTGGATTGAACAATGCACGCCTGTATGTGAATGGCTTGAACCTGCTTACCTGGAATAAATACCATGGTAAGACTTTCGATCCGGAAACCACTACCGGTGGTGGTCAGTACTATCCACAATCACGTGTCATCAATGCTGGTCTTCGTTTAACTTTCTAAAGAATGAACATGAAAAAGAGTATAAAATTTTGGATTGCAGTCATTTGTATTGCGCTTCCCTTTTCCTGTAATACGGATTTTCTGGAGACTAAGCCAGTGGCATTAGTTTCAGATGCTACCACATGGTCGGATGGTCCGTTGTCTCAGGCTTTCGTGTTTGGTATCTATTCGAGCATGGGCTATGGTGGTTTCGAAGAGCAAATGCTGGCCGCTTATACGGATGAAGCCATGTTTACTCACGCAGGCCGTAACATCAATACCTTCAATGAAGGTGCGGAAAGCCCGGGGGCGTTGGCGTGGATGAGTGCCAGCTATGAGTGGTCGGCCATGTATGTGGCCATTCGTGCGGCTAACGTTGCCATCACCAACCTGCAGGTAGCTACTTTCACTACGGTCGATAAAGATATGTTGCTGGGCGAAGCTTACTTCCTCAGAGCCTATTATTACCATCAGTTGTTGCGATTCTATGGAGGCGTTCCTATCATCGATAAACTTTATGGATTGAATGAAGATTATTCCATTGCGCGAAATTCATTTGAAGAGTGTGTGAACTTTATCGTTGGTGATCTGGATAAAGCAGCGACGTTACTTAACGGTAAAGATGTTATCCCAGGCAGAGCTTCCAAATTGGCAGCGATGGCTTTGAAGGCGCGTGTACTGCTTTATGCGGCCAGCGATTTACATGATATCGCTACGGCTTCTTCTGTGGGTGCGATCAACCAATACAGCAATAAGGAGTTGATCGGATATACTTCGGGTTCTCGTCAGGCGCGCTGGAAAGCCGCACAGGTTGCCGCCAAAGCGGTGTTGGATGCATCATCCGGATATAAACTTAATCTGAACGCACCGGTATCGGCTGCAGAAGCTAAAGCCAATTATGTTGCTTTATCAATGGGTGGAGGAAGTGCCACTGCAGATGCTTCGGCCAGCAGTGATTTAATATTTTTGCGTGTATCTACGGGGCTTTATTCTCCTGAAAACAACTGGCCATTGGGCGGTATTCACTTTGGTATCAATAACGGACCGAACGGCTATCACAACTGGGCGGGGAATACACCGATTCAACAGCTGGTGGATGATTATGAAATGATGGATGGAACCAAGTTTGACTGGAGTAATCCTGTTCAGGCGGCCGATCCCTATAGTAATCGTGATCCCCGTTTATATGCAACTGTTTTATACGATGGTGCTGACTGGAAACCTCGTCCTTCAGATGTGTCTGCCATTGATCCTGTAAACCAAATTCAGACCGGATATTATGATGACGGTAAAGGTGGGCTGATCAACGGTGTAGATACACGCGAATCGGCTATCGAAAACTGGAATGGTAGCCGAACTCACTACTATGTACGGAAGTTTATTGATTCTGATCCTGCAGTAATTGATAATCAATCCGGATTTCAGGAAGTGCCCTGGCCGTTCATCCGCTATACGGAGATGGTACTGAATTATGTGGAAGCATGTATCGAACTGGGTGAAGATACGGAGGCAAAAACCTGGCTGAATAAAATACGATTCAGATCTGGAATGCCTGCTATAACGGAATCCGGTGCTGCACTGAAAGACCGCTACCGAAACGAACGAAGAATCGAGTTGGTATATGAAGAGCACCGCTACCATGATGCACGCAGATGGCTGATTGCAGCCAATACCCTTGGACGCGGAATCAAAGATGTGTATGTCGAGGCAACCTTAAAGCCAGGTGCTACACCGAATGTTCCTTACCGATACGATAAAACGAAGTATACCTATAAATACACAGTGCAAGACAATACCTCCAATGAGACCCGTAAATGGAATGATAAAATGTACTATCGTCCCATCTCCCGGGATGAAATGAATAAGAATCTGAAGTTGATTCAGAATCCTGGTTACTAATTGGTTTATTTAGTTTGAGTTTAAGAACTATCCTGATATATTTTCAGGGTAGTTCTTTCTTTTGATACCTACTTTAGAGATGATACGTACGTTCCCTGCCTGGCTTATTGCTGCTTTCTTGTGTATTGCATTGCTGACGAAGTGCTCTGCACCCAAAACTGCGGAGCAGCCATTGATTGATTCAACAGCATCTACTCCACCATTGTTTGCGCTGCTTCAGCCTACTCAGACCGGAATTGATTTTCAAAATACATTAACCGAAGGGCTCAATACCAACATACTGATGTATGAGTATTTCTATAACGGTGGTGGTGTAGCTACCGGTGATGTAAATGGAGATGGGCTGGAAGATATTTATTTCTCGGCCAACATGAGTGCAAATAAACTGTATCTGAACAAAGGCAGGTTGACTTTTCAGGATATCACCCAGGTTTCCGGAGCCGGGGGAAAAGATAATCCCTGGAAAACAGGCGTTACCATGATGGATATTAATGGCGACAACCGGCTTGATATCTATCTGAGTTATTCGGGTATGGTGCGTGATGAAAACAGGGTGAATCAATTATTTATCAATGACGGTAACGATGCGGATCAGGTTCCTCATTTTACTGAGCGCGCTGCTGAATATGGTCTGGCCAGTTCCGGCTATAGCAACCAGGCTTACTTTTTTGATAGTGACCGTGATGGAGACCTCGATGTGTTATTGCTGAATCACAATCCTAAATCATTGCCCGTGCTGAATGAAGTAAGTACGGCTGACTTTTTAAAGAAAGACGATCAGCAGATCGGGGTACGACTGCTGAAACAAAACAAGGGAAAATTTGACGATGTGACGAATAAGGCAGGGATAAGCGGTTCTGCACTTACCTATGGTTTAGGTATTGGCATTGCCGATATGAATAATGACGGCTGGCCGGATTTCTACATCTCCAATGATTACACGGTTCCGGATTACCTCTACATCAATAATAGAAATGGCACATTTACCAACCAGCTTTCACAAAGCATTGGGCACAACAGCCATTTCTCTATGGGTAATGATGTAAGTGATATCAACAACGATGGCTGGCAGGACATCATTACTCTCGACATGCTTCCGGAAGACAATCATCGTCAAAAATTACTATTAGCCCCGGATAATTATGCGAAGTTTGATTTGAATGTGCGCACGGGTTTTCATTATCAATACATGCGCAATATGCTGCAGCTGAATAACGGCAATGGCACCTTCAGTGAGACAGGACAGCTGGCAGGCGTATCGAATACGGACTGGAGCTGGGCTGCTTTACTGGCGGATTATGATAATGACGGCTGGAAAGATCTGTTTGTAACCAACGGCTATTATCGCGATTACACCAATCTTGATTTTATCAAGTACATGGATGATTATGTGAAAACAAAAGGAAGACTGAACAGAGAAGATGTGATCGACATTATTGGACATATGCCCGCTTCCAATGTGATGAACTATATTTTTTCCAACCACGGAGGAGTAACGTTTGTTAACGAAACAAAAGCCTGGGGAATGCAGCGTTCATCCAATAGCAATGGCGCTGCCTACAGCGATCTGGATAATGATGGTGATCTTGATCTGATCGTGAACAATATCAATCAGCATGCATTTGTTTACGAGAATACCGTAAATAAGGACCCCGGGCATCATTACCTGCGTATCAAGCTGGAGGGGGATGGCTTGAATACATTAGGAATAGGGGCAAGAATAAGTATCAGTGCAGGTGGAAAGAAACAACATCTCACACAAATGAATGCACGGGGTTATCTGTCCTCGGTGTCTCCGGTGCTTCATTTTGGATTGGGAAAAGAAACGATGATTGATACACTCACCATCGTTTGGCCGGATGGAAGAACACAAATTCATTCTGCCGTAAAAGCGGATCAAACACTATCGCTTTCGCAAAAGGAAGCAACGGCACAAAAAAAGAAGGAGGAGGCCAAACCAACACCCTTGTTTACAGCGATTACTTCACCCATTATCGTTCAACCCTCACCACTGGAGATCAACGATTTTAAACGCCAGCCTTTATTGATTAATCAACTATCGTATTCAGGGCCATGTATGGTCAAAGGTGATTTGAACAAGGATGGCCTGGAAGATGTGTTTGTGGGCGGAGGTAATGGCGTTTCGGCACAGGTGTTTTTTCAGCAGCGTAACGGTAAATTCATCACCCGAATAGTAGACGCATTTGTAAAAGATAAAGACCAGGTAGATGCGGATGCGGTAATCGTTGATGTCAATGGAGATGGTCATCAGGACATCTATGTTGTCAGCGGAGGCTATCATCAGGTGCAGGAGGGCGATGCGCTTTTACAAGACCGATTGTACCTGAATGACGGTAAAGGCAATTTCTCAAAAAAGGATAAGGCACTTCCCGAGATGCGCACCAGCAAAAGCACGGTGACTGTTATTGATATTAACCATGATGAGTTTCCTGATTTATTTGTGGGTGGTCGTGTTGTGCCCGGAAGATACCCTGAAACGCCAGTCAGTTATTTGCTCGTGAATGATGGAAAAGGAAACTTCAGCAATCAGATAAAAACATGGGCACCATCCCTGGAGAAGATCGGTATGGTTACGGATGCACTTGTGACGGATCTGAATAACGATTCGAAGAAGGAGTTGATCGTAGTGGGAGAGTGGATGCCGGTTACTGTATTTGAAATGGCAGGGGGAGTGTTAAAAGATCGTACCTCTGACTATTTTGATAAGAACTATAAGGGATGGTGGAATACGATTGAAGCTACTGATCTCAACAAAGATGGAAAAACCGATCTGATTTTGGGTAATATGGGATTGAATACACAGTTTGTTGTATCCGATAAGGAACCGGCAGAAATGTACTTCAGTGATTTTGATAACAATGGGTCAGTTGATCCTTTCTTCTGCTATTACATTCAAGGTAAAAGCTATCCCTATGTTACCCGCGATGAAATGCTGGAGCAGATTGGTGCATTGCGAAAACGCTTTACTACTTTTCAAAGCTATGCCGATGTTACACTAACGGATATCTTTAAACCGGAAGAATTAAAAAATGCAGGTCATCTCACGGCCAATCACATGGCTACTTCTGTTTTCCTTAGTTCCGCAACGGGTCAATTCCAATTAGCTGAATTGCCGGTTCAGGCACAGTATTCATCGGTCAACACAATTACCATCCTCGATTTCGATAATGATGGAAATAAGGATTTACTGCTGTGTGGAAATAACAGTAAGGCAAAATTGCGTCTGGGAAAGTTTGATGCGAACTATGGAATGCTTCTTAAAGGGGATGGCCTGGGTGGGTTCAGCTACATCCATCAATGGAGATCAGGTTTTAAGCTGAACGGAGATGTAAGAAGTGTACTTGATATTAACGGGCAGCTGTTGTTTGGGATTTCAGAAAGGAAACTGGTAGCGTATCACTTAAAACCTTAACGGACTCATTATATGATGAAAGCAAGCTGGAATAATGGCATCACTACACGTTCATGTATAACGTTTTTGTTATCAGTAGGCCTTTTGTTTCTGTCATGGGGTGCTTCGGCTCAGCGTATTGAACTTAAGGGTCAGGTGATGGATACGAGTGGGAAAGTGTTGCCTGGTGTAAATGTGATTGAAAAAGGAACGTCAAACGGTACTGCAACGGATAGTAATGGTCGCTTCACGATCTCCATTCCGGATACGGAGAGTACGCTGATATTTCATTTCATGGAATTCAAATCAGCAGAACAGAAAATTAATCCTCAGAAAGGCTATTCCTACGAACTGAAAGTAACGCTCGTGGAAGATAAGCTGAAGTATAGAAAAGATAAAAGTTCAGCGGTGTTGAGTAAGCAGGCGTTTCAGTAAGCATGTGCCTTATTTGCAAAGGCTATAAAAACGAAAAGGCCGTTGCGAATGAATCGTAACGACCTTTTCTACCTACCCACACGATTTATTATTAACCCAACCTATTAGTCCCCGTCCGGGACGACTTGATTTGTCATAATAGATATAAATAGAGTGCCAGTGCTGGCACGCATTGAACTGAATCGGGTTAAACATTAGCCGTACTGAGCTTATGATTTTGATTATCATAAACTTATGGTCGAATTGGGTTTTATTTGCCTTGGCACGAGGTAAGCGGATGAGGAAGAGTAGTGGAGTTTTGTAGAATTAACTACTCGGAAAACTGTGGATAAGTGGGATTTTTATCTGGCTGTTTTATTATCGGGTGTTGTTCTTTATAGGTAGTTTAGCTGGGTTTACAATCAACGTTATAAGCATGGATTCGCTCACACATATTGCCCTTGGTGCAGTTATCGGAGAAGCGATAGCCGGTAAATCGTTAGGAAAGAGGGCGATGGTAGTAGGGGCAATCGCCCAAAGTGTGCCCGACATTGATTTTGTCAATTCCTTTTTTCTCGATCCGTCACAAAACCTGCTGGCTCATCGTGGAATCACTCATTCTTTTTTATTCGCAGTAGCAGCGACACTTCTTTTTACGGTGTTAGCCAGTCGTTTCTATTCTGCGTATCAGGTCAGTACCACAAAGTGGATTGTATTGTTTGGTACAGAGATACTGATTCATTTAGTGCTGGATGCCTGCAATGCGTATGGAGTCGGCTGGTTTGAGCCTTTTTCACATCAGCGCATCTCCGTTAATCTGCTTTATGTAGCGGATCCACTTTTTTCGATATGGTCGGGAATAGCGGTTATCATGTTGTTGGTTCTGAAAAGAATGGATAAACGAAGAAGTTATTGGGTAGCAGGCTGTCTTGTTCTTACATCGGTTTATTTTTTATATGCTTTGGCGAATAAGCTCATCATCAACAATTCGGTGAAGGATACATTAACCACCAATCGAATCACTTACCAGCGTTACTTTGCCACCCCTACACCATTTAACAGTTTGCTCTGGTATTTTGTAGCAGAAGCGGACTCCGGTTATTACATAGGGCATCGTTCTGTTTTTGATCATTCTCCCTCTGAGCTGACCTATTTCCCCAAACAGAAGCGAATGCTTGATTCGCTGCGCCAGGTGCATGAGGTAGAGGAGTTAATCAAATTTTCACAAGGTTACTACACAGTAGATGATCGTGACAGTACGCTTGTTTTCAATGATCTCCGCTTCGGTCAGATCATGGGATGGGATCATCCTCAGGGGAAATTTGTCTTTCGATATTATTTGCAGAAGCCAGACGAGAACTTGCTGGTAATGCAGCGTGGCCGGTTTACCGGATGGAATCGAAAGACGGTACGGGCTATGCTGACAAGAATAAAAGGAATATAGCAGGACGTAATGAAATCACTCTCTTTGTTTAAAATAGAAGGTAGTAAGAAACAACACCAAGCGTAACGATTCATACGACAGGAAGTGAATCATCCTGCGGAAAAAACCATTGCGTTTTTTATAATCTTCTTCCGTTATCTGCACACAGTCATCCGCAATGATCTTTTCCAGTTCACGATCTGCTGTTTTAGCGAAGTCACTATTAGCTACATCCAGGTTTAACTCGATGCTGGCGTAAGCACTCAGGTTGTTTACATTATACGAACCAATGGTGGTCCAGAGATTATCATAGGTAGCCATTTTGCCATGTAATACATTTTTCTGGTATTCATGAATCTCAATACGGTTTCGCAGCAACCATTGATAGACATAACGCTCGGCCCACTTGACAATGGCCACATCCGAAACTCCACTAAGAATCACTTTGATTTTTACACCCCGCTTTGCGGCGCGTGCCATTTGCTTTCGCAGTTCATTTCCCGGAAGGAAATAAGGCGACATGATAATGAGGTGCGAAGAAGCATGGCGAAGCATCTCCAGGTAGCTTGTTGAAATCTGCCGCTTGTTCTGCACCCAGTCATTTACTCTCACGCGTACCCGGCATTCCTCTTTTACCTCCGCGGTGGGCAATACTGTTTTTTCTTCTTTTTTATGACGCGTGTACACCTTCATGCGCCTCTTGCAGATCAGTTCCAGTACGGATACAACATCTCCTTCCGTCAGAACGGCCCAATCCAGCCACGCATTTTGATCAGGCATATCATTGTAGCGATTGCTGATGTTTCTTCCTGTTACCAGTGACCGGTACTTATCGATCACCACTACTTTATGATGAAGTCTTCTTCCGAAATAAAAATGCTTGCTTTTTAAAAGCGGTTCGAACCATCGAAACCGAATTCCGGAATCAGTTAGCCTTTTGATGAACGCAGTAGTCAATTGCTGTGAAGCATATCCATCCAATAAAACGAATACATCAACTTTTCTTTGCGCAGCACGGATCAGTGCTTCAGCTACTGCCATACCGGTTTCATCTTCATCGAAAATATACGTTTGCAGGTAGATGGAGTGCTTTGCCTCACGGATTAACCGATGAAGTGTTTCAAAGTAGGCTGTGCCACTTCGCAGAAGGGTAACTTTATTGTGGGCGAAATAGTGGGTAGGATGTTTGACCTTCCTGAGTTGCATATCAGAGGCAAGATAGAACGAAGCAGCTGATTATTGTTCCTGGCTGAATGTATCGCCCTGACGGATGTCACCCGTTTCGTATCCTTTTTTGAACCAGTACATCCTTTGTTTGGATGTGCCATGAGTAAAAGCATCGGGCACGACACGGCCTTGCGATTGTTGCTGAAGACGATCATCACCGATAGCATTGGCAGCGGTCAGTGCCTCTTCGATATCACCCGGGTCGAGAATGTTTTCCATTTTCTGTGCATGATGTGCCCATACACCGGCAAAAAAATCGGCCTGGAGCTCCAGCTTGACGGAAAGCCGGTTTGCTTCGGCTTCGCTCAGCCCTTGCTGTGCGGCTCTCATCTTATCCGATATACCCAACAGATTTTGCACGTGATGCCCTACTTCGTGTGCAATTACATAAGCCATAGCAAAATCGCCGGGCGCATCAAAGCGATTTTGCAGATCGGCATAAAAGCTTAAATCGATATATACTTTTTGATCTGCAGGGCAATAGAAAGGGCCCACCGCACTGCTGGCATACCCACAACCGGATTGAGATCCATCCGTAAATAAAACCAATGCGGGTTCCTGGTAAGTGCTGTTCAGTTGAGTCTGGAAGAGTTCTGTCCATACTACCTCCGTATCTTTCAATACCACGCCAACAAAGTAGCCCTGCGGGTCTTCCTCTTCTGTCAGCGGAGCATTGGGGGAAGACTGCTCTTCACCCTGTTGCAGCGAACTGGTGTCGATATAGTTGAGCGGGTTTTCACCCATCAGCAAACTCAATACAAGAATGATTACTCCACCTATGCCACCACCAATGGCCACCTTTCCACCCATTCCTCTGCGATCTTCTACGTTTCCGCTTCGTTCTCTACCTGACCAGCGCATGTGTTTTTATTTTTTAATTGGAATTTTAATCGGATTAGTATTCTCTAAGCATTAAGGTGCCAGTTCATCCTTTTTGGTATAAGATTTTCTATACTCAGGTGGAGTTAATTTAAAATGGCCTACACCCGAAAAGGAAGTGGATGGCCATGAATGTAGAAAAAGATGATCAAAAGTTATGAAAAAAGTTCTTGTTACGATAAGTGTGTTAGCCAATCTGGTACTCATTATGGGAGCAAATTATCCTATAAAGACAAATAAAAAATCAAATATGGTAAAAAAAGCGTCTGGCTGTGGATACACCATTGTTGAATTTGGAAAAGGGGTGAATTGCCATGGCGATACTATTCTGCTGGTCAAGAAAAATGGTCTGCAGATGAGAGCCGAAAAAGCAGATCAGGACGCGATGTAAACAGGTGTAGCCGATCAATAAAAAAGTCCCGCTCAACATTAGAGCAGGACTTTTTTATTTAAAGGAAGTTGAATTTGGTACTTATGCCTTTCTGCGACTCACCAGCACGATAGCAATGCCACTGACCAACAAGATACCTCCAACGATGGGCGACCAGTAGATTGGAGTTTTCTCTTCTTTATTAATTTCGATCGGGCCAAGGTCAACTACTTTTTTCTTGGTTACTACGTTGAAACCCGTAATCACAGTCATCAATAAGCCGACCGCAATCAATACTATGCCTAGATTTTTCATAAAAGTGCTTTTTGCGGTAGGGGTTGAAATAACGGTGCCCTCTTTGATGTGGCATTTTTAAACACTAATTTTTACATCCGGGTAACTAATTCCCCAATTGTATCAGTTAAAGATTTGAATATTGATCTTTTTAAATAACTTACCTGATCACTTTTGCCATGCGCCAATGAGAGAGATACCAATAACGGGACCTTCGCAAAACAAAGAGAACACTGTGTTCTCTGAAGCGCTGATTACTTCCTTGTTTTTTCTTTGGGGTTTTGCTCTTAATCTCAATCCCATATTGATACCTCATTTGAAGAGAGCTTGTCAGCTCAGCGATACCCAATCCGCATTGATTGACTCCGCATCCTACATTGCTTATTTCTTAATGGCGCTCCCCGCAGGATTGTTCATGAAAAAATATGGATACAAAGGAGGTATTATTTTAGGACTTCTTCTTTTCGCCACCGGCGCTTTCCTGTTTTTTCCTGCAGCGGAAACACGACTTTATTTCTTTTTCCTGTTTGCTTTATTTGTGATTGCCTGTGGGCTTACTTTCCTGGAGACAGCAGCCAATCCGTACATGACAAAATTGGGGAACCCGGAAGGTGCAACACAACGCTTGAACCTGGCGCAGTCGTTCAATGGACTTGCAGCCATGTTAGCTCCCTTGGTTGGTGGATATTTTATTTTATCAGATGATACGACAACGGATCTCTCTTCCCTGAGTACAGAGCAGCTTTCCAATTACCTCGACCTGGAAGCCGGTGCTGTACAGGTGCCTTTTAGTATTATTGGTGGAGTGGTGTTGCTGGTTGCTCTTCTGTTATGGAAAACAAAACTCCCGGAAATAAAAGAGCATGAAGAAGGAGTGACGCAGGGAGGTGTGTTCAAAGAAAAGAATCTGATGCTGGGAGTGGTGGCGCAGTTTTTTTACGTAGGGGCACAGGTATGCGTCAGTAGTTTTTTTATTCGTTTCTCAGGTCATGTGGCAGGTATCGAAGAAAAATCAGCGGCCTTCTTTTTGTCTGCCGCCCTGTTTGGGTTCATGATCGGCCGCTTCATCGGTACATTTCTCATGCGTTTTATTTCTCCCTCCAAATTATTAGCAGCTTATAGTTTGATCAATGTTTTCCTGCTGATCATGTCCGTGTTCCTTCATGGAAAAATAGCCGTGTATGCATTGGTGGGGGTAGAATTCTTTATGTCGATTATGTTTCCTACTATTTTTTCATTGAGTATTCGTGGCCTGGGGGCACGCACAAAGGAAGGATCATCATTGGTGATTATGTCTATCGTGGGAGGGGCCTTTTTTCCATTGATCATGGGAAGAGTTTCGGATGCAACTACTATACAGCTGGCCTACATGGTTCCTGCCGTCTGTTTTTTGATGGTGCTCTATTTTGCTATTAAAAACTGGAATGCTGAAAAGGTACAGCTTACCGCATCACATTAATATTTTGAATTTCTTTTTATGAAGAGATATGCGCTCGCACTTGATTTGAAAGATGACCCTTCGGGTATAGAACAATACGATTACTGGCACAGGCATGTGTGGCCGGAAGTAAAACAAAGCATTGTTGGTTCGGGTATTACGTTGATGGAGATTTATCGTACCGGCAATCGCTTGTTTATGATGATGGAAGTGAATGATACGTTTAGTTTTGAAGACAAAGCAAAAAGCGATGCGGTAAATGTAAAAGTGCAGGAGTGGGAAGAACTGATGTGGAAATTCCAGCAACCTTTGCCCTGGGCGATGGAAGGAGAGAAATGGATACTGATGGAGCGTGTATTTGAACTCAATGTAAAAACGCATGCTGCGAATTGATGCACACCAGCATTTTTGGAAATACCATCCTGTGCGTGATCGCTGGATTGATGAACGTATGTCTGTTCTGAAAAAGGATTTCCTTCCTTCCGATCTTCGCCCTCTTCTTGAGGAAAATGGAATCGATGGCTGTGTGGTAGTACAATCCGATCAGGCCAAAGAGGAGAATGCATTTCAATTACAGAACGCGAAGGAGTATGATTTTATCAAAGGCGTAGTGGGCTGGGTGGATTTCCAGGCGGATGACATTGAAGATCAGCTCACGTATTACAAGCAGTTCGATAAGATGAAAGGGTTCAGACATATTCTGCAAAGTGAACCGCAAAGAGACTACATGTTGAATCCCGCTTTTTGTAACGGTATACGTTTGTTGGAAAAATATCATTTTACGTATGATCTTTTGATTCTTCCTGATCAGCTGAATGCCGCGCAGAAGTTCGTTTCTCTTTTCCCGGATCAGTTATTTGTGATTGACCATCTGGCTAAACCTCTTATAAAAAGTAAAGAGATCAATCCATGGAAGAAAGAGATCCGTTCGTTCTCTGATCAGGAAAACGTGTATTGTAAACTCTCAGGTATGATCACGGAAGCAAATTGGAACGATTGGCGGGCAGCCGATATCATTCCCTACATCGATGTGGTGGTGGAATCATTCGGTACAAATCGTATTCTGTTTGGATCCGACTGGCCGGTTTGTCTTCTGGCCGGTTCTTATCAGGAGACACTCTCATTGGTTACTGATTATTTTTCATCTTTTACCAGGAACGAACAGGATCTGTTTTTTGGTGGTAACGCAATTCAATTTTATAACCTGTAATCAGATACGCTATGAATTTACATTTGAAAGATAAGGTGATTATTGTGACCGGTGGTGCAAAAGGGATTGGAGCCGGGATCGTAAAAGTGCTCGCCACAGAAGGAGCTCTACCGGTCATCGTAGGGCGCAATGAAGAAGATAACTTAGCCATGGTAACAGAAGTGGAGCAGGCCGGAGGTAAAGTGTCTTCCATTGCAGCAGAACTGACAACGCCCGATGAATCGGCGAGAGCGGTGCAACAAGTTTTGAAAATGTTTGGCAAGATCGATGGGCTTGTGAACAATGCCGGTGTGAATGATGGGGTAGGACTGGAGCATGGCACTTACGAAGCATTTGTTGCTTCCCTGCATAAGAACATGGTGCATTATTACCTGATGGCGCACCATGCATTACCTGCATTGAAAGAAACCAAGGGGGCGATTGTAAACATCAGTTCGAAAACAGCGGATACCGGCCAGGGTGGAACATCCGGCTATGCAGCAGCCAATGGCGGGCGCAACGCGATGACACGGGAATGGGCAGTAGAGTTATTGAAATACAATATTCGGGTAAACGCCATTATCGTAGCAGAATGCTGGACGCCTTTATACGAAAAATGGATCAACACATTGCCCGATCCTAAACAAAAACTGGCATCGATCGAATCTAAAATACCGTTGAATAAACGCATGACCACTGCAGAGGAGATTGCCAATACAACGGCATTCCTTTTATCGGAGAAATCAAGTCATACCACTGGTCAGCTCGTTTATGTAGATGGTGGCTATGTACACCTTGACCGGGCACTGGCCAACGCATAAACCGAATGAATAGTGATTAAGTTTTGAGTTAATGGCCCGGGTCTTTCCCCGTACGGATAATTTTCGTTTACTTGTCCATGTACCTAACCCCCTTGTACATGAAAAGACGTCTACTCGTTGCTTTAATCTCCGCTCTATTCTTTACGGCAACTTTTGCCCAAACCCAGTTTTCAGTCGGTGTAAAGGCCGGACTGAACTTTGCCAACCTCCATGTAGCGAATGCCAGTGGTTCGTATGATGGCCGCACGGGTTATCATGCCGGTGCGTTTGCGCTTCTTAAGAAAGAGAATTTCGCTGTTCAGCCTGAAGTTGTTCTTTCGCAGCAAGGCACGAAAGTCACCGTCAATCAAAGAGACTTTGAATCGAACTTTAACTACATCAATGTACCTGTATTAGTTAAGTACTATTTTTTCAAAAGCAAAAACGGCGGTGGTATCAATGTACATGCAGGCCCTCAGATCGGCTTCCTGCAATCGGCAAAAGCCGATGTGATTGATAGCATCACGTTTATGTTTAAGAAAGATCAGGACGTGAAACGCTCGTATAAAAAATCAGACATCAGTGCGTGTCTTGGTGCCGGATGGGATGCTCCGTTTGGCTTGATCGTAGATGTTCGTTACAACCTTGGTCTGCGCAGAATTGAAGAAGATGAAAATGCTCATGCGATAAAGAACCAGGTATTCCAGGTTTCGGTAGGATACAAGTTGTTTAAGTTGGGCTATTAAATGTAGATAGAGGATCGCTTAGTGATGGGATACTTTACGCAGTAAAGTAATCCCGGATATCGAATCTGTAAATAAAGGGAACGCAGGGATGCGTGCTTTCTATTTACAAGTCAATTTCATCTATCCCTCATATTCGTAACATTCGATTAACACATTCATTCTTTTTTAGTAATACCAATAGATTGCCGTTGGCCCCGCGATGAATGCACTTTTGCACCATCGTTTAAAAGGGGATTGAATGAATAGATGTTTACTGTCGGGGTTATTGATTAGTGTACTGTTTTCATCTTGTCAGAATAGAACAACAACCGATGAAGCGAAGAATAGTGCTGTACTAAAGCCGGTTATCGTTACAGACACAGTTGCCTCGGATACAGATGATCCTGCGATCTGGATCAATACTGCTCATCCTGAGCAGAGTATCATTATAGGTACAGACAAAGATGAGAATGGCGGACTCTATGCTTTTGATCTTCAGGGTAAAATACTGAAAGAGAGAACGGTTACGGGAATCAAGCGTCCTAATAATGTCGACATTGCCTATAAGTTAGCGCTGGGAGATACTACCGTGGACATCGCTGTAGTAACCGAACGCATGACGCACAAGCTTCGTGTTTTCAGTTTGCCTGAATTGAAGCCCATTGATAATGGTGGTATTGAAGTATTTGAAGGGGAAACCCAGGAAGGGTATCGTGACCTCATGGGTATTGCCCTGTATACCGATTCATTAACGAATAAGATCTACGCTATCGTTGGAAGAAAGACAGGGCCGACAGAAGGAGGATACCTGTGGCAATATGTGCTGGAAAACAATAATGGTGTGGTGAAAGCAACACTGGTGCGCAAGTTTGGAAAGTACAGTGGTAAGAAAGAGATTGAATCGATTGCGGTAGACAATGAATTAGGTTATGTGTATTACTCCGATGAAGGAGTGGGAGTAAGGAAATACTATGCACAACCTGGTAAAGGTGATGAAGAGCTGGCCTTGTTTGCTACCACGGGTTTTACCCAGGATCATGAAGGGATTTCTATTTATAAAGTGAATGACGGTACGGGTTATATCCTCGTATCGGATCAGCAGGCCAACCGTTTTCATGTATTCCCGCGCGAAGGAGCTAACGGAAATCCCCATGAGCATCCATTAATCAAATCCATTCTTTTCTCTACCATGGAGAGCGATGGGTCTGATGTGACGAATGTTGCGCTGAACGAACAGTTTAAATCAGGTTTGTTCGTAGCCATGTCTACCGATAAAACATTTCAGTTTTACCGTTGGGAAGATATTGCCGGAAAGGATTTAAAAGTAGCTCCCAATGGTGCTGTCGTTACTGCCTTAACTTCCAAATGATGAGACTAGTTTACTCCATCGTCCTTGTTCTTTTTTTAATTCAGTTGTCGGCACAGGCTGCGGTGATCAAAGGGAAATTGCTGGATGAAAAGAAGGAACCGTTGGTCGGAGCCAATGTGTATATCAAATCCGTTGAAAAATATTCGTTGGTAGGTCTGGATGGTTCTTATTCCATTCACAATTTGTCGGTAGGAACATATACGTTATCAGCAACTTTTATCGGTTACACGCTTCAGGAAAAACAAGTTACGATCAGCAGCGATGACCAAGTGGTTATACTGCATTTTGAAATGCAGCCGGATGAACATCAGTTGCATGAAATTGTCGTATTGGGCGTTGCTGAAAAAGGATCGGATCTGGAAGCACGAAGAAATGAAAAGAATGCACCCAATGTATTGAATACCGTTTCTGCCAAAACAATTGAGCTGTCACCGGATGTCACCGTGGCGAACGTAGTGCAGCGCGTGTCAGGTGTTTCCATTGTTCGTAATAGCAATGGCGATCCGCAATACGCCATTGTACGTGGTATGGACAGACGCTACAATTACACCTTAGTGAATGGGGTGAAAATCCCCAGCCCGGATAACAAGAACCGGTATATTCCTCTTGATATTTTTCCCGCTTCCCTGCTGGAGAAACTGGAGGTATCAAAAGCATTAACACCCAACATGGAAGGTGATGCCATTGGCGGTGTGGTGAATATGATTATGAAAGATGCTCCGGATGAATTCAGTGTGAAAGGAGATGTGCAATTGGGTTACAACCAGATCAACCTGAATCAGAAGTTTTTATCGTTCGATCATGCCGCAGTGGATTATAAAACGCCTTTGGAAAAATATGGTCCCAAATACCAGGCACAGTTTTCTAATTTCTCAAAAAACAACCTGGTTATTAAACAGGTGCAGCCTCTTCCTGATGTATTGAGCAGTTTTTCAATCGGTGACCGGTTTTTCAAAAGAAAGTTGGGCGTGTTGCTGGCAGGCGGATTTCAGAATTCGTATCGCGGAACGAACAGTATCTGGTTTCAGACCTCTACGGATGCACAGGGAGCCAATTCTCCCTCACTGGAAGAACTTCACGAACGTAATTATTCCACCCAGCAAACCCGCTATGCAGTTCACACCCGCATGGATTACCGGTTGAACGCGAATAATAAACTGAAATTTTATTTAGGTAATTATCGGCTTCTCAGCAACCAGGTGCGTGATGACCTGGTTTCCCAGTTGGATGCACGTTTCTATAGTGCCGAGAAAGGGAATGCTATTTTATCCCTTGCCACTCGTACACGAAGAACAGATCAGCGCATATTCACCACGACACTTCAGGGCGAACATGATTTGGCAAAGAGCTTTGCCATCAATTGGTCGGCAGTGAGGTCAATGGCGAAAAATGATGAACCGGACATCGCCCAGTTTGAGCGTAACTCCGGCCTCATCAATTTTGAGATGCAGCCCGTTACCATCGAGCGCCATATGCCACGCACCTGGCAGCGTAATACAGATGATGATTATACCGGTTATCTGAATTTCCTATTCCGTCCTTCTTTCATTGGCCAGGATGGTGAATTGTCCGCAGGAGGAATGTATCGTAACAAGAAGCGTACTAACTTCTATAACTCCTACTCGTTCGATCCTTCGCCTACTACCCAGACTCAAGGTGTGGATTGGAATACCTATGCCGATGTAACACAGACGGTACTTAACCCCCTGGGCAGTATTGCTGATCCTCAGAATTACGATGCCCATGAAAACCTTCTGGATTACTATGTGCAAGGCAGGTTTTTGATTAAGAATACAATTCAGGTATTAGGTGGGGTGCGTATTGAAAATACAGATCAGGGCTATACACTGCTTCAAAATGTAGATCCTGCAGTGCAAACGGAACTCAGTCAGAAGTATACCGATGTATTACCGAGTCTTCATATCAAGTATATGCCTACCGACCGGATGAACGTGCGGGCGAGCTATTACAAAGCCATTACGCGCCCGGGCTACTTTGAAATTGTTCCTTACTACAATTCGACACAGTCAGATGGTTATCCCGAAATCGGTAATCCTAATTTGAAAAGAGTGAGCGCACACAACTACGATTTGCGCTGGGAATATTATCCGAATTCAACCGATCAGGTATTGGCGGGAGTGTTTTATAAAAACATCATTGATCCCATTGAATATGCTACTGTTTTTACCGGAGCAAGCAAATTGGTTGTTCAGCCGGGCAACTACGGCAACGCGACCAACTGGGGGGTTGAAATGGATTACACAAAGTACTTCAATAAGTTTGGTGTAAAGGTGAATTACACATTTACTAATTCACAAATCACGACATCAAAGGCGGTACAACGCAGAGAAGATCCCAATGATCAGACTTCGCAACTGGTAGTGGTGAATGTCGATCAGACACGCCCGCTGCAAGGCCAGGCCAGGCATTTGGGAAATCTTTCTTTGTTATATAAAGATCAGCGACTGGGCACGAACATGCAGCTGGCAATGGTGTACACGGGTGAGCGTATCGAAAACGTGTCTCCTTATCTGGATAACGATTCCTGGGTAAAACCTTTTGTGCAAATGGATTTTTCCCTAGAGCAACGTTTGAGCAAACACTGGGAGATCACGCTAAAAGGACAAAATCTATTAAACTCTCCCTACGAAGTCTTCATCAAGAAGCCTCATGCACAACCCGATAAGGAATATAAACTCCAGACCTCTTCGACCACTACTTTAATACGAAAAGATCAATACTATCAATCGTACCGCTTAGGTGTACGCTTCACTTTTTAAATCAACTATAACTAAACGTAACTCTAAATGAAAAGAAGATTATTAGCTTTTGCGGCACTGATCCTGTCGGTAGCGGCAATAGTGTCATCGTGTAAGGATGAGTCAACTCCTCCACCTGCTCCACAGGTAACCGGCGATGTAGGTTCACTTAATCTGGTAACCGGTGGTACCGGTAAAGTTACCCTTACAGTGGTAGCACCAGGTAAATTTGGTACTGCAACGGCAGTGGCAGACAAAGGAACAGTTACCATGGCAAACATTGCCGGAACCGGAACAGAAGCAGGTGTCGCTGAATTGACTTATGTAGCTCCGGATGAAACAGGTAACTATAAAATTACGGTAACGGTCACCGACCAGGCACAGCAAACAGGTACCGTGGATATCACTGTAGCAGTAACTGCAAAACCTCCGGTAACAGTGCCTGCGGGTAACGTATCGGGTGTATGGGAGAAGAACACGACCTATATCGCAGGAGGTACCTTGGTGATTGCAAAAGGAACTTCATTGACCATACAGGAAGGTGTGACTGTTATTTTTGATGGTAACGGATCTACTGCAGCTCCGGAACTTTCTGTTCAGGGAAGTTTATATTCCATGGGTACTGCCGCTAAGCCAGTGTTGTTCACAATACCTGAAGCGAAACGCATCAAAGCAAACATCTTTGCCGGAACATGGGGTGGTATACAAGCTACACCTGACGCTACAGAAATGGTATTACAATATACCACGGTGGAATATGCAGGCGCTCCTACCGGTGCAGGTAATGCTTCTCTTTATTCTGGCAGCCCTTACAAAGACGGAGACCCGCGTTATGGTATCTTATTCTCTAACACGGCCGGTAAACTGGTGATACAAAATAGTAATGTTCGATATACAGCGGATGATGGTATGCGGGTTACTGGCGGTACAGTTTTGATTTCCAAAAATCAGTTTGTGCTCAATGGAAAGAACGGTGGAGAATCCGTTAATATTAAAAGTGGTGTAACCGGAACGGTGGCCTATAATGTATCCTATCGTGCGGCTACCAACGCCTGGAAATGGTCGAGTAAGAGCGGTACTTCAGATAATCCTCAAACCGATGTCGATGTGTATAATAACACCGCAGTAGAATGTGGATGGAGACAAACGAAGACCGGACGTGGGGGGTCATTGAACGTGGAAGAAAAGGGAAGAGGGCAAGCTTATAACAACCTGGTAGTGAACAGCCGTTTCGGAATGAAGATGGTAAGTAGTGCTGATGTTGGTAACTTGAAGATAGGATTCAATCAGTACTATGGTACTGATAAAGTAATGACTGATCAGTTCTATCCAACGGATGGCGCTTTGGTAAAAGGAGATAAAGAAACATCAAGTGATGTAGTGGGAGCAGCAGGTGAAAATGATCCTGGTTTTGTAAACTATGTGGTGTCAACCTATACTTCTGCTTACCCGGTTGATCCCTCTACTTTGGATTATATGCCATCTACAGTTGATTTTCATTTAAAATCAACTGCACCAGGATTGGCTAAGGGTAAAACTTCTTTTACCGTTAAGTCAGCGATTGTCATCAATGGCATTACGTACACGCCTCCCGCTCCGGCTGCATACATCGGTGCGTATGGAACGGCTAACTAATAGCTGAGTAATTTATAACGGAAGACCTGCCTGTAAGAGCAGGTCTTCTTTTTTCATTTTTAATTCCAGTTGAATCATGTTAAGCAAGTCAAGTCGGTCAGTAAGTTTGTTGGTGCTTCTTTTTGCTTTTGGTTGTAAGGAGGAAGCCGTTGACCCGTGGATAAATTTTACACCTTTTACCGTCAGCTATGATACTTATCACCTGGCTGAGTCGGCTTCTTTTACAGCGCAAGGTGAGAATCATGGGTTGATTGATTTTACCAATGAGCTCTCGGGTCTGGCAGAAAGCAAGATGAATGCCAACGCACTATGGGCGCATGCCGATAGTGGTAATCCGGATTTTATATACCTGGTTGATCAGACTACAGGAAAATTAAAAGCATCCTATCGGATCAATGGCGTAACTAACGATGACTGGGAAGACATTGCTGTTGGGCCCGGTCCGAAGGCCGGAGTAAGTTATATCTACCTGGCAGATATTGGTGATAATAAATCGGAACGCTCACAGCACATTATTTATCGTTTTCCTGAGCCTTTGTACGCTACCGCACACGAAGGCAAAACCATTGATATAACACTGGAAGTAGACAAGATTATATTCAACTACCCCGATGGACGCTACAATGCGGAAACATTGTTGCTTGATCCCATTGAGCGTGATTTATACATTGTGACCAAGTACGGGGCGCAATCCTATCTGTTTGTTGCCCGCTATCCGCAACCCGTCAATGAACTGGTCACACTTACTAAAGTGGGTGCTTTCCCTTTTCGTGAAACAACAGCAGGCGATATCTCTTCCGATGGAAAAAGAGTACTGATCAAAACCTATGACCAGATTTTTTACTGGAATACCAGCCAGGTGCAACCTATTTGGAAATTGCTTTCTCAAACTCCGGAGCTGGCTCCTTACCATCCAATGGAAGCCCAGGGAGAAGCCATTGCCTGGAGCAGCAATGGCTATTATACCAGCAGTGAAAAAAAAGGCAGCGCCATACCTCCGTTGTATTTTTATTCTTTTAAATGAATTGACTAGCCCGGTGCCGATCTTTATTTCCGGGGTGCAATCAACTTGGCAACCAACCCTGTCCAGCCTGTTTGGTGCGATGCTCCTAAGCCACTTCCATTATCTCCATGAAAGTACTCACTGAAGATGATGAATTGATTAAAGTTAGGATCATCATGCAGTTTGGGATAGTTGCCAAATACAGGTCGCCTGCCCTGATCATCTTTTGTGAAAATCCTCACTAATCGGTGAGATAGTTCAGCGGCAATTTCCTTTAACGTGATTTTCTTTCCTGATCCGGTCGGGAACTCTACTTTAAAATCATCACCATAATAATGATGGAAGCGTTGTAATGATTCGATCAGTAAAAAATTAACAGGGAACCAGATAGGGCCACGCCAGTTGGAGTTACCGCCAAACAATCCAGAGTCGGCATCGCCAGGCACATATTTCACACTGAACGCGGTACCATTTGCATTCAGTATATACGGATGATCTAAATGATATTTTGATAACGCCCGTATTCCGTAAGGGGAAAGAAATTCTTTCTCATCCAGCATGCGTTTCAGTAATGCTTTCATGCGATGACCTCGAAGCAGCGAAAGCAAGTGCCGCTGGCCTTTGCCTTCTACATCCCATCTTGAAATCAGGTTGGCCAGATCGGGCCGGTTCTGTAAAAACCATTGCTGGCGTTCTTTAAACTCAGGAAGGTGATCAAATAGTTCGGGTTCCAGTACCTCCACAGCAAACAATGGAATAAGCCCCACCATGGACCGCACTTTCATTTTCACACGTGAATCGTCCGGCATGTGCAGTACGTCATAGAAGAACTCATCTTCATCGTCCCACAGGTCAATTCCTTCCTCATTGACATTCGCCATGGCACCCGCGATGTATAGGAAATGCTCAAAGAATTTTGTGGCCAGACTTTGGTAGGTAGGATTTTCTCTCGAAAGTTCTAATGAGATACGTAGCATGTTTAGCGTAAACATCGCCATCCAGCTTGTGCCGTCCGATTGTTCAATGTAGCCACCCGTTGGGAGTTGGGCGCTTCTGTCAAACACGCCAATGTTATCCATGCCGAGAAAACCGCCTTGGAAAATGTTGTTGCCGTTATTATCGGTTTTGTTTACCCACCAGGTAAAGTTGAGCAGCAGCTTATGAAAGATTTCTTCCAGGAATTTACGGTCTGCTTTTCCATCCTGTAGCTTCTGATCGATTTTGTAAACACGCCATGCGGCCCACGCATGCACGGGAGGATTCACACCGTCAAACATCCACTCGTAAGCCGGTAGCTGTCCGTTAGGATGCATATACCATTCTTTTGTCAACAGCAATAGTTGCTGTTTAGCAAATTCCGGATCAACAATAGCAATGGGTATAGTGTGAAAAGCAAGATCCCAGGCGGCATACCACGGGTACTCCCACTTGTCGGGCATGGAGATGATATCGTTGTTGTTGATATGTGTCCAGTTGTGATTGCGCCCCGTTTTATGTTCGGTGGGTGGTGGTGGCATAGCCGGATCGCCTTTCAGCCAATGCGCCATGGTGTAATGATAGTGCTGCTTGCTCCACAGCATACCAGCAAATGCCTGTCGTTGTATGTTCTTCTGATCTTCGTCTGTAATGTCGGTCTGTACCTCTTTATAAAATTCATCTGCTTCCTGCACACGTTGATCAAAAGCCGCGTTGAAATTTTTAAAAGGATAAGAGAAATATTTCTGGGTGAGTCTCAGCTTTATTGTTTTGGATTTTCCGGAGGGAATAGCCAGATCATAGTTCACTGCTGCTTTCGTTCCTCGGTGATTTTTATTCAGCATGCCCGGATTTCGGAAAATCAGGTAATCATTAATGCCGTCTTTGAATGTGCCGGGCAGATCATGGTTGTAGAGTCGCCCGCTATTGGTTTCATTCTCACAGAACAGTGCATCGGCTTGTCCTTCAAAGAATAAATAGTAATCACCCAACTGACGGTGGTTGATTTTAATAGCTCCTTTTTCATCGAGGTACATTTCGGGTTTGTAGGGATCGTAGCCCCATGCCCAGGTATTCTTAAACCATACGGTTGGCAGTACATTGAGCAATGCATCTTCAGGGCCTCGGTTTTCGATGGTGATCTTGATCAGTATATCATCGCACTCTGCCTTGGCATATTCAACAAATACATCGAAGTAACGGTTGTCATCAAAGATTCCGGTATCGATTAATTCAAACTCCGGATCAAGTCTTCCTCTTTTTGCACTTTCACTTACCAGCCATTCGTAGGGAAATTCTTGCTGAGGATACTTGTACAGCATCTTCATGTATGAATGCGAAGGAGTGCTGTCGATGTAATAATAATGTTCTTTACAGTCTTCACCGTGATTTCCTTCGTTGTTGGTCAATCCAAACAAACGCTCTTTGATGATGGGATCTTTTTTGTTCCACAGCGCCAGGGCAAAGCATACGATCTGATTGTTGTCGCTGATTCCGCCTATACCTTCTTCCCCCCAGCGATACGCTTTGCTGCGTGCGGCATCGTGCGATATATAGTTCCATGCATCACCGCTGGCACTGTAGTCTTCGCGCACGGTTCCCCATTGCCGTTCAGTCAGATAGGGACCAAACTTTCTCCAGTCTTTTGTTTTGTCACGATCTTCGATCAATCTTTTTTTCTCAGCGGAAATCATGGTAGTGTACTTTACTTTACTAGTGAAGGGTTTTATGCATAACCCGCTTACGCCATCTTTAAATACGGTAGTGAAACAATCAAGAGCCCTAATTTACAATTTGATGCTTTAAATAAGTGAGAATCCGGACTAAATGTATTTCGGCCAAAACCTCTACAGATTGTTTTTAATTATGAATTTATTTTCAGTCATGAGGTGGATTCGGTATCCTGTGCTTTTGGTGTACGTTTCCTTGTAACCTGATGGTCAGGAAAAATTTATCCGTTGTCCTCAAAACCTGGATACAACAACATCCCGCCATCCACAAATAAGGTAATTCCATTGACATATTCGGAATCATCGGAGGCCAGCCATACTGCGGCACCACCGATGTCTTCGGGTTCGCCTATCCGTTTTGCAGGTACGAGTTTCATTAGGGATTGATACGATTCCGGTGTTTGCCATGCCGCGTGATTGATCGGTGTGCGGATTGCCCCCGGACCAATGCTGTTGACTCTGATTTTTAATGGCGCATATTCCTGGGCAATGCTTTTCATCAGCATCATAACGCCCCCTTTCGATGCAGAATAATTGGCGTGACCGGCCCAGGGAATGACCTCATGAACGGAACTCATACAAATAATTTTCCCGGCTGATTTTGACCGTTCGGGTACGATGCCTCTCCGCATGAATTCCTTGATGGCTTCGCGGGCACATAAAAACTGACCGGTAAGATTGATGTTGAGTACATGATTCCATTGATCCAGCGTCATCTCATGAAACTTAGCATCTTTTTGCAGGCCTGCATTATTGATAAGGATATCCACTGTACCATATTGGTGAATAGTCTCGGCAAACATGGCTTTCACCTCCGCTTCGTTCCCCACATCGGCTTTGATAATCATTCCATCGCCTCCCTTTTGTCTTATTTCAGTCAGCACTGCTTGTGCCTTATCCGCACTGCTGGAATAATTGACCACCACAGTGGCCCCGGCTTCTGCCAGTGCTTTGGCCACGCCCGTTCCTATCCCTGAACTGGCTCCTGTAACGATAGCAACTTGTCCTTGCAGCTTTTTTGTCATAAAGTAGTCATCAAAGTGGAAACCTAAAGTAATGATAATTAAGGTATAATAGAATCGATTTCTGACCGTAATCGCTTCTGAAAAAGGAAGTCATTCTCCGGTCATGTTACGGGCGGATAATGAACTCTTCATGTATAGTTAATAGATGCTAACATTGGCCGTAATATTATTGTTCTTTTAACGATAACAGAATAAAAAATGTCTACCAGAAGTAAATACGTACTGCTATTCTCCTTTTGTCTTTTGGTTTCGGTTGGCCAGTCGCAAAAACCAAAGCCGAAACGTGCAAAGAATATTATTCTTATGATTGGCGATGGCATGGGCACGGCACAAATCTATGCCGGTCTTACAGCCAATAAGGGGAAACTACACCTGGAACGCTGTACGTATTCCGGGTTTCACAAAAACCAATCGGCTGATCATTACATCACTGACTCGGCAGCCGGCGCAACGGCATTTGCCTGCGGGCAAAAAACGTACAACGGAGCCATAGGTGTCGATGCCAATCATCAACCGATTGCCTCTATTCTGGAAATAGCGGAGAGAAATGGATTGGCAACAGGAATGGTAGTGACCTGCTCCAGCACGCACGCTACACCGGCCAGTTTCATCGCGCATCAGGCATCACGAAGCCTGGACGAAGATATTGCACTCGATTTTATGAAAACCGATATTGATGTATTCATTGGCGGTGGGCGTAAGTTTTTTGAAAAGAGGAAGGATGGTAAGAACCTCATTGATTCATTAAGAGCAAAGAATTACCAGATCGCCAACTCAATTGCTGAAGTACAGAAAGTAAAGACAGGAAAGCTTGCCGCTTTTCTTGCTGAAGAACAACAGGCAAAATTTTCAGAAGGCAGGGGCGATGAACTGGTGAAATCAACGGAAGTGGCCTTGCAGTTGTTACAGCAAAACAAGAAGGGAATGTTTATGCTGATTGAAGGTTCTCAGATTGACTGGGGTGGCCATGCCAATGATACGCAATACATTATGGATGAGATGGTGGACTTTGACAACACCATCGGTAAAGTGCTGGATTTTGCAGCCAAGGATGGAAATACACTGGTGATTATAACGGCTGATCATGAAACAGGCGGCTTTTCACTGGTCGATGGAGATATGAAGACCGGTAAAGTAGAAGGGAAGTTTACCACCACGCATCATACCGGTGTCATGATTCCGGTATTCGCATTTGGCCCGGGCGCGGAACAGTTTTCAGGTATCTATGATAATACTGCCATCTTTGATAAGATGATGCAGTCCTTTCAATTCAAGGTGAAGTAAAAAAATAAGGTCCTCCGGTAACCAGCCGAAGGACCATTCTAATCTAACCTAACCTCGAACAGAAGAAATCTGAACTGGTACAAAAGTAAAGTCGTAGCTTTAATCAGAAGCCAAAATCGCGTTATGAAATTGTTATAAGAGGGGCATGTTCCTTAATGAAGAAGTGATCTGGTTCTTTTACATTACTCCACCCGATCGATCTGATAGGATTTCGCATTGAATGTAAATTGATCTCCGGCTTTCAGCTTCATCATTTTGGTGCCGATGGGAGAAGCGGGAGAGAGGATAAAGTAATTCTTACGGTCAAGGGTTATGGCTCCGACAGGAATTGATAAATAGAAGATCCCCTGATTGGTGGTTACCAAACTGCCTTGCTGAACAGACTCCGTAGCGAGATCAGGATTGATCAGATGTAATGCACTTTTTAATTTGTTTGCTTCGCCAAGCTGGGTTGTGTTCTTTTCAATTTCCAGCTGCATCATGGCGCGGCCCGTTTCGTACTTATCACCGGCACTGCTTTTGGTTTCTTCGTGTGCAGAAGATTGTGCAGCGGCGATCTCCTGCTTAATAGTGTTGATGCGTTCGTCTACATACGCTATGCAATACGCATGAAGCTGAGCTTTGATCGATGACACGTGATTGAAATTTAAACGGGATGATCAGTATCATCAATGCGATTCGTCAGCGACAGCCTGTCGCATTGATGATGCTGAAGGAATAATGTAAATCAAAGGTAATTAACGCGCTGCCTTTTTAGAGAACCATCTCTTCTGTCCTGCTCCTGTTTTCTTGGGGCCGGAAGAATTTCTGTTTCCCTGACCGCCTCCTTGTGATCGGTTGCCCTGGCTTTTAGGTGCAGCGGAATGACGAACGGGAGTCATACTGCTATCCATGGCATAGGGCTGGTCTTCAATAACCGGTACTGGCTTGGCTATCAGTTTTTGAATGTCGCGCAGAAATTCTTTTTCTTCCTGGTCACAGAACGAAATGGCTGAACCACTGGCTCCGGCTCTCCCCGTACGGCCTATACGGTGTACGTAGGTTTCAGGTATGTTGGGCAATTCGTAATTAATCACCAACGAAAGATTGTCAACATCTATTCCGCGTGCCGCAATATCAGTAGCTACCAACACCCGTGTCTTGCCTGACTTGAAATTATTCAGTGCATTCTGGCGTGCATTCTGCGATTTGTTTCCATGGATGGCCTGTGCATGAATCTTCGCCTTGCTTAAATCGATCACCACTTTATCTGCACCGTGTTTGGTACGGGTGAAGATCAACACCGAAGGAGCGTCTTCCGTGTTAAGCACATGAAGCAATAGTTTTTTCTTATCTCCTTTTTCAACAAAGTAAACAGACTGTTTTACTTTCTCTGCGGTAGAGGACACCGGTGTAACTTCTACTTTGCTCGGGTTAGTTAAAATGCTGTTGGCTAAGCCTTGAATTTCTTTTGGCATAGTAGCCGAGAAAAACAATGTCTGGCGCTGTGAAGGCAACTTGCTGATCACTTTCTTCACATCATGAATAAAGCCCATGTCAAGCATACGGTCAGCTTCATCCAGAATAAATATTTTGATGTGTTGTAAATTCACATAGCGCTGATCCATCAGATCAATCAAGCGGCCTGGCGTGGCAATAAGAATATCAACACCAGCACGCAAGGCAGTAGTTTGTGCATGTTGCGATACCCCGCCAAAAATAACGGTATGACGAAGACGTAAAAGTTTTCCGTAAGAGGCAAAGCTCTCACCAATCTGTATCGCAAGTTCGCGTGTAGGTGTAAGGACTAACGCTTTGATTCCGGCAGGTCCTTTTTTATACAGTTCGTCCTGGTGCAGAAGTTGTAAGGTAGGTAAGGCAAACGCGGCCGTTTTACCGGTTCCGGTCTGGGCGCAACCCAATAAATCTTTTCGTTGAAGTACGATAGGGATGGCCTGTTGCTGAATGGGGGTGGGCGTGGTGTAGCCTTCTGCTTTTAATGCTTTTAGCAATGGCTCAATAAGTTCTAAATTTTCAAAAGACATGAATACGTGTTGTAAATGGAATTTCCTTATGTAAATGGCCTCTGATCGGAGGCCGATGATGAGGATGTGGCTGTAAAGATAGCTTTAATATCTGGATTTCTATAAAAAACACGTCTCCATGGAAGTACCCGGTTTACTATCCATGGAAACAATTCTTTCATTAACTGCTTATTTGGCCGACAAACGGTAATGCCGAAGAAGATAGCGCAAATGGTCAGAGCTCTTTTTTGAAGAACGTGTTGTCAACGTACATTCTCGGGAAATAATCAGGAAGCGCTGATGCTTCCATCTGATCATAATTATTGCGCCTGTAAAAACGATTGGCAGCATGTAAACGATCGATTGTGCCCAGAAAAATCCGTTTAATGTTTTTGTGCTTTGCCCAGGTTTCCAATGTGTTTAAAAGTTGCTGAGCGACTTTTGCCTCTCCGCCACGATGATCAGCATGAACAAACATTTTCCGGATCACTCCGCTTTGATCACCAATATCAATCAATGCAATTGTTCCGATCACCTGATGGTGATCATTCAATGCGCACCAGAAGTTACCATTGCGTTGCTGATAAAAGTTTTCAATGTCCAGCAAATCGGGTTGATCGGCTAGTGTAACAGGTATATTGAATTCAATCTGTTGAATAGAAAGAATCAGCTCCGCAATCTGCTCTTTGTAGTGGGGCTGATACGTAGTGATAACGTAAGACATCTGTTCGGGTGTACGATGATTTTTTATGATTGTATCCCACCTCAGGAAGGCGGGATACAATCCTTCTTATTTCTTCACTTTACTTTTCACCCATTCTCTCGCATTCACAAAGGCTTCGATCCATGGGCCTATTTCATCGCGCTTGCGTTGTGCAGGATAGTACCCCCAGTTCCATGGGAATAGTGTGCGCTCAATGTGTGGCATAATGGCCAGGTGTCTTCCATCGTTGGAATGAAGCGCAGCTACTGCAAAATCAGAGTCATTCGGGTTGCCCGGATATTCCTTGTGGGTGTAGGTTGCGGCAATGTTGTAGCCCTTTTGATCTTTCAGCATGAACTTGCCTTCACCATGAGCGAGCCATACACCCAATTGTGCGCCTTCATAACTCTTCAGAAGGACCGAATTGTTTTTAGGAACAGTTAGGTTAATGAATATCGATTCAAATCTTCCTGAACCATTGTGATGCATCTTCGGATGTTCGCTCATCGGTACATCTCGGTTCACCAATCCTAATTCCATCATCAGCTGGCAACCGTTACATACCCCTAAGCTCAATGTGTCTTCCCGATTGTAGAAATTGTCCAGTGCTGCTTTTGCCTTCGGATTGTACAGGAAAGCACCGGCCCAGCCTTTGGCAGAACCTAATACATCCGAGTTAGAGAACCCACCGACAAATACAATCATGTTTACATCGCTCAGGTCTTCACGGCCGGTAACCAGGTCCGTCATGTGCACATCTTTTACATCAAAACCGGCAAGGTAAAGTGTATATGCCATTTCACGATCTCCGTTCACCCCTTTCTCGCGAATGATGGCGGCCTTCAATCCGGATGGTGTTCTTCTTTTGGGGTCGATGCCATACGAAGCAAATGTTCCATCAAACTTCGGTTGAAACTGGTAGCTGAGTACCTGTTTGAATAAATGCTCTTTGCGTTTCTCGGCATGGCCTTTTGGGCGCTGAATACGATCAAGCAAATAAGAAGTATGGAACCAGGTGTTTCTCAGTTCATCTACATTCAGGTTCAGGGTTTCGGATTTCGCATGCTGGATCGTGAGTGTGCGCTGAGCAGTCACTTCTCCAATGATTTCAAAAGCAATTCCATTATTGTTTAATACATCGGTTGCCATTGAGTTGGCTTCTACCTGAAGAACGATGCCCGGATTTTCATTGAACAGTACCTGAACAAGATCGTTGTCCTTCCATTTTGAAAGCGATACATTCAGGCCAACGTTCGGAACCGGGAAACACATTTCCAATAACGCAGTGATCAATCCGCCTGAAGAAATATCATGACCGGCGAGAACCCACTCTTCATGAATAAGCTGCTGAACAGCGCCAAATGCTTTTACAAAGTAGGCATCGTCTTTAATGGAAGGTGCTGCTGTTCCCAGTTGATTAATGACCTGAGCAAAACTACTTCCCCCCAGTTTGAAATCGTCTTTGGAGAAATCAATGTAAATTAATTTTGAGCCCGTGATTGGTTGTAATGCCGGCGATACCGATTTGCGTATGTCGCTTACTTCGGCCACAGCGGAGATGATTACCGTACCTGGCGAGTACACCACTTCTCCATCCGGATACTTCTGGGTCATGGACAACGAATCTTTTCCTGTCGGGATGTTGATGCCCAGCTTGCAGGCGAAATCACTGACTGCTTCTACTGCGGAATATAAGCGAGCATTCTCTCCTGCATTTTTAGCCGGCCACATCCAGTTGGCACTCAATGAAACTCCTTTGAGTCCGTAAGTAAGCGGAGTCCAGATGATGTTAAGTAACGATTCGGCTATCGCCAGTTTACTTCCGGCTGCGGCATCTACCAATGCTGCACCGGGAGCATGGCCGATACCTGTTGCAATTCCTTTATTGCTGTTGAAATCCAGTGCCATCACCGACACATTGTTCAATGGCAATTGAATAGGCCCACAGGTTTGTTGCATGGCTACACGTCCTGTTACGGAGCGATCCACTTTATTGGTCAACCAGTCTTTGCAGGCAACGGCTTCCAGTTGGAGTACGTGTTCGATGTATTCTTTCAACCTGGCCGTATCATAACTGATTTCACCAAAGCCTCCGGGTAGCGTTTTATCCTGTAAAATTGTTTTGGGAGATGAACCGAAGAGGTGATTCATTTCCAGTTCTACCGGTTTTGTTTTCTTCGCGTTGTCAACGAATTTGAATTGATGATCGCCAGTAGCCGTACCCACTACATACATCGGTGCGCGCTCCCGATCGGCCACACGTTTCAGCGTATCCACATCTTTGGCATGGATGGCTATACCCATGCGTTCCTGCGATTCGTTGCTGATGATTTCTTTATCGGAAAGGGTAGGATCACCGACAGGTAACTGATCGATCTCGATGGTGCCACCGGTTTCTTCCAATAATTCGGAGAAGCAATTCAAATGACCACCCGCCCCATGATCATGAATAGATACGATGGGATTCTCTGCTGATTCGGCCAATGCACGGATGGCATTCATCACCCGCTTTTGCATTTCGGGATTGGAGCGCTGCACGGCATTCAGTTCCAATGCATTGGCAAACTCACCGGTCGTTACGGATGACACAGCAGCGCCACCCATACCGATGCGATAGTTATCGCCACCCAGCAATACAATTTTATCTCCTGCTTTCAGGTGTTCTTTCTTGCTGTCTTTTTCTTTGGCATACCCAACACCCCCTGCCATCATGATCACTTTATCGAAGCCGAACTTCTTATTGTTTTCAAAATGCTCGAATGTCAGTACGCTTCCACCAATAAGTGGCTGACCAAACTTGTTACCGAAGTCACTTGCACCGTCCGATGCTTTGATCAGAATTTCAGCAGGTGTTTGATACAGCCAGTCCCGTGCTTCAAATTTCTTTTCCCATGACCTTCCGTTTTCCAGCCGTGGGTAAGAAGTGATGTACACGGCTGTACCTGATAATGGAATGGAACCTTTACCGCCAGCAAGACGATCGCGTATCTCACCACCACCACCGGTAGCTGCGCCATTGAACGGCTCAACGGTAGTAGGGAAGTTATGTGTTTCCGCTTTTACCGAAATAACGGAATCGATATCCGTGATTTTGAAATAATCCGGAATATCCTGACGGGCAGGGGCAAACTGCTCGATGCGTGGCCCTTTGATAAAAGCTACGTTGTCCTTGTAAGCCGATACAATGTAATTCGGATTTTCTTTCGATGTCTTTTTTATCAATTGGAAAAGTGTCGATTCTTTTTCCTGACCATCAATGATAAACGTGCCGTTGAATATTTTGTGGCGACAATGCTCACTGTTTACCTGCGAGAAGCCGAACACTTCACTGTCCGTAAGCAGGCGATTGATTTTTTTACTGACTTCATTCAGGTAGTCGATTTCTTCCTGGCTCAGTGCCAACCCTTCTTTTTCGCTGAATGCTTTTATGTCCTGTACTTCAATAATGGCCTCAGGAGTGTGATGGATCGTAAACAAATCCTGATCCACGGAAGTGTACAGCCGTTGCAACATGCGATCGTAGATGGCGCTGCTTTCTTTTACTTCAGCCAGTTCTTCAATGCGGGTGATTCCTTTGATTCCCATCGTTTGGGTGATTTCCACCGCATTGGTACTCCAGGGAGTGATCATTTCTTTGCGAGGTCCGATAAACTTACCTGCAATCGATGTTTCCGCCAGTGGCTGAGCTCCGCCAAAGAGCCAGATTAGTTTTTCAACATCATCAGCAGTAAAAGACGAAACATGACCAACCGCATAGAGCAGGTTGGAAGGGGTACGAAAGAATGAAATCATTAGAAGAATGATGGAATTGAGCCGCAAAAATACAAGCATTTTACAGTAAAATCAGGTAATTTTTTCAAATTATTCCCTGCTCAAAATCCACTTTTCTGTATTTAAACACTCGATACCTTGCCGGAGCAGGATTTTGATGCGATTGTAGCACTCGCGTCTGCGATGGTGATATTCCTATTTCTTCATGACTCTATTGGATCATGACCGTCAATGGTTTAAAACAAAAAGAGGTATGGATACACTGCAACCAGATCGTGATATCGCGTTTGTGGTCATGCTATACAACGTGATGAGGTGATGCTGTCAGCGAATGCACCCAAAGACGATCGTTTTTTGATAATCCATTTGTTACCGGCAATGCAAAGAGCCGGTTTACGCAGGCATGCCGCTCATCAGTC
>JAHEZH010000038.1:9467-42775 GCA_023251155.1 Flammeovirgaceae bacterium | reverse complement strand
TTCGGATCGAACCCGGTAGATGCAAAACTATTGGTAGAGAATCTGAAAGATTATAAAATGGACGGAAGTCTTAATGCCAAACTAAACCTGGCTGAGCTGAGCAAAATGTTCCCGATGGATGGATTGGAAATGAAAGGAACCTATTCCATCGATGCGAAAGCAAAAGGAGTTTATGATAGCATCCGTAAAATCATTCCTGCGGTAGATGCAAACATGACGCTGGCAAATGGGTATGTGAAATCGTCCGAGTTTCCGCTTCCGCTGGAAGAACTGAAAGTGACCGCGAATGTAAAGAACACGTCCGGTAAGATGGCCGAAACGGTTGTCAACGTAAGTGATTTCTCGATGCTGCTTGATGGTGAACGATTTGCAGCAACATTGATCTTGCAAAACCTGGATGATTATACGTGGGATCTGAAAGCCAACGGTGGAATAGACATTGAAAAGATGACCAAAATATTTCCTGTAGAGGGAATGACGCTGGCCGGTAAAGTGAAAGCCAACCTGGAAACAAAAGGAAAAATGTCGGATGTGGATGCGAAACGTTATGACAAACTTCCTACCAGTGGAACAGCTACGCTGACTGATTTCAAATTCAATTCGAAAGATCTTCCGTATGCGGTTACCGTATCGCAGGCACAGGCGGTATTCAATCCCCAAAAAATTGAACTGAAGAACACGTCCGGAACAATTGGTAAAAGTGACTTTGCTGTAAACGGTGCGGTGAGCAACTACATCGCTTACATCTTCGGACAAAATGAAACGATTAAAGGTAATATGGATTTCAAATCCAACCTGCTTGACTTGAATGAGTTCATGACGGACACAGAAACCACTACGACTACTCCTGATAGTGCATCGTACGGAGTTGTTCCTGTTCCCACCAATATCGATTTCATCCTGAGATCAGAAATCAAAACCGTGAAGATGATGGATTACACCATGACCAATGCCGCAGGTGATGTGATCGTGAAAGATGGTGTAGCAAATCTGAGCGGAGTGAAGTTTAATATGCTGGGCGGAGGTTTTGTGGTGAATGGAACGTATGACACCCGAGATATCAATCACCCTAAGTATGATTTAGGTTTGAAAATCGAAGCCCTTTCTATTCAGCAGGCGGCAAGCTCATTCTCGGTAGTGAAAACGTATGCCCCGGTTGCCGGATTAGTGAGTGGAAACTTCTCTACGGATTTCAAAATCAACGGAGAACTGGGTAAAGACATGATGCCAAAACTGGATAAAGTAAATGGAGCCGGTCTGGTGAAGATTGCGCAGGCAGCATTAACTCAATCTAAACTGGTTTCAGGTCTTACTTCGCTTACCAAATTGGATGATACAGATAAAGTAACATTGAAAGACGTGCTCATGTCGACCGTCATTACCAATGGCCGGTTGAGTGTGCAGCCTTTTGATGTGAAGCTCGGCAACTATGCGGCAAACATATCGGGTAGCTCAGGTCTGGATCAGACCGTTGACTACACCATCAAAATGAATGTGCCTTCTAATAAACTGGCTTCCCAGTTTCAAAGTCAATTGAATCAGATCAATGGGACGACCAACTCCACATCGGAGATTCCGGTTACCATTGCTATGGGTGGAACAGTAACCAGCCCAACCTTTAAACTATCCATGGCTGAACAAAAGCAACAGATAAAAGAAGCAGTAACTAAAGTAGCTGAACAAAAAGCGCAGGATGCGGTGAAACAGTTATCGGAAGGGGCCAAGCCGGAGGAGGTAGTGAAGAACCTGTTGAAATTGAACAAACAAGACTCAGCATCAAAAGCAGCAGCGGCCAAGAAAGACAGTACGGCCACTACGCCAAAGCCTGCGGCCGAACAAGCAACGGAAGCGCTTCAGAATAAGTTGAACAATCTCTTGAAGAAGAAGAAAAGCAATTAAAAGCTCAGGCTCAATCCTAAACAAGAACGCCATCCGTAAGAAGATGGCGTTTTTTGTTTATAAGTGCTTTGATTACTTTTTTAATCTTTTCAATTCGTTGCTGGTGAAATAACCTTCTTTGATGAGCTGCATCAATTGGGCGGCAGTAGGATTAATCTGGTAGAACGTATCGTCTTTATAGCGTACTTCGGTAATCCTGAAACGTTTCGATAATTTTTTCAGTACTTTTCTTCTCTTTTCATCCGCCCCGATATCAATGGACATCAATTCCAGATCGCCCGATGGTTTTTGTTTGATGAGTCGTAATACCCATTGATCGCCCGAACGGAAGTTGACGAAATAATAGTTTTGATAAAATTTGATGACCAGTGAGTCACTGATCGTACCTCGTCCCAACCAATCCTTGTCATTGTTATCTTTAAAATGATATCCCCATGATTCGATGATGAGCGTGTCTTTCTTTTCATCGGAAGGTGTTTCAAGCGGGCGAAACTTTCCACGAAGCTCTTCAGGAACTTCTTTGAGAGCAGCAACACCCGCGGGCTGTGCTACCGTAAATGAAACCTCCTTGCAGGAATAAAATAAAGATGCCCAGATCAGAACAAAAAAAAGAAGTCTCATAAAGCGATAATGGGGTAATTTGCTGTTTGTGAACGGGTAAGTTAATTATTAAGCAATCGTTTTGCCAGATTATGGAAACGGATTTAAGGGGTAAGGTGTTTACTCTTTTTGAACCATAACAAGTGTTTTAATTATTGATAACTTGAAGGCTTAAAGATTCCGATTAGTGTTGAAAAGCGAAACAGCTACTTTACGAATGGAAATAAAAGAGGTATTGATCATCGGGGCAGGGCCGATCGGCCTGGCGTGTGGATTAGAAGCAAAAAAGGCGGGATTGGATTATGTCATTATTGAGAAGGGTTGCCTTGTTAATTCGCTCTATAACTACCCGGTGAACATGACATTCTTTTCCACTTCCGATCGTTTGGAGATTGGTGGAGTTCCGTTCATATCCAATAACCCCAAACCAACACGAGCCGAAGCACTGGAGTATTACCGAAGGGTGTGCGCTTCCAATCATCTGGAGGTGCGTTTGTATGAAGAAGTAGTGTCCATAAAAAAAGAAGAAGCGGTGTTTCGGGTCGGCACTAGTAAGGCAACGTATCAGTCAAAGTCGATAATACTTGCATTGGGTTTCTATGATTTGCCTTACCTGCTCCATGTGCCGGGTGAAGACCTGCCGAAAGTAAAGCACTACTATGATGAGCCACACCCGTACTATGCTCAAAAAGTAGTGATTGTGGGAGCGGCTAATTCGGCAGTAGATGCTGCGCTGGAAACGTGGCGAAAGGGAGCGGAAGTAACGATGGTGGTGCGTGAATCTTCGCTTCGCGATACCGTGAAATAGTGGGTGAAGCCGGATATTGAAAACCGTATCAGTGAAGGATCAATCAAAGCCTATTTCAATTCGACCATCAAAGCGATTACCCGAGATAAAGTTGTTATCAATACACCCGAAGGAGAACGTACAATAGATAATGACTTTGTACTTGCCATGACGGGCTATCAACCTCCGTTCGGCTTTTTGAAGGCAGCAGGTATTCAGATACAGGACGATGCAGCCCATACTCCCTTATATGATGAGGTGACAATGGAAACCTCTATTCCGGGAATGTACCTGGCGGGAGTAGTATGTGGAGGATTGCGCACGGGTAAATGGTTTATCGAAAATTCTCGTGTGCATGCCGAGATGATCATGAAGCACATCACAAAAAAATAACTCCTGCTTTGATGGCAGGAGTTAGTGATTAGGATTGATATCTTCTTTAAAGGGCGTCTGCTTTTACGGTAACGTAAATCGTGGTGTTTACTTTGAACGCCACAGGAGTACTGGAAAGGGTTCCGGAGGCAGTAACTTGTACTTCCGAATTTTTCAGTAAAAGGTCGCTGATCGTGGCCAGTCCTGCCTGATCAATTGATAACTGTGATTCAGCTCCACTCGTACTTAATGCTTTTAAATCCGCACTGGTTATGGTGGCAGCTACCGTTGATGAAGCTCCTGCTGCACCAAATGAAAGTTTTCCGTTAGAAAAAGTAACTGCGTTAGGTCCGCTGGAGTAATCGGAAATGGTGTAGGTGATTTTGTTAATTGTGTAGCCTTTTATTTTGCTTCCGTATTTGGCGATATCCGCGTTGGTTGTTGCATCAAGGATCTGGTTTTGTTCCAGAGTTACGGGAGAGGAAGAAGATGTAGTAACATTTACATTCATCGTTTGATACAGTTTTACATCGAAGTTGACGTCATCAACTTTATCAAACAGGCTGCACGAAGGCAGTATCAATGCACTGATCGCCAAAAGGAAAAGGGAAAACTTTTTCATACTCGGGTGTTTAATTGATTTAAAGATAATGGGTTTGTGGGAATTCTGTCTGTAATACGCCTGGCGCGTGTTAGGTAACTCACAACGACAGGTTTACCGAAGACTTAATTTTAGTCCACCATAAAAACTTCTTCCGGCCGCCAGATTGTAAAAGCGCCCTCCCACCGCATTCAGATCATTGCCTAAACTATACTTTTGATCCAATGCGTTATCAACACCACCGAATACATCGTAGCTTATTTTCCCGGCTGCCTTGCGATATCCTAACCGTGTGCCGAGCAAGGTGTAATCCGCCGCATAAGCGGTGCCGGCATCGTTCAGTGAAATGTGATCGGTATAATTGATGGTGGCATTAATATACAATCCTGTTTTGGTAAAAATGTCAACTCCGCTAACGATGATATCCGGAGCAACTCCTGTCAACGGATTACCGGAATAATCAATGCCACTCTGTTCATAGGTTTTAAAACGATAATGATTAATGGTGACGCTCGACCAGATGCCTAACGAATGGATAAATCCTGATGTGAAGGGCTGTGTCCATGCCACTCTTCCTTCCAGTCCTTTTTGTGATGTGCTTCCGGCGTTAACAAAATAATCGGCCCCATCTGCAGTGCGTTGAATAACGATGGCATTCTTCAACTGGAAATGATATGCCGCGATATCAAAATCAAATTGCTTCAGCAGCTTGCCGCGAATGCCTGCTTCATAGCTTACACCCCGCTCGGCATTCAGGTCAGGATTGAACACCCCTGTAGATGGAAGCGCTTCCGCAAAGGTAGGAGGGGAAAATCCTCGGCTGATATTTCCATAAACGGAGAGCGATTCGTTGAATTTCTTTAGCAGTGCCAGGCGCGGTGAAATGTCCGGATCAAACTTCTTCGTCAATAAATTAAAAGCAGTGACGGACTGTTGATCTTTATACTTCAGGTAATTAACACTCGTGCCTATCGTGAGGTAGAATTGATAAGGCAGATCGATTTCACTTTGTACAAAAACCAGGTACTGATTTGCATTTAAGGCATCCCTGGTTTGCAGTTGCGTACGCGTGCCCTTATCGTTTCCATATACACTTACATCCGAAGTGAAGAATTGAAGTTCAGCACCTGCTGTGAACGTTGCTTTCCATGAAGTTTTATCGAGTACGTACCGAGTTGATGTACGCAGCCCGCCATTTTTTTCTTTACGGGCCTCATAATTTCTTATGGTGGGATTTTTGAAATCACTGATCGATCCGTATACTCCGGTACGGGTAGATAAAAAATTATTCCATTGTACGTCATGTGATAATCCGGCGTAAGCGGTCTTATTGAGTACTTCCGCTTTTTGCCCCACGGCCCCCAATGCCGTACCGGTTCCAGGTCTTGCCTGGCGTGCATCTTCATCGTATTGCGCTTCAGTTAATCCTCCCGGTGTTTGATAATTGAGTTGAGAAGCAAATACCGTTGCCGATAGTGTATTCTTTGAATGGAGATAAAAATTGAAATTCGTGTTAATAATTCCCCTGCTCATTTCACTCTGCTCACGATAGCCATCCGATTGTTGCCAGTTGGCACGAATACCGGCATCCATTTTCTTTTTACGCTGTTGAAGGGAGGCACTATATTGCTGCAAACCATAACTACCGTATAGTACACCTAATTGAATTTGATTATTTTTTATTTCCGGACTCTTCAATAACACCACGCCACCTGTACCTGCTCCGTACAGGCTTGCACCTGGTCCTTTTATGATTTCCATACTTCCAACCGAGTTGAAATCAAGAAGGTTGAGATAAGTATTACCACCGCCGTCCGTCATGGGTAACCCATTCCAGTAAAATTTTACATTACGCACACCAAAGGGAGAACGCAACGAACTGCCACGGATAGAAAAACGATAACTACCCGGAGAGCGCTCTTCCATTCGCACACCGGGAATGGCATTTACCGCAGGCAATAAAGAGGTGTTGCTATAACGAATCAGTTCTTTCTCATTTACCCTACCAATGGAGGCCGGCACTTCATTGAGCGATCGGTTGCTTTGATAGGCAGATACAATTACTTCATCCAGAACGCGGGTCGTATCGGACTGTGCAAGAGCAGAAAGGGAAAGCAAAAAGAGGAAAACAAGATACAGGTGTTTCATAATCACTGTAAAGATAGGAAACACTTATTCTATTGTTAAAATAAAGAAATGATCAACGACTGCGGTGAGTTGTTAATACATGTAAAAGTTATTTCCGTTTATTCCTATATCGAAGCGCCCGTCTTTAACCGTGATGGTTTGATGGGTATCCGTTAAAAACTGAAAATCGAAATAACCGGAGAGGATTACCCGATCGGGTTGACCGTTCACAAGTAAGTACTGTGCACGTTTAAACTCCAGATGACCATTGGATATTGTTCCTTTCTTTCTTTTTCCATTTACGTACAACGAGGTAATAGCGGTAGAGGAGGTAAGATCAAATGACGTTGCATGCAGTGCTACCAGATCTGCGTAAGTGGAGGGATGCTTCTCGGCCAATGAAAAATAAACGGTCACGCTCTCATGCGGGCTTGCTTTTTTAAGCGTGCCGCAGAACTCAAAAGTGAGTGTGTCTTTTGTTGCTCTTGCGGTTACGGAGGAGGTATACAGAAATACATCCTCATTGTAATGAGCACCAAACGTATTGTAACCCCATTCGGTATAAGCAGGCAAGTCGGGATATTGAGTATCGGCAATAAATACAGACCGGTCCAATTCCTCCGGGGGTGGATTAATACATGCGGCTATTAAAACAGGCACAATTAAAAGAAGAATAAGCCTGCTCATTTTTTTGTTTTAAGTGGAATCTGAAACATCAGGCGCAGCCCTCCTCCAGCGTGTGGATTGATCAGTGTGGAATAGTTTGAATTCAACTGAACTGACGGAAGTGTGATTTCGATATTGAATAGCGGTGCTCCTCGGCCCAGCCGCAAACCAATACCTCCATAGAGTGAAGGACAGAAATTGTCTGGAGTTCCTAGTTTGTTTGCAGCCGTGTTCTCTAAATCGAAGGAGGAGGTAGTAACCGCTAAGTCCACTTCGTTTTTCGATTTTACCAGGAAGTCAAAGACACTTCCAACCTTGAAATAGAGCCTGGTGAAACGGGAGTTGAATAGCAGGTAACGTACTTCTAAGGGAATGCCGAGGTAGTGCGACACCTGTTTCAGTTGTTGTGTCTTTAAATAGGTTGTCGTGGTTCCCTCTTCGCTTATGCGCAAATAGAAGTAATCAAAATGCCTGTGGAAAAATCCGGTGAGCCCCACTGAACTGATTGAGTTAGAGTAACGGGCTCCGGCAATAATCCCAAGCCGATCGTTGAAAAAGGTTCGCTCCAAGTTAAGGCCGTAATAGGATGTTGTCAGCGACCCGGAAAAATGGCTGGTGCCGGATGATAATTTTCGGATGTAATCTTTTTCTTTGATGGAATTACCGTAGACGATAGTCCCCATTTCAATACCCGGAGCAGATGAATTTGTTTGTGCATGTGTTATAAATCCAGTCAACGGCAGCCATAGTAAAAGGTAATACTTAGCAATAACCATGGTAGGGTTGTGGCAATAAACGATACCACTGATCGATGTACTACTAAGATAGTGGAATGATACTATGCTTACTACTCCGTAGCCATAATCTTTTTCAATACGCGCTGATAGTAACTGATCCGGTTACCCTCTTTCATTGGCAGTGGCACGGTTACTACTTCATTGGCTTTGAAAAGTTGAAGTTTGTGTTGCGATTTCTCTGCATAGTGTTGCGGATAGTAGTAATAGATTTTGTTTTTGAGTTTCACCTTATTCAACAAAATGGTGCGAGCGCGATACGTGAGCAACCACCATAAGTGAATTTCCACGAAGTCGAGATTGAGTCCGAAGATGTGGATGTCATGCGTGAAGAAGTAATCGATCCAGCTATTGTGTTTAACGGAGTCCTCCTTGATTCTGCGCGCCAGTGCCTGTTCGCTTTTCTGACTTTCAGTACCTTTTTTTCCTACCACCATATAGTTGCGCATCTGTTGTAGGTAACCGCTATAGTGCTCATAGCCCAGGGTGATGGATGAAGGATTGGCCGCACTTCCATGAATGTGCCATACGCGATGATGATCCACCTGATTAACACGGTATAGACTATACCGGTTTTCGCGTATAGCGGCAGCATTGCGGATGTGCTCGGGCTGCGCTTTGAGTGTTGATTCGAGTGTAAGATCATAATTGGTGGTGAGCAGCACAGGAATATCCATATTCATGATCTCTTTGTGGATTTCGTTGGGCTGCAAACGCATGGCTTTTACTGCGATATACGTTTTTATCCGTTTCTCTTTAGTGCCGTATTGTTTAGCCGAATTAAGAAAAATCTCTTCGTAGAGCATGGGGAAGGGTTTGCCTTCCATAACAGGGGGCTGTTCTTTTAGCTGCGCGTATTCAATAAGATCCTGGAGTAAATTGTTCCACGAATAATCGGAGGTGGCATTGTTAATATCGTTGCCGATGAGTAAGGCTTTCATTATTGAAATATAGTTTAAGTACGGTTATTTTTTCGTGTTCGTTTTTCCATTGCTAAAACCCGAACAAGTCAAAACTAACCAGGCACTCCGCCATCTATTGGCGGGGTAAATTATATTTCAGAACTATTTTTCAAATTTCTTTCAGAATAGGGTGATAGAGAGAATGCATTTTGGGGAAAAGTATTCAGCCGACCGTGAAAATACAAACTTCATGCAGGCCATAAGTTAGGCCAGCCGTGCAATGGGCACTTTATCAGGGGTTGCTTTGCGTACTTGAATTTTTAAGGCAATGCAAATCAATAGAACTTATTCACCCGGATGATACTTCTTCTCCGATCCTTTCAAAACATCTTCTTTATAAAACAATACGTCTTTGAATTCCCCTTTGGTGTACATGGCCGCCTGATCAGTAAAATGAGGTGATGACGGATTACTGCTTTCTCCTCCTGTTACAATGGATTTAGCTTTTACTTTCTTGCCGAATTCCACCACCGCCACAAAGCTGTTGCCTACATTTCCATAGAATTTTTTTGTGCCCGGGTAGGTACGACTGCCATAAGCAGGCAGCGTTCCCCAGAAGGAAGACGTGTACGCAACGGGCAGACTTGGCTTTGAGTCATCGAAAATTTCATCCATTTTTCCTGTCAGTCGTTGATAGCGGTTAATCTCTCCCCAGCCCATGTTCCAGCGGCCAAAGTCAGTTGTTAGTTCCTCAACGGCATCGGCCAGTGCTTTTACTTTTTCTTCGGAGGTGCTTTTGGCAATCATGTTATCCACTAACCCAACAATGTCGGTGCGTTGTTCTGTAGTACGTTCAGGTAGTCGCGTTAATGTCAAAGCTTGAATTTTCTTGCCCCATTGGATAGCCAGTGTTTGTCCCACGGATTCAACATCACAGTTCATATCCCATGATTGGAGGGTTTTGATCGGTTCAATAAGTTTTGTCTTCAATTCACCTGATGGGGTCGACTGGTAGGCTTCCATTAAAGAAGGCAATAGTTTTTCAAATGCAGTGAGCTTTGGATTGTACGCAGCAGTAATCAGCTTATCCAGGGTATAGGCAGAACTGTTTTTTAATACCCGTGCTGCATTGATACCTCTGAAGTTTTGTCCATCGGGAGCCATGTAAGAAGGATAGTTTTCTTTCTTCGGGCTATTTACATCGGCAGCAGTGAATGGAGTGGAGTTGCAGTTTTGTATCCATCCGTTAGCCGGATTTAATAATTGAACCAGGTCTTTCGTGTCGTGAAGTCCTTTCCATTCCGTTGCCGGATCACTTCCATCTACCGGCAATGTCCAATCCAGTCGGGTGTCGCGCTTCGGCATGAAGTTGCCATGCCAGTAAGCAATATTGCCTTTGTTATCGGCAAACACCGTATTGTTAGAGGAATTGGTTTTCAGCTCCATCCATTTGCTAAAGCTTTTAAAGTCGGTTGCTTTAGTACGCATATACGATTGGGTCAATGCATTCAACGGATCATACATCATACGAATGCTGATCCACTTGCCTTGCTTCTCAGCGATCACCGGCCCGTGATGTGTACGGTAAACAGTGAATGATTTTCTGGCCATATCATTTCCGTTTTTATATTTCAATTCCACCTTCTCTTTGATCACAGGGCGTAGTTGACCATCGTATTGATAGAAGAGTGAATCATTTTTAAGGATGATTGTCTCTTTGTATTCATCGGCCACATCGGCATAGGTAGAAGTATGCATCCATCCGCATTGATCATTGAACCCCTGGTAAATAAAAAATTGTCCCCAGGTAACCGCACCATACGCATGGAGGCCTTCCTCACTATTCAGGTGTACTTCCGAACGAAAATAGAATGAAGTATGAGGATTGATGAGCAACAACGGGTTTCCCGATGCACTCAATTTGGGGGCAATGGCAAATCCGTTTGATCCTTTGGGCTCGGGTAAGGCAAGCGATGCTCCTTCGGTGTCAGTACTATTAGTCCGGGTGTAAAAAGCTTTCACGTCATCAACAGAAATACGCGTGATGTCTCCGCCAATACTTCCTTCGCTGAAGAGCAGGGGAAGCCACGGTTGAAAGCGGTGAAGCAACTTTGGTTTTACGTTTGGATGAGTGTAGAGATAGTAATTAACTCCGTTAGCAAAAGCGGTCATCAGCGACTTCATTTTGGCCGGGCTTTTTTCATAGAGTGCTGCTACTTTAATCGTGTCGGAGTACATGCGCATACGTAAATCTTCATACAGCACAGATTCACCTTTCACTTCGGCCAAGCGGCCAAGTGCAGTAATGTAGTTTTCTTCCACCCGCTCAAAATCGTCTTCACATTGCGCATACAACAATCCAAACACCACATCGGCATCGGTTTTGGCATATATGTGTGGGATACTCCATTTGTCTCTGATAATTGTGACACGGCTGGCTTGCTGTTTCCACTGAGCGATTTCTTTTGGACTAAACGGTTGAGCAAAAACAGACAGCGGTAACAGGAAGAAGAGAAGTGTGCGCATGGCAGTAGGGTATTAGGTAGTGCAAACAATGAAATTATTTGCAGAAACTAAAATGGGTTTTTGCAGACGGTCTTTATAACCAAAGCGTCTGCATGCCCCAGCGCTTCATATCCTGCTCATCGTGGGTGATGAGCACCAGCGTGGTTTCGGTATTGAGATGGGTTTGCAGGTATTGGTTTACTCTTTCTTTTTGAACAGCATCTAAAAACCGAAAGGGTTCATCCAGAAGAAGCAATTCCTTTTGAAGGAGAAAAGATTTCATGATCAAAACCATTTGCAGCTCGCCCGCTGATAACATGCGGAGAGGTTTGTCAATATACCGAAGTGCATTGAAGTGACGAACTAATCCATCCAGTTCTTTTTCTTCCTGATTTTTATGAAGTGGAAGAATGTAGTGGCGCGCGCTCAACAATTTGTCTTTCGGATCCAGATAGCTCATTTGCTCCGGTCCAAGATACGTGATCCTGTTTTTAATGTCCCATATCGATTCACCACTACCTCTGCGCTTGCCAAACAGGTACACCTGCTGGCTGTACGCCAATGGATGATCAGCAAAGATCAGGCTGAACAAGGTAGTTTTGCCGGAACCATTTTTTCCGGCCAGCGCCCATCGCTCCCCTTTATTGATGGTCCAGTTAAGATTTTTAATAATGACCGTTTCCCCATATTGAATGGTGAGATCCCGCATCTCCAACACGGGAGATGTGGCCGCTTTGGAGTCATTTCTTGCTTTTGTTTGCACGAAATTACCGGCAAAAACAGAAACGATTGATGAGTGAGATTGAATCTTAAAATCAACCATCGTTAGTTCACGATTGATGACCGAAGGCAGTTCATTATCGTGATCGGTAAGAATAAGTTGCACGCCGTGCACACGGGCGAGATGATCAAGAAAATCAGCGAGGTCTTTGCGGCTGTTGCGGTCCAGTGCTTCAAACGGATAATCCAGCACCAGGAATTTAGGAATTTTCAGGGCCAGATTTTTCAGAATCATCACCCGCTTTTGCTGCCCGTTGGAGAGTTGTGTTAATTTCAACTTCATCAACAGATCGATAGAGAGCGATGCCGGAAATGGATGGCGATGGATAGCATTGACCATTTCTTCACCCAAAAAATCGGATACAGTAGGTACCAGCTCATCTCCGAGGGAATAATAGCGTTGCTGATAGAACAACTCGTGCTGATGAATCTGAGTGAGTGCAGCATCAGCAGGAATGTAATGAATCGACTGTTTGCGTTGCTGATAACGTTGCTCCCAGGTTTTTTCAGAAATGAAATGGTAATGCACTTCGCCCTCAGCAGGAGGGATCACCCCGGCAAGTAGTTCCAGCAAAATGGTTTTGCCACTTCCGTTTGCTCCACGTACTACCCAGTTTTCTCCTTCTTGTAGGCTCCAGTTGAGATCACTAAAAATTCGCTGCCCCGATTTGTTTACTGAAACGTGCCGTAGTTCGATCATGTACATAAGTTGACGGGCACAAAAATAGAATCTTAATGGATGAGTTACGATCCTTGTATCACAAAATGAGCAACGATTATCACCGGCAAACAAATGATCGTGGGATAAGAGCAGTTCAAAGTGAATTGGTAAAAGAGGAAGTTCTCTCCAGTAGTATTACAGTTAACTTTTAACTTTAACTTTTAAACTTACCCGGCAGCAAGGCGTTCCATCGGATCAAAATTTTCATAACCTTCTTCGGCTCTTCTTGGCCCGCGCGCTACATAAATGTTCCGATCTTGTGGTGCCCATGTACCCAATCCATCTACGTAACGATTGAACATACAGAAGGCAGCCGCAATCAACACGGTATCATGAATTTCCATATCGGTAGCACCCCGTGCTTTTGCTTTTTCAATTTGTGCAGAGGTAACATGTTGTCCTCCTTTTTGAACACTGCCCGCAATGGAGAGTAATGCTTTCAGTTTATCCGACAGTGGCATCGATTCATAGTCTTTCTTCACCTGATCGATAAAAGCCATATCGCATTGCAGGTAATGTTGTGCAATGCCTCCATGTGCATTCTGGCAAAAGAAGCAATCGTTTAAGGAGGAAACATACGTAGCCATGAGTTCACGGTCACCTCTGCTCAATGAATTCTCCCTGCGCAGTAAAATTTCTGCGAGGGCATTGAGTGGTTTTGCTGTCTCTGGACGAAAAGCCATCGGTCCGCGAATGCCAGGAAGCCCTTCGGGTAAAGTGATGTGTGCCATTTGAGTTGTTGGTTGGTTATAATTTTGTTTCAGCAAGCAATGTTCCCTGCACGCGTGCTTTGATTTTGGCGAATGCTGTTTCACGCGCCGTGGAAACATCATCCGCAAAAGGAGAGAAGCCACAATCATCGGTTGTGCCCAGTCGATCCACAGGTATAACTTTGGCCGCTTCCATTATTAACGCACACACTTCTTCAGGCGTTTCCACATGTGGATCCAATACATTTGTTACCCCCAGAAAAATACGTTGATCATTTTTGGAGAACTCCCTGATGGCCTGCAACGTTGACTTCTTCTCTTTTTCTGCTGCGTATTCCAGATAAAAGTTACCGGCACGAAGTTGAAATAAATAGGGGAGTAAATCCGCATAGCTGATATCCGCACTGTGAGTGGAATCATGATCGCCACCAGGACAGCTGTGGACGCCAATCTTTTTTCTCTCTGCTTGCGTGAAGCGATCCAGCACTTGATTATTTAAATCAATGAAACGCTGTAGTAATTGTCGGGAAGGATCAAGCTTCAGAGCAAGACGTGCTTCTGTAAAATCGATCTGCACATTATACGCACCGGCATTCAAACACTGGCGTATATCTGCTTCCGATTCATGGATCAGATCCTGGATGAACTGATCATGTGAATAGTCCGCGATGCCTTCCTGCGGATAAAGTAAACTGATAGCGGAGGTAGAAATAACGGCTTGCTTTACCGGTAAACGTGTAAGTGACTTCGCTTTTTCAACGTAGCTGCTTGCGTAATTCTGATAACGAAACGGCCCACCGGTTAGCTTTGGCAGCTGACGGGTGTGTCCATCAGCAAAGGGAATAACTACCCCATTGGAATCAAGCTGCTTATTGCCATGGATGGGATATGTAACAAAGCTTGGTTTGGATTGCTCTCCGTCACTAATGACAGGAGAACAGGTGGCTTCCAGTTGCTGAATGGTTTCCTTTAAAGCTTGTTCCGTTTTGGCAGCCAGTTCTTTTTCAGGTATCTGCCCTTGAGCAAACGACTTTATTGCTTCCTGCAGATAGACAGGACGGGGAATGCTTCCAACGGGTTCGGTAGGTATTTTCATTAGTTGTATTCTTTTAAGTGTTGAATAATTTTTTAGTTGAGTGAGGCAAGTGTACCCGGCAAGCAAAGCGCATCAGGCAAGATCCAGTTGATGGGTTGATGTGGCAGTTGTTTGAGTGCCCTGTCTCCTTCTGTGATACAGATGAATTGATTTGGATGGATGTTGGTGAACTTCTGCACCGTTTTGCTTCCATGCCATTGTATTTCTATTTCATCAATGACGGTGGCCTGTCCTATCCCAATCTCTCTGCGTAGAGGCGAAGCACCGAAGCTTCCACCTGAATTCACATCGCGGTAAACGCTGCGCTGAACACCATTCTCTCTGAACGTTACTTTTATTTTCGTGCCGATCGCACCACGATTAGCGGTTGTTCCCTGTAGCTGTAGCTTGATCCAGTTGTTGGTGTTCTGGCCCGGGTTGAGGAACAATGCGTTCTGATAGGCATCTCCTTTGTATGCTCCGCCCAGTTCAATGTAGATGTCCTGATCACCATCGTGATCTAAGTCAGCAAACGACACGCCATGTCCTTTCTGCAGGTGACCAACACGGGCGGAAGTGGTAACATCAGCAAATTTTTTACCTCCCATGTTTTTAAACATCTTATTCGGTACGAGTGACTGATACTGAGGATTACCTGTTCCCAGGTACATATCGAGATATCCGTCATTGTCGATATCACCGAAGTTGGCCCCCATGGCAAAGACGACTTTATCTAACCCGATATGGCCGGCTACGTTGGTAAAAGTGCCATCGTGATTGTTGCGGTAGAGTAACATCTTTTCAGGATTGCCTTCCGGTAGGTGCAGCTTTTCGGCCGCTGCATAGAATGCCAGCGATTTTTTGAAGGTATAGTCGCACGTGAAAATGTCCAACCAGCCATCGTTGTCATAATCCCAGAACCAGGTGGGGAAACTGTTACCATATGTACCAGCGATGCCCGCCTGCAGCGTAACATCTTCGAAGAGAATCTCTTCTTTATTTTGCCCTTTGTTTTTCAGTAAAACTCTTTTGCCATTCATGGTAGATAAAAAAAGATCTTTATATCCATCGTTATCATAGTCACCCGAAGTCACCCCTTTTACATACAGTTTCACATCACATCCGGCACGATTGGCAACTTCGCGGAATGTACCGTCCTGGTTGCTCATATACAGCTCACAGGGATGGCGCGTATCTTCCATCATTACACCGCTTTCATTACCAATGAAAACGTCTAACCAGCCATCATTATTAAAATCATTCCATGTAGCTGTTTGTGTGGGGTGAAAAGAAAGAAGGCCACTGATGGTAGTTACATCGGTGAATGTGCCATCGCCATTATTTTTTAATAATGAATTGGGCTCATGGCCATACTTTCCTTTCCATGCTCCCCGCAGCACCAGTATATCAGTATATCCATCATTATTATAATCGGCCTGAACCATGTTAAGCCCGCCTGTGAATTGGCTTAATCCCGATTGAAAGGAAAGATCAGTAAAGCTGCCCGTGCCTGTGTTTTTAAAGTAATGCATGGATTCACTTAAGTCCATACTTGATGTAACCAGATCCAGGTAGCCGTCGTTATCGAAATCTTCGATGATGCTTCCTCCGGCTATGTTTTTTATATCGAGCTTCAGACCGGCAGCAATATCCTGAAAGGGTTTCACCGTTACGGTCGTATCACCATTCATTCCCGGCAACAGGTACTGAGCCGGTACTTTGGATGGATATTCGCCCAGTGTCATGTAGGCAAGATTTAACAACCACATGGACTCCAGGTCTTTTGGATTTTCTTTGAGAAGTGACAGGTAAAGATCGATCGCTTTGGAGGAACCACTGGCATCCTGATGTACACCCAATCCACGAACAGGCATCAGGCAGGATTCGGCAGCATGATTGGAGATGCAATTGGAGCGTTCGCCTTCGCGCAGCTGGGCAATACCCAGATCACGAATAATTCTGCTAAGCTGCGCAGGCGTAGCATCTTCCTGAATAGATTGGAAAAGGGCAATGGCTTTTTTCTCTTCTCCCATTTCCAGAAGAATATTCGCCTTCAGGTATTTGCAATAGGCAATTTGCCCGGGTGTGCTGTGAGGTAAATTAAGCAACGAATCCATGTACGTTATTTTACCTTCCGGACTGAAAGTATTATCGGCTACGCGTGTTTCCTTCCGGACTTGCTGGAGTAATGCCAGCATCTCTTCATGACATGAAGGTGTTCTGCTGCAGGTAATGAGCAAGCAGGTGATTAAACCAAAGAGTACGAGTGAAGTTAATTTTTTCATATGGTATTGGGATTAGGGCCGGTTATTTTAATTAAGCGGGTTGAGGTAAAACATACCCCATCGATGACATGCGCTTGCCCATCTCTTCATAGGCTTTGGGGTCGGTGGGCGTGAAACTGGCAAGTCCATCGACATAGCGATTGAACAAGGAGAAGGTGGCGGCAATCAAAACGGTATCGTGTATATCGCGATCATGGGCACCGTGTTGGCGTGCTTCTTCGATGTCTTCAGGCTTCACTTGTTTCCCATTCACCTGCACTTTGCCTGCTATATTCAACAGCGCTTTCATCTTCGGAGAAACAGGTGCGGTGTTCACATCTTTAATGACGCAATCCACTACTTCTTTCTGATCACCCAACAGCTCACGTGCTGCCGCAGCATGACTGCTCATGCAAAACATACATTCATTGCGTGAGGATACATGTGTGGCAATCAGTTCACGTTCTGCGGGACTAAGTGGTGACTCATCACGCAACAGGATTTGTGCCAATTCATATAAGGGCTTCCCTGTCTCTGGCCGGAACATGACCAGGCTGCGAATACCGGGAACACCTTCCGGAACTTTAATATGTGCCATAGTTAGTTTGCTTTGTCTTTAGTGAAATAAATAGCAAGGAGGCCAATGACGAATACACCGGAGAATGTGAGCAGCGAATTGCCATAACCTCCCAGCTTTGTTACCAATGTACCAATGAAGAAAACGGCAGCAGCGGTAAATAGTCTGCCCATGTTAAAACAGAAACCGGTAGCTGTTGCGCGAAGTGAAACAGGAAATAACTGAGGAATATAAACGGACAATAATCCCTGGCTGAATCCAAAGAAAACAGCCATTGTGGCAATCTCAACGAATATGATTTTTGAAAAGGAGGTGTTCCATCCGAAGAGAAGGAATGATAAAACAATGCAGGCAGAAAAACACATGACCATCGCCTTGCGCACACCCAGGCCGTTGGAAAGCCATCCGGAGAAGAAGCCTCCGGCTAATCCGCCAGCACCCATCAGCATCATGCTCAATCCTCTTTCTTTTTGCCCATCCGTATCGGTGATTAAACTTTGTACCCATGTAGGCAGCCATGAGAAGATGGCCCATAATCCAATGAGCATCGACCCAAAGATGACCGCTCCTTTCCATAGGTTGTTTCTGTATTCAGGCGCGAATAATGATTTGCCATAAATGGAATGGACACTGGTTGCATTTTTCCATTTCTCTGATTCCTTCAACGCCCAGATCGAAATGATGGCGATACCAACGGGAATGCTGCCGATTAAAAAGCCCTGACGCCACGTAGGTATCAGGTTGTTTACAAGTCCGGCAGAGAATATTCCGATTGGAAAACCAATGGATAGTATTCCAACAAAAACGGAGCGCGATTTTTCAGGGAAGAGTTCGGAAAGAAGTATTGGTGCAATGACCAATACTCCTCCTACTCCAAAGCCGGATAGAAAACGGAAGGCAACAACCAATTCCCATGAGGAAGCAAAGCCGGTAAGTACCGTGAAAGTGCCATACGAGCCCATAGCAAAGATCAATGCTTTGGAACGACCAATACGATCACTGATCATGCCCCAGATAAAACCTCCTGCTGCCCATCCTAAAATAAAAAGTGAATTGATATAGGCACTCACTTTGCCGAGTTGCTGCCCACTTACATCACCCAGTAAATCCTTCACTACCACGGGCAGATATACGGACATCAGCGTAGACACGGTGCCGCTTAGTATGTCTACGATAAAGCAGAGCACAAAAGCAATCCACAGGTGAGCACTGATTCGCTCTGTGGGCTGATTCGTTGTAGCTGTTAATTCCATGTTGATTTAGATCAGCGAAATAATTGATCGAATGTGATGCTTGCATAATAGATGGCACCAATAGCAGGAGAACCATATGCCTGATACACCTGATTGTTGAAAAGGTTATTCGCGCCAAGTTTTACTACCGATTTGATGATTGCTACTTTATAACTTACCTGTGCATCAACAATGCTGTACGCTTCGATACGACCTGGTCTTAACTGATTGAAAGTACTGGTCCAGTCGAACGCATCTTGCCAGCGCCATGCTATGTTGAAGCCAATGTTCTTGGTGATAGCGCTGTTGCCAAACGTAACAGTAGTTCTGTACTTCGGTGTGTTGAATGCGGGGATATCATTGATGTTGGCATTCTTCAAGTCAAATGATGCCCATGTTCCGTTTGCACCAATGATGTAGTTTCTTGGAAGAAGGAAAGTAAGACCAGCCGTAGCTCCCTGTGAAGTAACACGATCACTTGCATTAGTATATAATTGGAACAAGTGACTGTTTCCACTTAACAGATCCTGCGCAGCTTGTGGATTGATTTTTCCATCAGCACCTAATACGGGACTGTTTGGCTGCATCACCACCTGATTTAACAGGAAATCATTGTAGCTGCTGAAATAGTAATTCACATCGACTACGATCTTGTTATTGAATACTCCTTTATATCCTACTTCAAAACTTTGAATTCGTTCAGGTTTGATGTAAGGCACATTTGATTTTACTAATAAATCTTTGGTTTGATTAATTGCTTGTTGTGGCTGAGCACCTTGAGCCATTGCAGCACCAAATGCTCCGAAGAATGGCCCTAGTGAAGTGGAGGTGAATGAATTTTCATACACGTTCATTCCTTTGCTGTTGTCAGGCACACCACCAAGGATAGTGATAGGGCCTGCATTCAGCTTGATGTATTGATCACCCGGTGTAGGGTTGCGGAAACCTGTTTGGAAAGAAGTACGGAAGTAGTGATTTCTGGCTACAGTGTATACGGCCGATGCTCGCGGAGTGAATCGTCCATTGAAATTCTGGTTCTTATCGTAACGCATAGAAGCTGTTAATTTTAAATTTTCGGCCAGTAATCTTTTCGATGCCTGCACAAATGCCCCTCCCTCTTTGATGGTGATTTTGTTATTCAGATCATCAAACAACGTTCCGTTGGTGAACATATCGTACAAGCGGAAATTACCTCCGGCCAACAGGTCAATTACTTTAATCTTATCACTGAAGTCATACTGACCTTCAGCATGGTACAGTTTGCTTTGGCTAAGGATACCAGCACCGCTTAATCCTTGAGTAGCGATCAGTCTTTTCTTCTGTTCTTCAAATTCAGGAGAGCCGGGTAAGAATCTTCCCTGATCCGCGAAGGCGCGTGCCGCTGCCTGATCAGCAGCGCTGACGTTGTTTTTATCAGGTATGGCTGATTCATATCGGGTGTACCACATGTTATCGGCCTGGTCAGCGCTTACTATATTTCCATTTAAATCGCGTACCCATGTTTTGTTAATCAATTGACCTAATCCTTTTCCATTGTATGAATTATTGGAGTCTTCAATACTTGCGTAAGCACGCACAAAGTAATTGCTTCCTCTCATCTCCACACGGTGTTGCTGGAAGTTGAAATCGTTCAACATGAAACGATTACTTCCTGTATAAGCCGCTCTTCCCTGATTGTAGTTGTATTGATAGATCAACTCGATATTATCGCTCACGCGGTAATGAAGAGCTGCATTTGCTTTGAGGCTGTAAGAGTCATAGTTCATCAGGGCACGTTCTTCATAGCCGGTGCGCGATACACGGCCAATATTGCCGGACAGCGTACGGGCATCGTCATCCCCATAAATATTCAGTGCATTGCGTGCAGGATTACGATCGCCACGTTGTTCCACCGGAGTGTTGGGGTCAACATCGGTATAGTTGGTCGCGTACCAATCGGTACCGGTGAAATAAGAAGCGTTTACTTTGAACGCGAACTTGTTGTTAAATGCGTTCGCGTAGCGGATAGCAAAGTCGTATAATCCTTTTGGATCTGCGTATTTTTCATTGATGTGATTTACACCCGCCTTTACCTGTGCGCTTAATCCCTGGTATTGAAATGGATCTTTGGTGCGCATCATTAAAACGCCGTTGAAAGCAACAGGCCCATATAGTGCCGATGCTGCACCGGGAATCAACTCAGCACTTTCCATATCCAGATCGGATGAACCGAATAAATTGCCTACGGCAAAGTTCAATCCGGGTGTTTGGTTATCCACACCATCTACCAGTTGCAGGAAGCGCGAATTACCGGTGCTGTTGAATCCGCGGGTATTGATTTGCTTGAAAGTCAAACCACTGGTCACCATCTCCACCGACTTGATATTTTGTAATCCGTCATAGAAATTAACAGACGGAGTCTCGCGAATGGCACGTGAGTCCATCTTTTCAATAGCCACGGGCGACTGAAGAATATTTTCCTCCACACGCGATGCCGAGAAAACCATTTCGTTCAGAATCTCTGCGCTGGGAGTAAGGCTTACTGAAACAGTTTGATTGGCCTCCGTGATTTCGACCTCCTGCTTTTGATAGCCGAGCAAAGAGATAGCGAGTGTGAAGGGAAGCTTGATCGAAGTAGACAATGAATACTTTCCTTCTGCATCAGAAGTAGTGCCGGTAAGTTTTCCTTTGATAACGATGTTAGCTCCTGCAATCGGAGAACGGGTCTCCGCATCGGTGAGCGTACCGGATATGTTAGTCTCTTGCGCCAGTGCAGAGTAACAAAGTAAGAGAAGCAGATTAAAGAGGAGTAACGTTTTTTTCATGTGGTCGTGCTTGGGTGAAGTGTGGGTTAAAGGATTTTATTTTTTCAGATGATCGTATCCGTTGGGTAAGCGGGTGTAGCCATGATGAACAATGCGATCGGCAAGGCCTTTATAAAAACCGGGATCGGTAGGTGTAAAAGTGGAAAGGCCATCGACGTACCGGTTGTAGAGGCAAAAGAGTGCGGCAATCAGAACGGTGTCATGAATTTCTACGTCAGTAGCTCCGGCATTTTTTGCGCGTGCGATGCTTTCCGTAGTTACGGCTTTACCACTTTGTTGTGTTTGCCTGGCAATGGTGAGCAGCGCTTTCATCTTTTCGCTCACCGGTGCCGTTTCAATGTCTGCTTTCACACAGGCAGCTGTAGTACTTTCGCCCAGAAGTAAATCGGCAGCGGCTGTATGTGCCGAGGTGCAGAACGTGCATGCATTGTGGTGCGATACAACGGTGGCAATCAACTCGCGCTCTCCTTCGGTTAAACTATTGGGGCCGCGCAATAAAAATTGTGTAAGGTCGCGAATAGGCTCCGCCGAGTCTTTGCGGTATTCGAGCAATCCGGTAATACCGGGTAAGTGTTCTTCTACTTTGATATAAGCCATAAAAATGAAACGGTTAAGCAGGTGAAGATTTGAAACGGGGCTGGTCTAAACCATAAGCCAGCCCGTTTCCTCATCTAATAAGTAAACCAGTAACTACGATTTTTTAATAAGGAGAAATGCCGTGACGAACGTGCGTCACCATCCAGTATTACCAGGTAACGATAACGTGAATTTGAAATGTTGAATGCCACAGCGATGCTCACTGAAACAATAAGCACTCACTGCGTATCGCAGCAGGCATTTCCATAAAAAAAAGATTACCCTTTGGGTGGTGGAGAAGCAATTTTTTCGAAGAGACCACGTGTGGTATACTGTGGCTCTGAAAAGGTTTCATCTAATGACCAGCCAGTGCTGGAGGTCTGTATTTCATTGCGTGTGCCAATGTAGTCTTTAGCAAAGGTCTTCATCAGCTGGGAGGCTTTTTTGGCAAGTGGAGAATCGGTGCTGGCGTGAACAAACTCGGTTAATGATTCAAGAAGGCTGGTCGCTTTTTGATCTTTGATGTACACAATAATCAGTGTATCGCGCTCTACCTTTTGCTTCACGAGCTTATAGGATTGACCCTCTTTTTCAAAATTTCCGTCCACCCGCTCAAAAGATCCTGCCCAGTCGGTTTGGTAGGGAAGGGAGAATGGAATTTTTAACGTGACCGTTTCATTTTCATTGTAAGCGTGATTATCAAGCTGGGTTCTCAATGCCTGATCGGCGCTGACACGCAATCCAAAATAGACACCATAATATCCTACCAGGTTGAACAGGAATACGGCGAGAAAAGATATGGCGACAAGTCGTTTCACTAGGTGTGTCTCATCACATAGTTAGGGAATTGATTTTTAAAATCCAACAAACGATTTCGGGAGGTAATGGAAGAGCAGGTTGCGCTGAAGAGGTGTCCCCATTTAATTCGCGCCCTGGTGGGTGGTCACACCTGTTTTCTCACCAGCATCAAAGAAACGAAGAGAGGTGCAAAAGGCAGCTCCGTCAATAACTGAATACTCCTTTATCGCTTCGGATAGTCAATTGCTTCTTGTCTGATTTTTCAACGTGGCCAATCACCTTCGCCTCTACGCCAAAGCTTTTCGAAATGGCAATCACCTGATCTGCAAAGTGAGCGGGCAGATATACTTCCATACGATGGCCCATGTTGAAGACTTTATACATTTCTTTCCAGTCGGTGCCACTGCATTCGTGAATCAATTTGAAAAGCGGAGGTATATCGAAGAGGCTGTCTTTAATGATGTGTACGTTATCGACAAAGTGCATCACCTTGGTTTGTGCCCCGCCACTGCAGTGAACAAGTCCATTGATTTCCGAACGTAACTCTTTCAGTAATGCGATAATGACAGGTGCATAAGTACGCGTGGGCGATAATACCAGCTTCCCCACATTTACCGGTGCATCCGGCACAGCATCAGTTACTTTATATTTTCCGGAATAAACCAGATCGAGCGGCACACTTTTATCAAATGTCTCCGGGTACTTTGCGGCATATTCTTGAGCAAACACATCGTGGCGTGCAGAGGTTAATCCATTGCTGCCCATACCGCCATTGTATTCTGTTTCATAATTGGCCTGGCCGTAGGATGCCATGCCAATAATCACATCACCCGGCTGAATATTACTGTTGTCAACCACATCACTGCGCTTCATGCGGGCGTTTACCGTGCTGTCTACAATAATAGTGCGAACCAGATCACCTACATCGGCGGTTTCGCCACCCGTGCTATAGATTTCCATTCCATGCTCACGAAGCATGGCAAGCACTTCTTCCGTACCGTTAATTAAGGTGGAGATCACCTCTCCCGGAATTAAATTTTTATTTCGGCCGATCGTAGAAGAAAGAAGAATGGGACCGGTAGCGCCCACGCAAAGAAGATCATCCACATTCATGATGATTGCATCCTGTGCAATGCCTTTCCATACGGAGATGTCTCCGGTTTCTTTCCAGTATAAGTAAGCAAGGGATGATTTGGTGCCGGCACCATCCGCATGCATGACGGTACAATACTGTTCATCGCCTGATAAAAGGTCGGGCACAATTTTACAGAACGCTTTGGGATACAATCCCTTGTCCAGGTTTTGAATCGCCTGGTGTACATCTTCTTTGCTGGCGGAAACCCCGCGCTGATTATAACGGTCGGACACTTTCTGAAATGGATGTTCTATGGTGCAAATGTCCGGATTTTTGCCTCAACTCTTACTATTGGGTTTACTTTTAAAATCACCGTTTTTGTCGAAGATAGAATGCAGGTGTAGCTCGGTGACCGGAATCACAAGTATTAGATGGATGGTGAAAAAAGTCACAGCACCAAAAAATGAATTCATGCCATCCATCCAAAAATAAGCGACCACCTGAAATACGAACGTGCTCAAAGCAACGAGTACCAGCAGAACGGATGAAAACCGGTTTGCCTCCTTCCAGGTATGTTCATTTTTCATGGATAACCGTGTGCGGTAGCCAAACAATTCATTTATCGTATCGGGTGGATGATAGAAAAAGAATGCAGCCACAGGGCAATACATGATTAGTAATATTGCATGAGCAATAAGCACAGTCATTGTTTTGCTGCTATAAAATTAATTCAGTTTTACTTTCGTCCACATGTGCGTGGTTACCAGCAGGGGTGAGCTGTTGTAGCTTCTTCCGGATGATTGCATTCCACCACCGTATCCACCATAACCACCCCCGTATCCGCCATAACCCATGCCACCGCCCCCAAATCCGCCACCGGGCATTCCTCCACCAGCGGAGTTGGTGTTGGCATTTTTGTCTTTAGGCATGACATACTTGCCCGTTTCAAAACCCACACTCAATACGGGGATCTGTGCTTTGGAAAGCCGGAATGCTTTGAATGGAATGGCCGCTTCATAGATGTATGCTTCATCGGCATCCATCGCCAGTACCACTTGTATGCCATTGGTAATGCCGGTGCGTGAGGTGGTAAGTGGTTTATCAGCAAGGCCGATCAGTTCAAGCACTTCAATATCAGAGATCATGCTTTTCTTCAATTCTTTTCGTAATTCCTCGCGTTTCGGTGCGCTTCGTTCTTTTTCCAGTTCTCCCGATTTCTGTAGGGCTTCCATCCGCTCGGTGGCTTCTACACCGGTAGGATAACGCATACCTAACTTGGTCTTCTTCTTGCCACTGGCATCCAGCCAAACGGTAAATCCGAAAGAAGCCATCTTCCGCTGTGTCAACTCATCTTTGATTTTTACACGTACATACAGGTTGTTGTCATCAAACGCTACGTTGTATTTGAATTTATGATTGTCATCTTCCAGCCAGGCCAGGCTATCCCAGTCTTCTACATTTCCATTGATCACAGGAGGTACAGTCACTTTTGCATTTTCTATTTGCGAGAACGCAGACCAAGCCATTATGCACAGAGCACCAACAAGAATATTTTTTACCATATGAAAAAATGATGATTTGTTTGTAAAACAATAAAAGTCAGGCTACTGACGGGGTGGGTAAAATTAACAACGTGTGGCAGAAGCACAAAATATTTGAGGAAGCTTAACGCAATTGTTTGCTTATTTCCCACGTAACAATACCCACGCACACCGATATATTTAATGAATGCTTGGTGCCGCTTTGCGGAATTTCCACGGCCAGATGCCCCTGTTCGATCACCTCATCACTTACCCCGTTCACTTCGTTGCCAAATACAAGGCAATACTTTTTACTTTTATCAATGGGTAATTCCTGCAAGGGGATACTGGTGTTGGTCTGCTCAATAATGATCATCTGATAACCCTGATCACGGAGGGATTTTGCAGCTTTTGACGCACTCTCGTGGTGTTCCCATGCTACAGAAGAGGTAGCACCCAATGCCGATTTTTCAATTTCACGATGGGGAGGTGTGCCTGTAATGCCTGTGAGGTAAATCTTTTCTACACGAAAGGCATCAGCCGTACGGAAAGCCGAGCCTACATTATGAAGGCTACGTACATTATCCAGTAAAATACAGACCGGAATTTTTTCTGCTTCTTTAAATTCATCTACCGATATGCGCCCCAGTTCTTCCAGTTTCAGTTTCTTCATGGCGCGAAGGTAGCGGATGCAGGTTCCAAGTTGCAAGTTTCCATAACCTGTAACCCAAAACCGGCCACCTGCAACTTGGAACCTGTAACCTGTTAATTCCCTCTCAACGACAACAATTGCTTCTTCACATTTTCATTTTCCGGATCGAGCCTCTGCGCCCACTCATAAGCTTGTATGGCTTTGTCTTTTTGCCCTGCTATCGCATAGGCTTCACCCAAGCTGTCCCAGCAGTTGGCCGACTGAGGAAACAAACTGGTGTTGATGCGAAACACGGTAATTGATTCATTCACTTGTCCACGGTGCAGCAGTACATAACCACACGAATTTAATTCCGATTCATTTCCAGCTTTACTTTTCAGCTGACTCGCCAATCCCCTTGCACTAACATTAGGATCCGTCAGCGTGCCTTGCCTCAGCCATTGTGTGATCGAAGCATAAGTTTGATAGTTGGAGGTATACGGTTGCCCCGTCACGATCGCTTCAAAGTCAAGTTCCAGCGATAAAGAAGGATACTCTGTAATGCGTCCAATCTCTTTGTCTTTTTCATAAACAATAAACGTAGGTACACGGTATACTTCCAGTCCGCGCTCTTCGTGCGAAGGAGATTGCTTGTACACCGGCAGAGAATCCTGCACTCCGATGATTTTCAGATTTTCTTTGGGGAAGGAAATTGCGTCAAGCAGTTTGGTGAAGCGAGGCAGTTCCCGTTTGCTATCACCACACCAGGAGCCGAACACGGCTTTGATCGTATATCTTTTCAGATTGCTTTTACGGAGGCGGGCCGTTGTCTCCAGATTGGGTGCGTAAGCTTCATAATTGGTAGTGTACCATTGGGCATAAGGTGCTTTTTCAAGCTGGCCGGTGGTGCAGGTCCCCAATAGCTTTTGTCCATAAATAAAGAAGGAGGAGCAGATTAAGAGCAGAAGTAAAAAATGTTTCATCGTGTTTGGTTGATCATCAAAAGTAGTTCTGCTTCATCGCCTGATGTGTTAATGATTTCCCAAGGATTTCATAATAAATGTTAACGCTTTAATCTTTGTGCCTTTCGTTTCCGGGCACGCCTTCGTGACGAAAATGGTTTTGACCACGAAGGCACCGGTGCACGAACAAGCGGACGGTATTTTTTATCAGGCTAAAAGATTCTGAATGAGCAATAGCGCTTTATATTTGCCGACTTATGGCAGGACCAGGCGCAATGGAGACCCCGTTAATGAAGCAATACAGCGTCATCAAGGCGAAGTATCCGGGGGCATTATTACTTTTTCGGGTAGGCGATTTTTATGAGACCTTTGGTGACGATGCCATCAAAGCCAGCAAGGTGCTCGATATCACACTCACCAAGCGAGGCAACGGCTCTGCTTCCGAAATTGAACTGGCCGGTTTTCCTCATCATTCGCTGGACAACTACTTGCCCAAGCTGGTACGTGCCGGTCATCGTGTGGCCATCTGCGATCAGCTGGAAGATCCCAAATCAGTAAAAGGAATTGTAAAGCGTGGAGTTACCGAGTTGGTTACGCCCGGGGTGTCGTTCAACGATAATGTATTAGAACGCAAGCAGAATAATTTTCTCTGCTCCATCTTCGCAGGCAAAAACTTCTATGGCGTTTCTTTTCTTGACATCAGCACGGGTGAATACTATTGTGCGCAGGGAACAGAGAGTTACATCCTTAAGCTCATTCAAAGCCTGCGCCCGGCAGAAGTGATTTACTGCAAGTCGCACCGCGATAAATTTGATACGCTGCTGGGAGAGGATTACGCCACCTTCACCTTGGATGATTGGGTGTATGCATTTGATTTTGCTCATGATAAACTGATACAGCAATTTAAAACCGCTACGCTCAAAGGTTTTGGTGTTGATGGATTGAACGAAGCCATCATCGCAGCGGGTGCTATTCTTCATTACCTCGAGGCGACCGAGCACAAAGACACACATCATATCGCATCGCTTTCGCGGATTGATGAAGAGCATTATGTGTGGCTGGACAAGTTTACCATTCGTAACCTGGAGTTGGTTTCTCCGCAGCATGAAGGCGGAGTGCCGCTGTTACAGATATTGGATCAGACCGTAACCCCCATGGGCTCGCGCCAGTTGCGCAGGTGGATGGTGTTGCCATTGAAAGATAAAATAGCCATTGAAGAGCGTTTGCGCATAGTGGATCATTTTCATAAGGAATATGAACTGTCGGCCATCGTCATTGAGCAATTGCGCCACATTTCCGATCTGGAGCGATTGATTTCTAAAGTAGCCGTAGGCCGCATTAATCCACGCGAACTCATTCAACTCAAAAAATCCCTGCAGGCTATCCTGCCGGTCAAAGAGCATCTGGCGGTGCAGAACTCGGATGAACTGAAGAAGGCAAGTGATCAATTGCATCGGTGCGACTTTCTGTTGGAAAAGATTGAACGGGAGTTGAAGGAAGATGCTCCCATGCTGATACACCAGGGAGGTATTATTAAAGAAGGAGTAAATGCCGAGCTGGATGAATTAAGAGCAATTGCTTTCTCGGGTAAGGACTACCTTTTACAAATTCAGAAGAGAGAAGTAGATCGCACCGGAATCAACTCGCTTAAAATCTCCTACAACAAGGTATTCGGTTATTACCTTGAAGTAAGCAACGCCAACAAAGATAAAGTACCTGCCGACTGGATACGTAAGCAGACATTGGTAAATGCCGAGCGCTACATCACGGAGGAGCTGAAAGTGTACGAAGAAAAAATTCTTCATGCCGAAGATAAGCTGGGTGTGATCGAGCAAAAGCTTTTTCAGGAACTTATCGTACATGCCGCTGATTTCATTACGCAAATACAACAGAATGCAAAAGTGATTGCCATGCTCGATGGCTTGCTTTCCTTTGCGGGGGTGGCACGCGCCAATAAATATGTCAAGCCTTCCATCAATGAAACCACCATCATTGATATCAAAGGTGGCCGCCACCCGGTAATTGAAAAACAATTGCCCGTAGGAGAGACGTACGTGCCTAACGACATCTATCTCGATAACGAGAAGCAGCAGATACTGGTTATCACCGGACCTAACATGGCGGGTAAGTCTGCTTTGCTGAGACAAACAGCACTGATTGTATTGCTGGCGCAGATAGGAAGTTTCGTTCCGGCTGAAGCAGCGACACTGGGCATTGTCGATAAAATATTCACACGCGTAGGTGCTTCTGATAATCTTTCGCGCGGCGAATCGACCTTCATGGTGGAGATGACGGAGACGGCCAGCATTCTTAATAACCTGAGTGATCGCAGTTTGATATTGATGGATGAGATCGGTCGCGGAACAAGTACCTATGACGGTGTGTCCATTGCATGGGCCATTGTGGAGTACCTGCACAATCACAAAGACTTCAAGGCGAAAACATTGTTTGCCACACACTATCATGAATTGAACCAACTCACCGAAGACCTGGTGCGGGTAAAGAACTTTAACGTGAGCGTGAAAGAGATCGGTAACAAAATCATCTTCATGCGCAAGCTGAAAGAAGGCGGCAGCGAACACAGCTTTGGGATACACGTGGCGCAGCTGGCCGGTATGCCTAACAAAGTAGTACTACGTGCCAATGAAATACTTCACTTCCTCGAAAAAGACAAACACAAAAACGAATCGAAGAAGAAGTTTGACGAGCTACCCAAGCCCACACCCCAAATGAGTTTGTTCGAGGCCGATCCTAAAATGAAAGAAGTTAAGGAGATGCTCAGTAAAATTGACATCAACACCATCAGTCCCGTGGAGGCGTTGCTGAAGTTGAATGAGATTTTGGGGAAGTTAAAGTGATATTGCTACAAGAAACAAGCTCGACTCACGCGCCCGAAGTCGTCAAAAAATTTCCATTTAAATAATAGCTTGTGGCAATTTATGGAGTAATCTCTAATTTCAGATCTTATTAACTTCTGTCATGAACAAGCTTATTTTCTCTTCGCTGCTATGTATGCTTTTCTTCTACGATCGGGAGGGGTTTTCACAGGGCACGCTGGCTGATTATCAGCGAGCCGAAACCGCAGACACAGCTTATATGAATAAAGAATTTAATAAGCTGATAGAATGGGCGTGGCTGCCAAATGAAAACCGGTTTTGGTATCAAAAGGCGATTAAAGGAGGGAAAGCGTTTATTCTCGTAGATGCAGCCAAAAAAACAAAACAACAGGCATTTGATCATCAGAAACTTGCTAAAGCGTTAACTGAAAAGACCAGAAAGGCAGCACGTGCTACTAACCTTCCCTTTGACCGCATTACTTTTCGTGATCAAAAGGTTATTGAATTTGTATTTGATAGCAGCCGCTGGCAATTCAATTCGATTACTTCTGAACTTAAGCAGATCGAGCGATTGAAAAAACAATCTTCGCGCTATTGGGGCGGACAGCAGGATGAGAAGAGCGGTAAAGTAATCACATCTCCTGACAGTGCGTGGGTTGCTTTCATTAGAGAGTCCAATGTGTTTATACGTGATCGAAAAACAAAAAGAGAATTCAAACTTAGTATCGATGGTTCGGCAGGTGAATTCTATTCCACTTCCATGCAATGGTCTCCTGACAGTAAAAAGCTCATGGCATATAAAGTTCGACCTGGAGAAAATCATACTATCTATTTTGTTGAGTCTTCACCTGTTGATCAACTACAGCCCAAACTCCAGTCGCGCGATTATCTTAAACCAGGCGATGCACTGCCAATCCGGATGCCACAATTGTTTTTGATCGATGAGAAAAAACAGGTAAAGATTGATCACGACTTGTTTGCGCATCAGTTTCGTTTGTCTGATTTTGAATGGAGAAACGATAACAATTCATTCACATTTGAATATAATGAGCGTGGACACCAGCGCTACAAAGTGATTGAAGTGAAAGCCCCATCAGGTGAAGTTAACGTATTAATTGACGAGCAAAGCAAAACCTTCATTGATTATGCTGGCAAATCGTTCCGTTATGATGTGGCAGATGGAAAAGAGATCATCTGGATGTCCGAGCGGGACGGATGGAATCACCTTTACCTGTATGATGGGGCAACTGGAAAAGTAAAGAATCAGATCACTAAAGGAGAGTGGGTAGTGCGTAGTGTGGAATATGTCGATGAGAAAGCAAAGAACCTTGTGTTTGGAGCCAGTGGAATGGATGAAGGTATTGATCCATACATGATAAGCTATTTCAGAATCAACTTTGATGGATCGGGATTAACCCGGTTAACCGAAAAGGGGCTGCAGCATAAGATTATCTTTTCTCCCGATCATTCTTACTTTATTGATATGGCAGACCGGGTGGATGTTCCTACTGTCACCACGCTCCGTAGGGCCGATGGTAGTGAAATAATGCCATTGGAGAAACTCGATATTACTTCATTGCTTGCAGCGGGCTGGCGCATGCCTGAAGTATTCAAAGCAAAAGGCCGTGATGGAATTACTGATATCTGGGGTTATATCATTAAGCCTTCGAATTTCGATCCGTCCAAAAAATATCCGGTGATCGAATACATTTATGCCGGACCGCATAGCTCGCATGTGCCCAAAACATTCAATTTATCCTGGCGCAACTGGCATCCATTGGCTGAACTGGGATTCATCATTGTACAAATCGATGGCATGGGCACTTCAAACCGTTCTAAGGCTTTCCATGATGTATGTTGGAAGAACATCAAAGACGCGGGCTTTCCTGACAGGATAATCTGGATAAAGGAAGCGGCAAAGACAAGATCGTACATGGACATCGATCGTATGGGAATCTTTGGAAATTCGGCCGGAGGGCAAAACTCAATGGGCGGATTATTGCACTATCCCGAATTTTATAAAGTGGCGGTGTCATCCAGCGGTTGTCATGACAATCGAATGGACAAAATGTGGTGGAATGAATTGTGGATGGGCTATCCGGTGGGACCGGAGTATGCTGCTTCATCTAATGTAACGCATGCATCAAAGCTGCAAGGAAAGTTGTTGCTAATAGTAGGAGAGCTGGATGACAATGTTGATCCATCATCTACCATGCAGGTGGTAAATGCATTGATTAAGGCAGACAAGAATTTCGATTTTCTATTCGTGCCTGGTATGGGGCATTCGTTGGGTGGAACATATGGCGAAAAGAAGCGCAGGGATTTTTTTGTAAAAAATTTGCTGGGCGTAGATCCTCCGGATTGGAATGTGAGGTACGCAGCGAGATAGGAGAGAAATACCATTTAATTAATGATTCAAAGTAGAGTACTAGTCACCATTCCTAAACGAAAGTGATAAGCGTCTCGCACCCAGCGATTTTTAGATCGCTTTCCTCTCTTGAAATTTATACGGCTTAATTAATCTACACCACAAACAACACCAGCCCCTTTAAGTACTCTCCCTCCCGATGATAAATAGAAACCGGGTGATCGGCTGGCTGGCCGATGTGTTGCAATACTTTGATCTCGCGCCCTGCCTGTATGGCAGCAGAGACTACGGTATCATAAAATAACTGCCGGTCCACTACCTGCGAGCAGGAGAAGGTGAAGATGATTCCATTGGGTTTGATTACGCGCATGGCTTCGGCATTGAGGCGCTGGTATCCTTTCATGGCCTGGTGGCGCGAGTCTTTGTGTTTCGCGAAGGCGGGAGGATCAAGAATAATAAGGTCGTACTGATCCTGTTTGTCTTTCAGGAAATCAAAAGTATCTTCCGCGTAGCAGGTATGTTGCGTTGCATCGAAACCATTGAGTTCAATGTTTTTTCGTGTCATGCTGATGGCTTTCTCGGAAGAGTCTACCGAGTGGACCAGTTCAGCCCCCGAGTTCAATGCGTAAACAGAAAATCCACCAGTATAACAAAACGTGTTCAGTACTTTCATGCCGCGAGACATTTCTCCTAACAGTTTTCTGTTTTCACGCTGATCAAGAAAAAAGCCTGTTTTCTGTCCTTCTTCCCAATCAACCAGAAATTTATTTCCATGCTCGGTCACTACGTGTGGCACGCCACTCATGCCGAGCAGATAGCCATTCTCTGTTTTCTCTTGCAGTGTGCTCTGACTTTTATAGTAGACAGATTGAATTTCATTCTGTAAAACACTCTTTGCCGATTCAGCAATTAGTTGACGATCGTGATGCATGCCCGCAGAGTGTGCCTGCATCACCGCAGTTCCATGATATACATCAATGATCAATCCGGGTAGTCCATCGCCTTCGCCATGAATGAGGCGATAGCAATTGGTAGATTCGTTGATCACTTTCGTAAGCTTACGCTGCTCAAAGGAGCGCGCTATTTTTTCTTGGTAGATTTTATCTGTCGGGGGGGTGTCAATAA
>JAHEZH010000038.1:5172-9457 GCA_023251155.1 Flammeovirgaceae bacterium | reverse complement strand
GTAATGGTCCCTTTCTGATAATGACCAAAGCCCAGTGTTTTATTCCGGCTGTCTTTTACTTCTACCCAGTTGCCATCTTGGGGAGTTCCTTCGGTGGAATGAATTGCTCCTGAGAAAACCCAGGGGTGATTACGTTTCACAGATTGCTCGCGATCTTTCTTTAAAACAAGTTTGCCGGTAATATTCATCCTGCAAAGTTGCGCAGAAAATTTGACCGTGATTCTATAATCGGGCAACTTAATTGAAAGTAAGATGACCGGCTTAGGCTGATTCCGTTGTGCCTTAATGGATTAGTGTCGTTGTGACGAAAAATCATTTGCCACGAGGACACTACAAACAACTCGAGAAACTTACCGGTGTGGGTTGATCCTATCAAAAACGAAAGAAATGAGTTTACCATCACCTTCAATCGCTGCGTTGATGGAGTGAGGAGATTGCAATTGATAACGGATAATCTTAGGGAAGTCGTGTTCCGGATTTTCAGCCGTAAAGCCATTGGCATCATACCGGGTGATTTTAAAGTACACTTCGGGCTGGTCGCCAGCTACATCAGGTACATAATAGAAGATTCCATTCTGCTGTTTGATCTTCAGCGTTTCGCTGACAACCGTATCTGCTCCTTTGATACGATATGAAATCCCTTCCAGTATTTTCTGATCATTACCCGTTTTCCAGACTTCATACGTCTCTTTGTTTTTCATTTTCCAGGTTCCCTGCAGCCAGCCAAATTCGTTTACCTGTGCTTTACCGATAAAAGGAATCCATACAATGAGGAGAAGAATATATTTTTTCATTTAGCGTTTTTCTTTCAAAGATGGTCACTGTCTTTAGCCGGGTCTTGTAAAAAAACGACAGGCCGGTTGAGAAAGAAGTTGGCAAATTCATGATGCTGTGCAAAGTATGTTCCCGGGTCTTCGCCCGAAAAAGTTCTGAACTCCTTATTGAAATGCGCCTGATCAAAATAACCAGCCAGGTAGGTAGCTTCTGCTTTACTCCATCTTTCCTTTTGCAGCAGCTGAAACACGTGCCGGAAGCGAACGATTCGAGCATAACGCTTGGCAGAAATTCCAACCTGCTCGTTAAATAGTCGTTCCATTTTCCTTACGGGAATAGAAAATGCTTTATTCAGCTCCGCCATGGAGACGGTTCCCTGAAGGACATTGATTTCATGAACAAGATCATCGGCTACGGTGGCACGGGCAGATGGAAGTTGATCGAGTAACCAATGCTCCAATAATTGTATTCTTGCTTCCGCGGAAGCGGATGAAGTCAATTGTTCAATCAACGCTTTGCTGTCGATGTGAGGGAGTTCAGCAAGATCTGCGGCATCGTTTGTAAAGGCGTACATGTTCCAGCCAACTAATTTCCAGATGCCTGTTGGCTTGAACTTGATTCCCACTACTCCGCTTTGCCCGAGGGGCGTGAGGTAAACAGGTTGTGTGATTTGTCCGGCAAGGATAATACGCGATTGGATTTTTTCTTCCCCTTTAAAATTCCTGAACCGGTACAGATCGCCATAATGAAAAATGAGTTCAGTGAATCCATCCGGCACTATCTTTTGTGTAAGCCCTTCGCCATCACCTTCGGCTATCCAGTAGCATTCAATGTAAGGCTGCAATAGGGCATCTGGTGAAAATTCTCTGTACTTCATCTCTTGATTCGAACAGGATGAAGTTAATATATTTCGAATAGAAAATATGATAATGATGAACCGACTGATACTCACCGCGTGCTTTGTTTCTTTATTCATGGCTTGTTCAGAGAAGTCATCCACTCCTGCAGAACAGCCGGTGTCTTCTGCGGCTGCCCCGCTTTCTACGGAAGCGAAAACAGGAGAATATGACGATTTACCTGCAGATGCGGTAAAAGAAGAATTGGCAGACACACCAGGAATAGTAAGTGTGAAAGCCGGCAACGAAGCCAGCGGAATTTATAAGGACGGAAAACGCACAGGCTCATGGATTGAATATCACCCCGGTGGGTTGGTGAAATCCATTACTTCTTATGTTGATGGAAAAAAAGAAGGACTACACATTGAACTGGGGAACAACGGCTCGCTCACCAAACGATTTACCTATCACAACAACCTGCGCCACGGCGAGTACAAAGAACTGAACTATGGTACCGTAAAGGAAGAACGCTTTTATCAATACGATAAACTGGAAGGTTTGGTGAAGATCTACTATGATAACGGAAAGGTGATGGAAGAAGGAAATTATAAGAACGGAACGCGCGATGGCGTATCGAAGTGGTACGATCAGAATGGAAATGTGAGCATTACCTACGAGTATAAGAACGGTGAATTGGTCAAGAAATAGGGGCCGTTGGTATAATAAACAGCAGATAGGAAAACCTAAATCCGAAGACTTTCGTACTTAGTGTACTGACAAAGAGTAAGACTCCGTGAAGAATGATTCTGAGAAGAAATCAAATCCAGACAAAATTTCAGTGCATCACGTGGCTGGATTACTTTTTGCCGAAATAAGTTCACTAAAAATTAGAAACGACTATGAAACAATTTGGATCACTTTTGTTGGCGGCAGTGCTGGGTAGTGTGATCACTATCGCAGCCGTAGAATGGTTAGGAGATAAAAAACAAGGAGTAAGAATTGAACACATCTCTGCACCCATCTCTCAGGTAGGATATAAAGTAAATGAAAAAGGCGAAACAGTTCCTCTCGATTTCACGACTACAGCAGAGCGCGTAACGGCAGCGGTAGTACATATCAAGTCCACATCACAGGGAAGAATCGCTTCGCGACAGGAGCGCAATCCGTTTGAAGAATTCTTTGGTCCCGGTATCGGCTCTCCGCAGCAGCGTGGCCCAAGTCAAAGCTCAGGTTCAGGGGTAATCATTAATGCGGACGGATACATTGTTACCAATAACCACGTGGTAGATGGTGCCGATATTGTGGAGGTAACGTTGGCGGACAACCGGTCTTTCAAGGCAGAAGTGATCGGTACTGATCCGGATACCGATCTGGCGGTAATTAAAATCAACCAGAAAGAACTTCCTTATCTCTCATTTGTGGATTCAGACAAAGCTAAAGTGGGACAGTGGGTATTGGCTGTGGGGAATCCATTCAACCTGAATTCTACCGTAACAGCAGGGATCATCAGTGCGAAAGGAAGAAATATTAACATCATCAACAGCAATTCCGAAAATCCGCAGGGAGGCAGAACGGCTATTGAATCGTTCATTCAAACCGATGCAGCGATCAATCCAGGCAACAGCGGAGGTGCGTTGGTGGATTTAAATGGTGGTTTGCTGGGCATTAATACAGCAATTGCAAGCCCTACTGGTTCGTACTCTGGTTACGGATTCGCAGTTCCATCGGATATAGTAAGCAAGATTGCCGAAGACCTGATCGGCCATGGAGCGGTGCAAAGAGGTTGGCTGGGTATCACCGTACAAAATGTATCGGGTGAGCTGGCACGAGAATTTGATCTGACAGTGAACGATGGCGCCTATGTGGCTGGCTTTGGTGACGATGAAGCAAGAAGTGCGGCATTGAGTGCCGGAGTGAAAAAGGGAGATGTGGTAGTGAAGCTAGACGAAACACCCATTCACTCCAGTACGGCATTAATTGAATATATTGGAAGAAGAAGACCGGGCGACAAAGTGAACATGACCGTGAACCGCAAAGGTAAAACAGTGGTTATACCTGTTACACTTAAGAATCGCGATGGAAATCTGACCGCGACTAAAGCAGAGCCGAAAGATGCCGTAGCTTCACTGGGTGTGAAACTGGAAGATGTAGAACAAGGTAAACTGAAACGCCTCGAACTTTCTAACGGAGTGCTCGTAAAAGAAATAGGACCAGGCAAAATAGAACGATATACAGAAATGAGGGAAGGGTTTATCATCACCCAGGTAGATGATCAAAAAGTGAATTCCGCTAAAGAACTTAATGATTTCTTAAAGAAAAAAAAGTCAGGAGAATTAGTTACTTTTTCAGGAGTTTACGAAGATTACCCTCGTGAATATATATATGCAATAAGAATGTAAACCAATTAAAATGCTATGAGAAGGTTATTCAGAAAAGGAGAACGCGTTCGCAGCAAGATTGACGGAAAAGTGATGGAGGTGCTGAAGTACTTAAAGTCAAACTTAGTCGAAGTAAAATTATTTGACCAGCAATCGAAAGAAGTGCGAACGGATAAAGTCAAGGAAAATAATCTCTCTAAAGCAGCATAAAAATTAAAACCCCGCTTCAGGCGGGGTTTTTTGTTACTACATTCTTCAAAGGTTTCTAAAACCTTTGGGTATAGAAACAAAACAACA
>JAHEZH010000038.1:0-5162 GCA_023251155.1 Flammeovirgaceae bacterium | reverse complement strand
TCTGTTAAATTTGCAGCGACTATAAATCATTCGCTTTATCAAAAAATTTGAAATACCCGCCTATTATCGTTCTTCCATCACGGGCAGAATCAAGGAAGCACGCAGAGTAAAAGATCTGCGGAAGCAGGACTTTTCTCCTACATTTATTGATTTTGGGCCAGTGCAGTTTTACCTGGCACGTCACTTTGGGTTTTGCTATGGTGTGGAAAATGCCATCGAGATCAGCTATCGTGCACTGGAGGAAAATCCGGATAAGAAGGTATATCTGCTCAGCCAGATGATTCATAATCAGGAAGTGAATAATGATTTGCAAAGCCGCGGTATTCAATTCATCATGGACACGGATGGCACTCAGTTTATCCCCTGGGATAAAATTGGTAAAGACGATGTAGTGATTGTGCCTGCCTTCGGCACAACATTGGAAATTGAACATCTGCTGATAGACAAAGGCGTGGAGGTACAGAAGTACAATACCACTTGCCCTTTTGTTGAGAAGGTCTGGAACCGGGCGGAGAAACTAGGTAAGGACAAGTACACGATTATTATTCATGGCAAACCAAAGCATGAAGAAACGCGTGCTACTTTTTCGCATAGTGCCAATGAAGGAGCTTCCATCATTGTGCGTGATATGGAAGACGCGCAGCAGCTGGCCAATTACATCCTTGAAAGCAAAACCAGATCCGAATTCTTTGAAGAGTTTGCAGGAAAAATCTCGGATGGATTTGATCTTTCCCGCGATCTTACCAAGGTAGGAGTGGTGAATCAAACTACCATGCTTGCCACTGAAACTCAAGCGATCGCTGATTTCTTCCGTCAGGTGATGATTCAAAAATATGGTGAAGCCACGATCAAGGATCACTTCGCGGACACGCGCGATACCCTTTGCTACGCCACCAACGACAATCAGGATGCTACGTATGAGTTGCTGAAAACCGATGCCGATCTGGCCATTGTTGTGGGGGGATACAATAGTTCGAATACATCACACATTGTAGAGCTTTGCGAACGGAAGTTTACCACCTTCTTTATCAACTCCGATACAGAAATTAAATCCAGCGGGGAGATTCACCATTTCAATTATCCCAGGAAAGAAAAAATAATCACCCATGCTTTTCTTCCGGATAAGCATCCTTTAAAAATCGTACTAACCAGCGGAGCGAGCTGCCCCGATACATTGGTAGACAGGGTGATGATGAAACTGGTTGGCTTCTACGCGGAAACCCGGTCAATAGAAGAAGTAATCCGTACTTTTTAAGTAAATCAAGCTATAAGCCAGTACCGATGTTAAAATTGAATTTGATCGGTGACCATCTTGTGCTGGCTGCGGCCTGGTAAAAATTACTTCTTATAAATTCCCTCCAGCACTTTTACATCACCATCAACTGGAGGAGTTTTCAATCCAAGGATTTTCGCGATGAGCGGATAGACATGGATGTTTTCGAAAGGCTTGATCGTAACACCTGATTTTATGTTTGGTCCCATCGCATAAAATATACCGTGTATGTCTTTCACTAAAGCAGGATCAAAGCCATGTGCGCCCGATACGGCTCCTTTCTGAGCCGGTGCTTTGAAGTTTCTTCCTTCGGTGAGAAAGTAATGATAGGGTTCAATCACCATCATCACATCACCCACACGATCATCATTTTTGTAATGCCACCGGTCAGGAAAATCATTGCGCTTATATACCTTGAAATGATTCTCCTGTTTCTTCAATACATCATAAATAGAATCCACTTTATGGGTGTAGATGTGTGTTTGTGATCCGGCATTGGCAAATACCAGGGTAGTATCTTGTGTATTGAAGAGTTTGCTCAGGATAACAAACGTTTCGGGCTCTTGTTTCAACTCCAGCATGCCGTGATCAGAGGCAACAATTACATTCACGGGCAGGTTTACTTTTTTCAGGCCAGTCATTATCTTGCCTAACAAAGTATCGGCTTGTAATACGGCCTGCCCGAGTTCTTTGGAATGGGGTCCGGTATTATGCCCTTGTGTATCCACCAGCGAAAAATAAAGTGAGATAAAATGAGGTCGTTCTGCTTCCGGCAGTTTTAACCATTCCATCACTTGATCAATGCGCTCTTCGTTAGGGAAATAATCATCGTACTTCATGTAGTAATCCGGATAGGATCCATGTATAGGGACTTCTGATCCGACCCAGAAAAACGAAGCGGACTTAAGCCCTTGCTGCTGGGCCAGCTGCCAGAGCGGAGTACCGCCATAGAAACGTGGATCTTCAACCGCCTTACGGTCTTTCATTCCGTATCCTTTTTTCAGATTTGGATCATAGAACGTATTGTCCACCAAGCCATGATTACCCGGATAAAGACCGGTAACTAATGTGTAATGATTGGGAAATGTCTTACTCGGAAAAGAAGGAATGAGTGCTTCGGCTGCCGCCCCTTTGCGGATAAATTCTTTGAAATGAGGGGCATTGTATTTGGTAACATAGTCGTATCGAAATCCGTCGAATGATACCAGCAGAACATAAGGCGCCTGCTTTTGAGCAAAAGACCAGTGAATAATAAATACCAATGGAAGAAGAAAAACCCGTTTCATTATGCTCTTTTGAAATTCGGCCCAATATAAATTTTTTTCGTCACCACATTATTAAATCTTTGTCAACAGAACGATGCAGGGAGACCAATACATTTTTCGCGTATGAACTATCATGAACTAGGCAAATCAAAAATAAGAGTGAGCGGGATCGCTTTGGGGTGCATGTCGTTGGGTACAGATCATGAAGCAAATCACCAATTGATTCATCGTGCCATAGAAAAAGGAATTAATTTTTTTGATACCGCTGATTTGTATGGAAAAGGAGAGAATGAAATCACCGTGGGCAAAGCCCTGGCCGCAGTAAGACACCAGGTAGTCATCGCAACTAAAGTGGGTAATCAACTGAAAGCAGACGGCTCGGGCTGGGAGTGGAATCCAACGAAGAAATACATTCTGGAAGCGGTTGAAAAAAGTTTACAGCGGTTGCAAACGGACTATATTGATTTGTACCAGTTGCATGGAGGTACCATCGAAGATCCTATTGATGATGTGATTGAAGCCTTTGAATGGTTGAAGCAGCAGGGTAAAATCAGGATCTACGGCATTTCATCCATTCGCCCCAACGTGATACGCGAGTATGTGAAACGATCAAACATCGATAGCGTAATGATGCAATACAGTTTGCTTGACCGCAGACCGGAAGAAAGTTGCCTGGGTTTGTTGGCTGAAAATAAAACAAGTGTACTAGTAAGGGGAAGTCTTGCACAAGGATCGCTAATTGATAAACCCGCTGTGCCTTATCTGGGTCATTCACAAGAGCAAGTGAAAAGCATAACGGATAAAGTTCACGCGCTTACCAATAGGCAGGCGAGTGAAATTGCTATTCGCTTTGCGTCCAGTCCATCTGCTGTTGCCAGCGTCGTAGTAGGTGTACGAAACACAGATCAGTTAGAAACCCTTTCGGGAGTGATTAAAGGTCAACCACTCAGTGAGGCAGAATTGAATACACTAAAATCGGTTGCGCCACCTCTTTTTTACGACCAGCACCGCTAGCGCTTAATGTGGTAAAGGCAACGGCACAAAATCAGTTTCGCCCTCAATTTTAGGAAAAGTCTGGTTGAGCCAGCGCTGCTTGGCCTCTTCAATGAGCTCTTTATTGGTAGCGACAAAATTCCAATAGATAAATCGTTCTTCCGGAAAAGGTTCGCCCCCAAAAATATAGACCGTACTGTTTGCACTCAGGGTAAAGTGACACACCTTATTATCCCTGGCTACCAATATGCGTTTGGGTTCAAAAACATTTTCTTCATGCGTTACCGAGCCTTCCAAAATGTACAGGCCCACTTCACCGTAATAATCATGACTGATGTCCACAGGAGAGGGGGAGGTATTTTTTACTTCCAGCAAGAAGAGTTTGCTGTACACGGGCACCACCGATTTTTTTCCAAATGCTTCACCGGCAATCAGTTTGTAATGCACTCCTTTTTCCTCCCACGCTGGTAATTCATCTTCATTGGCATGAAAGAACGTAGGCTCCATTTGTTCCAGCTCTTTAGGCAAGGCAATCCATATCTGAAGTCCGTGCAGTTGATTAGTTGAATGACGCAAATATTCCGGTACCCTTTCGGAATGAACAATGCCTTTGCCGGAGGTCATCCAGTTTACCTGTGCCGGTTTTATTTCTATTTCGGTACCCAGGCTATCGCGATGCATGATATTGCCCTCAAACAAGTAGGTGAGTGTGGATAGACCAATATGCGGATGAGGGGGTATATCCATGTTGCTCACATCGGCCGGCCCCATGTGATCGATAAAAATGAACGGCCCCACCATACGCTTGCCGCGAAAAGGTAACAGCCGCCCCACCATAAAGTGACCAATGTTAGCAGGACGTTCTTCGATGATCAGGTTGATGTTGGACATGGATCTGGAATATGTTTTGACCTCCGAAATATAAGAACTTAGCTCGCAGGGTACATGAAAAAGCAGTAAGAAATCACAAGAACCAATCCGGAGCTTACCTGCTTCATTGAACCGTGAAGAAAACATCCATGGGGATGGTGTTGATCAAAGAATGGTTAGATGTCGCAAATCAATTAGATGATGTAAAAGCAGGATTTGTACTCACTGGCATAGTAATCAGAATATAAAAGAAAGGAAGCTGATGTCTCCGGGTATCAACAAGGACATATGATACGCGATGTTAACGGAGCATAGTAACGTCAGCCGATCCACTGGATATAAATAATGGATAACTACGATATCAACAAAAACTGTGTACGGATTTGTCAATCGCATTATTATTGTTTTAATGAGATCTATAGCGGAAAAATTTATCTTTGCGCTTCATGTTTGCTGAAGCGCTCTCGCCCGAACACTTAACACCTCAACAGCTGGATACCTACCTGGAAAAGGGGTGGTTCCGAATGGGGCAAACGGTTTTTACCACCAACTTCATTCACTTTAAAAGTGAGATGTACAGCACCATCTGGCTGCGTATCCTGCTGGAAGAATACAAAGCGGATAGCACGCATGTAAAGTTGGCAAAACGCAATTCGAAATTTAAAGCCATCATTCAGCCAGCGGTAATCACCACGGAGAAAGAAGAGCTCTATGCGAATTATAAACAATCGCTTCCGTTTCAGACATCGGAGTCACTTCGC
>JAHEZH010000270.1 GCA_023251155.1 Flammeovirgaceae bacterium | reverse complement strand
TGTGGTTTATTGGTGCTGAATCCCGGAAGGGTATCCACATTGCTCAGCTTTCGGTTGCCGTATTCAAAGAGGGCTTCGCATCCCTCGCAGGGGCCGCCCGTTTTTTTGCTGATGGCAGAAGATTGCCCGTAGCTGCTGCCCATCGTGCATACGGATAGGGATACGGCTACTGCCAGCAACAGGTAAAAGGAAATGTGCTTCATCGGTTTTGTTTTTTCACAAAACTGAATGCCGTAGCAGAAGGGAAAAAACCGGATGGTTTAAGCCGTGTAATTTATAGCTTCACCGGAGTAGCGCCAGCAAGCGCCTGCTTGAAAGCCGCAGCAAAACTCCGGCTCAGCCGCACCTCCGCACCACTGCTCAGCGTCAGATCATAGTCACCGTTTGAGCGGGAGGTGTATGCGCGCACATGCTGCAGGTGTACGATGGCCGATTTGTGTACACGCAGAAATGGTTTTCCATCCAGCTGCTGCTGTATCGATTTGAGCGTGCCCGTTTGCAGGTACGTTTTGCCTGCGGCATGAAAAGCAATGTAGGGTGTTTCGGCCGAGATGTATTCAATATCGGCCACACTGAGGGGCAGGTGTACTTTGCCGTTAAAGACAATGATTCTTTCGGGCAGAGGGTTATCGTGCTTCACCGGAAGCGCCCCGGGTGCTGGCGCTGGCTCTGGCTTCGCGTCCGCTGTTTTTCTCATCAGCAGTGGCAGCAAGCTGTAGCCCACCAGCAGCTTCACCAGGTCTTCCGACAGGGTATATTGCAACGTGCCGGAATAGTGATAGGTGTGATCAAACAGCAATGATGAAATACTCCATATCATCAACGGAACAAGGCAGGCATGCAGCACCACCGCTACCATGATCAACAGTATTCGTTTGCCTGACGAAGCCGTATAGCCACTTGCTTTAAGACAATACCATTGCACAACAAGCAGCGGTAAGAACAACAGCCACGTGGTTTTGAATAACAACGCCTCGGAGAGATAGAAAGGAAATGCATGAACATGTGCTTCTACCACATCCTGAACCAGGGCCACGGTGGTGATGGCAGCAATGATCACGAACACAAGGCGGGGCACACGCTCCGCTTTGGTTTTGATGAACTGCCCGGGAAGAGCGGATGAATAAGCAATAGCCATAACTTTTTGCGATGTGTAACTGGGTGTTGACCGCTAACCGGCGGTGTTTGTTTGTAGCGTAACGAAAAAGACAACTAAGTAACAAAATAAAACAACGCTGCGGTATCCCTGAATTCAGGGATTTTTTATTTCACTTCTTCTTTACAACTTCGTAGTGTCTATTCTGGTTGGTGAAGATCGTAGCTCATCTCTGAGGGAATCGCTCGATTGCGCATTAGTCACTTCAATTGAATAGTCATAGTAGATCATATTTCATAAGAGACTATAAAAACAAGAAAATGATAATACCGGAGAAATTCCCAATTGATTTTGAAAAAAAAGTAACAGAGTTCTGTTCATATTATGACGAGCAACATGACTTTCTGCTCTCGGCCGCTGATGTTTTCAAGACATTAATTTCAGCTCTTTTGGTTGACAAAATACCTGTTGACTCCGTTTCATCAAGAATCAAAAATCGTGAAGAATGCGTAAGTAAATTCAAAAGAAAATACCTTCCCGATCTTGATAATAGTAATAAAGATTACAAAATTCAAGACTACATTACTGATATCGTTGGGCTAAGAATTGTTTGTCTTTATCTTGAAGACATTAAACAAATCCAAAAACTTATTGAAAACAATTTTAAAGAACTTGATATAACTGATAAGATATCTCAGCTCGATAGTACTGAAGATAAATTTGGATACAAGGGACTACATTTAGACTTGATGATTAATAATCAGAGATCCTCACTCCCAGAATATACTAAGTTCAACAACATTTCATTTGAACTTCAAATTAGGACGATCATTCAAGACGCTTGGAGTGTCTTAGATCATAAAATTAAATACAAAAGGAATATCCCTATTGAATTAAAAAGAAGAATTAATCGCCTATCAGCATTATTTGAAGTAGCCGATGAAGAGTTTTTAAGAATCAATGGAGAGACACACAAAGAACAAGAAAAAGCAAAAACAGAAGTAACGGGTAAAACAAAAGAATTACAGGAGAATATCGATGTTTTTAAGTTTCTTCTTGTTGTGCAAAATCAATTCCCCTCATATCACTTTATTGAGTATAAGGCGGATGGATTTGTTGGGGATCTTTTAAAGTTAGATGGTGCGTTCTCAACAGAGGTTCTCATTAAATCCTTAGATAATCACAAGGAAACTATTGAGCAATATTCCATAGAGACACTTAACTATATGAATCCCTACACAATAATTAGGCATTGCGTTTTCCTATACAACAAACAAAAATTCAAAACAATACTTTACGAAACACAACGTCTGGCTTTTGAAAAATGGGCTGAAGAAAAATAATATTACACATCCGAATCTTTAAATAATCATTACACTAAATAAAGAGTATGACTTTTGAAAATTTACATCATGACACTGAGTGTAATTGTACAGACAACGCTGAAAAAGACACTGCCAATGAATACATTCGTAAATTAAAAAAAGATGTAGTTCAAGATAGTGATTTTCACACTCACTGGGAGAGAGGAATAAAATCGGAAGCTAAAGAATGTGATGACGTTTGTTCATACAAAGCCGTTTCTATAAATCAATCTAAAGGAGACTCGGAAAGGCTTATTGTAAATAAGTACTTAAATACATTTAGCATTAATCCAAAAAAGGGTGCGCATTATGTCAAGTTCAAATTAAAAGATAACACTGGTAAAGTAAAATTTGCTCCCGAGGTTGACGATCAAAGTCATTATAATCTCTTTAAATCGGACACTTTTACGCTTGACAGCATTATTACCATTAGTATTGTTAAGTTTGCTTAAAATGAAGGAATTTAACTTATACGAAAGGCTATTATTAAAAAAAGACTTAGTCGAAATAGTCGAGAATTACCAGATTCTTCATTTTGATGATTTTCCTATCCTATATATTGGCACAAACAGATTAGGAAACAAAATAATTGGTTCTCATTTAGAAGAAGATGATCAAACAAAAACAATTTTAACGCTTCACTCAATCTTATCAAATAAGGAGTTTCATCAATTTATGAATGGAAAAATCTCTTATCTCGATTTGTTAAGAAACTCAAAATCAATTAGTATAGTAGAAAAGGACTATTCATTTAAAGTTGTAAAGGCATATGATATTGACTTCAATTCTATACCCTCCGACTATTTACCCTTAAAAAACTCCTTTTGCCCTTCAATCATTAAAACACATTCTCTTATTTTTTCGATTTCACTAAAAGGTAAATTAGCAGATGTAAACAAGGCTGTAGCTGATGAGGTTTCAAAAATTCAGAATGGATTTACCGAGTTTTTAGAGGACCGAATTAATTCATTAAAGGGTATGAACCTGCTTCCAAAAGCAATGCTACAACCATATACTGAGGGAAGTTTTAAAATAAATTTTGAATTAGATCTAAAACAAAAAGGCGTAAATGGAAATCTGTTTTTACAACAAGCTCCAATTAGTAAATACATAACAAATTACATCAAATATATTTCAGAATCCTTTGTTGAAGATAAAGAGATATTTAAAAATGACAATACGAATTTCTCAAATGAACTAAGTCAGTTAGAAAACACTTTGAATGAAGTTTATGACAAAGCGTATATTCAAAGGCCAGAAAATATAGGTCTCTCTTTAAAAGAAGATATTCTAAAGTCAGCAGTAAGATTTGAAAAACTCACTGAGCAAGTTGGCGTAAACTTTGAAAGCGCCTCAATAAATAATGTCATTGATAATGAAGAGACACCGCTAGCTTTTATTGATGAGGATTTTAACCAAAACTTTCAAAGTAGCGTGGAAGAGATTGAGATACATAAAAAAGGATTAATAGTTGATGAGAATTTTAAAGAATACAAAATTTACATTTATCACCTAAATACCGATACAAGAACAGGAAACGCTTTTATTAAAAACTCGAACAATGAAGAGGAGATGTCAAAACCAAAAATAAAAATTCAAGGTGATGAGGGACTTGAAAAAACTAAATATACAGAGAGCCTTTATATGAGCAAATGGATAACCGTAAATGCTAAGGCTAAAAAGGTTGGTGACAAATTTAAACAGCTTAATATTCAGTACGAAAATTAAAATATTCCCAAGCAGGTATAATCACTTTACACTGCAAAATACAGATTGCTTCGTTCCCCGCAATGGACGTGGTCAACTCAATACAACCCACTTACCTTCTTACTCTCTTCCTTATCACGATAAAAGCTCAGATGAAACAAAGACAACATTACATACCGTGGGTGCTACAAAAGGTCCAATAAGACCTAACTATTCAGCAACTCTTTCGGATTTACCTTCAGCAAACGGGCAATCTCAAACAGTGTGGCGATGGAAGGCTGGCGATGGTTATTGGTATATCGCGTAACGGTTACAAAATCAAGATCCAGTTGTTCAGATAGCCAGGTCTGTGTACGTTCCTGTTTTTCGAGTACCTCTTTAATCCGGTTGTATTCCCTCTTTTCACCTTTAGCTTTCTTTTTTGCCATATAGTAAAAATGGATATAAGTCCATTTTGGCTATATAACCGAAATGGCTATATTCGTCTATCAAAGACAAACAGCCATGGCAAAGAAATCCGCCAAACGCCCCTCTCCGAAAACTGCACCGATCCTCAGCGAATCGGTGCAGCGCGAGTTCGCCCTCTTTCTGCAGCACCATCCGCCCAAAGCATTTGCCCGTGACCTGCGCAACGTGATCATCGATTATTCCGCCCATCAGCTCAATGGCTGGTCGGTCTATGCCAACCATCATTTCCTGCTGGGCATACTGGGCCTGCTCGATGTGCTGGATGCGGCCGAAGAAGAATGGACCGAAAGAGACATCAGCGAACTGCTGGATTAAGTACCCGCGGGGGTATTCACAACGTCAAAAATTTTCGCAACCTTCATCTGCTGTTTTGTTTCCCGTTACAACTCATCCGTCACCACCATGAAACCCATCCACCAACCGCTACCCGATCTGCCCACGCCGCAGGAGCTTCTTTGTGCACTCATCCGCGAAGACCTGCGCAGCCATCGCTTCTTTACCGGCCTGCGCAAACTGGGTATTGATGATGTCTATCACCAGGCCGACCTCTCCTCCCTCATTCTCACCTACGCCCGCCTCCATCCGGATAATGAGACGGTGAGCGAATTCTATTTTAATCTGCGCGACAAGCACATCGAAAAACTGAGTCCGCAAAGATCAGAACTGGTAACGGCAGCCGCACGGCTCTATGAAGAGCTGATGGCCTTCAAAGCGCAGTATGAAGCATAAGCCAGACGGCAGCGGCAGTACATTCAAGCCGAGAAGCGGCTATTCGTTTGCCGCTAGCCTCCAAACGGTAATTTCATTTGCCCGCGTGCCACGCCTCATCACTCCCTGGTACCACAGCCCCTCGAAGTCAGCTCAAA